>CAYSIX010000040.1:17633-22533 GCA_964431205.1 uncultured Phycisphaeraceae bacterium
CCTCTCCCCCCGGGAGAGGGTCGGGGTGAGGGCCGAACGACACTGACGCCCGCCATGCATCCTCCCCCTCTCCCTCCGGGAGAGGGTCGGGGAGAGGGCCGAACGACACTGACGCCCACCACGCATCCTCCCCCTCTCCCCCCGGGAGAGGGTCGGGGTGAGGGCCGAACGACACTGACGCCCGCCATGCATCCTCCCCCTCTCCCTCCGGGAGAGGGTCGGGGAGAGGGCCGAACGACACTGACGCCCACCACGCATCCTCCCCCTCTCCCCCCGGGAGAGGGTCGGGGTGAGGGCCGAACGACACTGACGTCCGCCACGCCGTTGAACATCCCAGCCTTGACGGTGTCCGCCGCCCGACGCTCTGCTACCATACCGGCCCATCACGAGGTTACCTATGCCGCATCGGTCTAACCCGTACACCGATCCGTCGGGAACCACGCGGGCTCGCCGCCTCCGCCGCGACATGCCCGTCCCCGAGCGCCGACTCTGGAGCCGTCTGCGGGCGCGTCGCTGCGGCGGACTGAAGTTTCGCCGCCAAGTACCTGTCGGGCGGTACCTCGTCGATTTCCTCTGCGAGGAGGCGCGCCTCGTCGTTGAGCTCGACGGCATGAGCCATAGCGGATGCGCCGAGGCCGACGCACAACGCACCGAGCACCTTCAAGCGCGCGGCCTGTGCGTGCTGCGCGTCACCAACGACGATGTGTTACGCGATCCGGCGGCCGTGGCCGAGCACATTCTCCACACGGCGCGTTCACTCGGGGCCGGCCAGACGAAAGTCGCGGAAGGCTTCACGCCGACCCGTCCGCCACGGCAATCGGACGTCTTACGTTGACCGCCCTCACCCCAGCCCTCTCCCGGGGGGAGAGGGTGCCGACCCCACACGTGTTTGTACTGGTTCGACAAGCGAACCGCCCTACTTCTCCCTCTCCCCCCGGGAGAGGGTCGGGGTGAGGGCCGAACGACACTGACGCCCGCCACGCCGTCAGCGACCCGTGCCCCGCCGGCACCGGCTCGCCGTCCATCCGATCCATCGCCGATCCTCCCGCCCCGACCAGCACGCGCAGACACTCCCGGAAGCATCGGCCAGACGCGGCCGAGGGTTCAGTTGAGCCGGGGGGATGCATCACGACGAGTCAATGATCCAAGGCGTGCGAATCCGAGCCTCCCATCTGCTCCAGCCGCTCGCGCAGGTACTCACCCGTTGGCACCACGGTCCCGTCAGGCAGGCGGATGCGGTATGGCTCACCGGTCTGAGACGATCGGGTCGCCACCTCATCGATGAACTGCTCGGCGGTTTCGATCTCGCCTGCCTTCCACCGCCACTTGCTGCGCAGGTGGTCGGCCGCATCTTCTGCGCTGTGCTCGTCACCGTTACGGATAAACACGGCGTCCTCCATCGCGGCGATGATGGCGATCAGACGCTCGATCTTCCCGGTCTCCGACAGCTCGACACTGCCGGCTTCGGAGATGACGAAGGTGGCCGAGTCTTCGCCGATCAGGACGTTGTCAAGCTTCGTCAGTGACAGCTCGTATTCCGCCTCGCCCACACGGAATCCTTCCGAGTGACCCGGCGTGAATGACACGGGGCCGAGCAGCCCCTCCCCGCCCTCATGCGCCAGCGACGCCATGACCTGCCCGCGGGTGACGTCGTCGATGGTCAGCCGGAGCGGCGGGTCGGAACCGGGCACCGTGGCTGTGGATCGCTGGCGGAGCGTGATCTGCACCGGCAGATCGGCGATCGCGGGCTGGGGCGTAGGCGCCGGCTCGGCCGACTCCGGCGCACGCGAGCAGCCGACGAGGGCAAGCATCACTGCCACGAGCAACTGCCGAACGGCAGGTCGCCTGCGGAGCGTGTGCAGCTTCGCCAGAAGGCGACGATTTCGAACCGGCATCAACATCTCCTGACGATTGTACATGCGGTTTGACGCAGACCGTCTGCAGCGCGCGCACGGGTGCCGCCACTGCACGACACGTCATGGCGTAAGGCCACGGCGGCGAAGGGAAGACAAGGCGTGTGGACACAAGGATTTGGGGAACGGATTCACAAGGCGTGTCGCCAGCGCGCGCACGCAAGCGACCGGGCGGCCAAGGGTGAAGACGTCGAGCGTGCAAAGTTCGAGGTGCAAGCTTGAAAACCTGGAAATCTGGACAACTGGAAGGCTGGAACGGGTCGTCGACGGCGTCACTGACTTCGTCACGCCATCATGGCATGACTCGGTCACCTGGCACCCTGCCCACTCGGCCACTGGACCACTGGTCCGGTTTGGACGAGCGCGCGGGGCAAAGCAGACCAGTTTCCGGACCAGTTCGATACCAGTTGCGGACCGACGAGCGGGTGGCCGGGTGCGTGCGGCGTCAGGAAGCGACGCGGCTTGGCCGCGGTTGGGGAACAACGGCGTGGGGCGCGGAGGCGGTGTCAGTGGAGATCGGGGTGTGGGGCGGTGAGGGTGACGGCCTGTTCCAGCACCTCGACGCGGATGGGGGGCAGGGCGTCGATGAAGCGTCGGCCATACGGTTTCGAGAGGATGCGGGAGTCGAGGACGGCGACGCGGCCGGTGTCGGAACGGCTGCGGATGAGCCGGCCGAAGCCCTGCTTGAACTTGAGGACGGCCTCGGGCAGGGAGTACTCGGCGAAGGGGTTGCCGCCGCGGGCGCGGATGCGTTGGAGGCGGGCCTCGGTGAGCGGCCGGTCGGGGACGGCGAAGGGCAGGCGGGTGATGATGACGTTGCGCAGGGCGTCGCCGGGCACGTCGACGCCCTGCCAGAAGGTGTCGGTGCCGAGCAGGACGCTGCGGCGGTCGTCGCGGAAGCGAGCGAGCAGCTCGGATCGTTGGGCGCCGTCGCCCTGGACGAGCAGGGGCATGCCGCGCTGGGCCAGGCGTGGGCGGAGCCAGTCGGCGAGGCGGCGCAGCGCGGCGTAGCTGGTCAGCAGGACGAACGCGCCGCCGTCGGTCTCGTCGAGCTGGTGGAGGACGGCGGGCGCGAGGCGGTCGAAGTAGGCGGCGGCCTGGGGCTCGGGCAGGGCGGCGTCGATCACGAGCGTGGCCTGGGTTTGGTAGTCGAAGGGCGAGCCGAGCAGGAGGGTGCTGGCGTCGTGGCAGCCGAGGCGTTGAATGAGGTGGGCGAAGCCGGGATGGGGATCCGGGGGATCCCGGCGAAGGCCGGTCGAAGACTCGCGGCCATCCCGCGGCGTCTGGAAAGATCCCGGCGAAGGCCGGTCACTGCGCTCCCGGCCATCACCGGGCGTCCTGGTCCCGTGTCCGAGGTCAGAGCGCGTCGCGGCGGTGGCGAGCGTGGCGGAGGTGAGGATGACGGCCAGCGGTTCGTCGCGTGCGGTCTTCGCCTCGAAGAGGCGCTGGCGCAGCAGCGGGCCGACCTCGATCGGCGAGCAGGCCAGCTCGACGCGCGGCGAGCGACGGGTGCGGTCCACGTCGAGCCAGTACACGCTGTCGGGCACGGTCTGGTCGATCAGGGCGGTGACGGCGCCGCCGATGATCTCGGCGCGTTCGGCGTAGCCGCGCAGCTCGAGGCGGTCGTCCTCCTCGTCCAGGTGATCGACCAGGCGGCGGAGGCGGATCGCCAGCTCGCGCAGCGCGGGGCTGAGCGGGTTGTCGACCGGGCGCGGCTCGTCGATGCGCCCGTTGCTTCTGCCGTACTGCTCCTGCCAGGTCATGAGGTTGTCGAAGAACGCGTCGGAGGCGTGGCGGGCGTTCTCGACGGCCTCGACGGCGTCGTTGATCAGGCGGGCGTCGGCCTTGGGCGCGAGCGTGACGAGCAGGCCCTTGCGCCCGCGGGTGTGATGCAGGCGCGACAGCAGGTAGAACGCCTGGTATCGCGTGACCGAGAGGCCGAAGTGCTCGCCCGCCACGGCCTCGACCGTGTGCGCCTCGTCGAGCACGACGGCGTCGTAAGCCGGCAGGATGCCGTGGCCGGCCTCGCGCAGGGCCAGGTCCGCGAAGAACAGGGCGTGGTTGACCACGAGCAGGTCGGCGTGCTGCATGCGCCGGCGGGCGTTCTGGTAGAAGCACTTCTTGTACGTGGGGCAGCGGCGGCCGAGGCAGTCCTCCGCGTCGCTCTGCACGTCGCGCCAGACAGCGGGCGCGGGCAGTTGCGGGAGCGTGGCGAGCGAGCCGTCGTCGGTCGCCTCGGACCAGTCGAGGATCGCTTCGAGCGCCCGGAAGCTGGCCGAGTCGTCGAAGAGCTGGGCCTGCCGTTCCCAGGCGCGGGTCATGCGGCGGAGCGAGAGGTAGTTGCCCCGGCCCTTGGCGAGCACGGCGGAGAACTCGTCGGGGACGACGGCCCGGAGCAGCGGGATGTCCTTGTGGATCAGTTGTTCCTGCAGGGCGATCGTGTGGGTGGAGAGGACGACGCGTCGGCGTCGGTCGCGGTCGTCGGTCGCGACGACGTGCTCGATGGCGGGCAGGAGGTAGGCGAAGGACTTGCCGATGCCGGTGCCGGCCTCGACGGCGAGGGTGCCGCCGCGGCGGAGGGTGTCGCGGACGGCGGCGGCCATCTCGAGCTGCTGCGGCCGGTGCTCGAAGCGGTCGCCGAGGCGGCGGGCGATCGGGCCGGTCGAGCCGAGGATGTCCAGCGCGTCGAGCGGCATCGGTGGGGCATCATACCCCGGCGGGCGCGGGGCGAACCGCGGCCGAGCGACCGGCGACGTGGCGCACCGCGGGCTCCGGCCCATGGCTCCGGGGATGCGAATCAGGACCAGAACCCTCGCCCGTGCCTCGCTGCGGTCCGGCCCGGGCGAATCGCGGGAGCCACGAGAACCGCGGGCTTCCACCCGCGGCGATTGGATCAAGCGTGCGAACGGGAGGCATTGAAGATGTACGCAACCAGGGTGAAGACATTTACCGCGCCCGATTGGCCGGGCGGAGCGGGATGGGCCGAT
>CAYSIX010000041.1:0-678 GCA_964431205.1 uncultured Phycisphaeraceae bacterium
GGTGCCACGTCATGGAGCGGCAGGTCTTCGAGGACCCCGAAATTGCCCGGCAGATGAACGAGAAGTTCATCAACATCAAGGTCGACCGCGAGGAACGGCCCGACGTCGACGACATCTACATGACCGCGACGCAGGTCATGACCGGCCACGGCGGCTGGCCCATGAGCGTGTTCCTCACCCCGCCCGGCGCCGCCGGCGCCGACGACCCCGGCCTCCGCCCCTTCTTCGCCGGCACCTACTTCCCCCCCGAGCCGAAGCACGGCATGCCCAGCTTCCCCCAGGTCCTCGACGCCGTCCACGACGCCTGGCAGAACCGCCGCGAGCCGCTCCTGAAGCAGGCCGATCAGATCACCGCCCTGATCCAACGCCACCTCTCCGGCCAGACCACCACCGGCGAGCTCGATCCCGACCCCGTCCGGTCCGCCGCCAACGCCATCCTCCGCACCTACGACCACGAGCACGGCGGCTTCGGCGGCGCGCCCAAGTTCCCCACGCCCAACAACCTCGCCTTCCTCCTCGCCGTCCACCGCCACAACCCCGACCCCGACCTCGTGCACGCCATCCGCCACACCCTCGACCGCATGGCCCGCGGCGGGATGTACGACCAGGTCGGCGGCGGGTTCCACCGTTACTCCACCGACGCCCGGTGGCTCGTCCCCCACTTCGAGAAGATGCTCT
>CAYSIX010000041.1:688-22427 GCA_964431205.1 uncultured Phycisphaeraceae bacterium
GCAACTGCTCGAGCTCTACGCCCACGCCATCACGCTCGACCCCGACCACCCCCCCGCACGCCCCTACGCCCGCGTCCTCCGCGAGACCGCCGACTACGTCCTCCGCGAGATGACCGACCCGACCGGCGCCTTCTGGTCCGCCCAGGACGCCGAGGTCAACGCCCGCGAGGGCGGCAACTACCTCTGGACCGAGCCGCAGGTCCACGAGGCGATCGACGACCCGACGCTGGCTGACTTCGCCGTGCGGCTCTACGGCCTGGACCGTGGCACCAACTTCCGCGACCCGCACGACCCCGACGCCGAGCCCGCCAACGTCCTCTACCTGCCCCGGCCGCTGACCGAGTGGGCCGAGGACCGCGGCGTGCCGCTGGATCAGATCGAGGACGAGCGGCGGCGGATCAACGCCGCGCTCCTGGCGGTCCGCGATCGGCGTGAGCAGCCCGGCACGGACGACAAGGTGCTGGTCTCGTGGAACGGGCTGATGATCGCGGGCCTCGCCGCCGCGGGACGCGTGCTGGACGAGTCGGCCTACACCGACGCCGCCGCCCGCGCCGCCGACGCCATCCTCGAGCACATGACCACCGACGACGGCGGGCTCTACCGCACCATGCGAAAGGGCCAGGCCAAGATCCCCGCCTTCCTCGAGGACTACGCGTTCTTCGTGCACGGCCTGATCGCCCTGCACCGCGCCCGACCCGACGAATCACGCTGGCTCGAACTGGCCACGCAGTACACACGCGCGGCGATCGACCGCTTCGCCGCCGAGCACGGCGGGTACTTCGACACCCTCGCCGACCAGACCGACCTGTTCGTTCGCACCCGCGGCGTCCACGACGGGGCCGTGCCCTCGGGCAACAGTCAGATGATCCACAACCTGCTCGACCTGGCGGAGTTGACCGGCGACCCGTCGTGGCGGCAGCGCGCCGAGCGCGACCTGCGCTCGTTCGTCGAGCCGATGCGTCAGACCGGCCAGGTGATGGCGCACATGCAGCACGCTCTGCTGCGGGCGCTGGAGGCCGGTGCGGCCGCGGATGCGGCCGACCGCACGGCCTCGCCCACGCCGGGCGAAACCTCGTCGGACGAGGTCGCCGTCACCCTCACGCCGGCCTCCCTGCCCGCCGGCGCGACCGAGGCCGACGCCACCGTCACGCTCGACATCGCTGCGGGTTATCACGTCAACGGCCCGGGCGCGCCCGATCCGCTGATCCCCACGCGGATCGAGGCCACCGGCTCCGACTGGAAGATCGAAGCCGACTATCCCCGGCCGACCACGCGCCAACTGCCCTTCGCCGACGCGCCGATGCCCCTGTACGAGGGTCGCGTGACCATCCCGCTGCGCCTGCGCTGGGCCGGCGACGGTGAACCCTCCCCGCCGACGATCGCCGTCACCTTCCAGGCCTGCACCGAGACCGAGTGCCACCCGCCCCGCCGCGTCGAACGCACCCCCGCGCTTCGATGAGAATGGGTTCGCCACGCATACGCGAAGGCCACAAAACAGAACGCCAAGGCGCCAAGAGGATGAGGCGCCAAGGAAGCGAGCGCCCGATCCATTTGTTCTCTTCCTTGGCGCCATGGCGCCTCCGCGCCTTGGCGTTGTTCCGCCACCCTTCGCGGTTTGCTCTCCGCGCCTTCCGCGCCTCGGCGGTTCGCGCTGCTTCGCTGTAAGTTGTCCCGATGATCGACACGCACTGCCACCTGACGTATCCCGGCCTGATCGAGCGGATCGAGGGCGTGGTCCGCGGCGCACACGACGCCGGCGTGGACCGAATGATCACCGTCGGCACGACGCCCGACGACGCCGAGCGCGCGATCGCCCTGACCCATCGCTTCGCCGGCGTCTACGCCACGGCCGGCCTGCACCCGCACCACGCCGCCGCCTGGCCGGAGGCCGACGCGCTCCAACGCCGCCTGCGCGACCTGGCCGCCCACGACCGCGTCGTCGCCCTCGGCGAGATGGGGCTGGACTGGCACTACGACGACCCGCCGCCCGACGCCCAGCGCGCCGCGTTCGCCGCCCAGCTCGGGCTCATGCGCGAGCTGCCGCACTTGCCCGGGATCATCCACAGCCGCGACGCCACCGACGACACGCTGGCCATGATCCGCGACGCCGCCCTGCCCGGCGACGCCGCACGCTTCGTCTTCCACTGCTTCACCGGTAACACCGACGAGGTCACCCGCGTGCTCGACCGCGGCGCGATGGTCAGCTTCACCGGCATCGTCACCTTCGCCAACGCCCGCAACATCGCCGAAGCGGCCGACCGCGCCCCGCTCGATCGGCTCATGGTCGAGACCGACTCGCCCTACCTGACGCCCGAGCCGCACCGAAAGGTCCGGCCGAACGAGCCGCGCTACGTCGTGCACGTCGCCGAGTTCCTCGCCCGGCGTCGCGGCATGGCCGTCGAGGAGTTCACCGCCGCGGTGGACGCGAACGCGGAGCGGTTCTTCCAACTCCCCGGGCGCCACGAGCAGGCAAACGCGGGATAACCGTCAAGCGCCCGACGTCTGAACGCTAAACCGCCAAGGCGCCAAGAGCGCCAGATTTCTACGTGCAGGGATAAGCAATGCACCGAACGGATGAAGCCTCAGAAAAAACATGCAACGGTCTTGTCTGGATGCCGATATCGTCAGATAATGCGACGGATATCCCCATGATGCCGACTAAATTGTGAGCTTGAACGCCCGTTTCCTCTTCCAGCGAGGTAAGTCATGAACGACGCCATTACTGCCGAAATGATCGCATGCCGTTCTTCATCCAAACCGTTACGTTGGCTTCACCTCGTCCCCTTTGCCGTGGCGCTCGGGTTTGTAACGTTCCTGTTCGCCATGATGTCCCATGACATCTCAGCGGCGCTGGAGATAATCCGCCAACGCCTTGACGAAGGAATGGTTTGGCCGATCCTGTGGCGGCGCTGGATGGGGCCTGACCTCGCCAGCGCGGCCGCGTTCACAGGACTCTTCGCGATACTGTGGCTTGTGCCTGCGATTCTTGTCAGGCGGGTGACGACGAGCCGCGCCGCGGCGATCTGGTTCATGGCAATGCTCACCACCGCGGCATCGGTCGTGATCTTCGTGTTGGCCGTCGGATCATTCCTACTCATCTTGGCAAACACGATCGACCGGTCGAACGCTTGGGGTTGGTCGAGCCCACGTGCCGCCCTTCTCTCGCTGATCGTGCTGGCTCCGTGCGTCGTCGCGGCGCTCTGGACGAGGCGCCGCACATAACCGCCGGAGAACTTCACCGCCGCGATGGACGCGAACGCGGAGCGGTTCTTCAAGCTGCGCGGGCGCGACGGGCAGGCAAACGCGGGATAACCGTCAAGCGCCAAGAGCGCCAAGGGCTGGGTATGGGGCGGGCGGCGCGTGATGCGGGCGGCGTGTGATGCGGGCGGCGCGGCCCCGCTCAGCCCTTGACGGCGCCGAGCTGGATGCCGCGGACCAGGTACCGCTGAAGGAAGACGAACAGCAGGATCAGGGGGATGACGGACATGGTGACGGCGGCCATGAGCAGTTGGGTCTCCTGGCCCTGGCTGGAGTCGAAGAACAGCAGGCCGACGGGCAGGGTGTACCTGGCCTGGGTGCGGAGCATGACCAGGGGCCAGAAGAAGCTGTTGTAGGTGCCGATGAAGGTGAAGATGCACAGGACGATGAGCCCGGGCCGGGCCAGGGGGACGATGACGTCCCAGAAGGTGCGCCAGCGCGAGGCGCCGTCGATGGCGGCGGCCTCGTCGAGGCTGGAGGGGATGGTGATCATGAACTGCCGAAGCAGGAAGGTGCCGAAGGCGGTGAAGGCGGCGGGGATGATCAGCCCGGCGTAGCTGTCGACCCAGTCGAGCTGGATCATGATCTGGTAGTTGGGGATCATCAGGACCAGGCCGGGGATCATCATGGTGGCCAGGTAGAGCAGGAAGACGGCGTCGCGGCCGCGCCACTGGAGGCGGCTGAAGGCGTAGGCGGCCATGGCGCTGGTCAGGCACTGAAGGAAGGTGACGACGGCGGCGACGTAGAGGCTGTTGAAGTAGTAGCGCATGAAGGCGGACTCGGTGACGTACTGCCAGAGGGTCCAGTCGCCGGTGTCCTGGCTGAGCAGTCGGCCGTAGCGCAGGGCCTTGAAGACCTCGGGGAAGTTCGCAGGCCGCCAGTCGCGGGGGATCCAGGTGGCCAGTTGGACCTCCTCGAAGGGCTTGAGGCTGGTCAGGACCATCCAGATAAAGGGCAGGGCCATGGTGACGCCGATCGCCAGGAGGACGGCGTGCTTGAGCAGCAGTGAGGCCAGGTCGCGACGGTGGCGTGGGCGGGCGGCGCGGTCGCGTTCGGCCGAGCGCTGGGCGACGGAGGCCTGGACCGGCGGGGTATCGGGGGCGCCGGCGGGCTGGGCGGGTTGTCGGTCAATCATTGACATAGCGATTGCCGAAACGATAGTTGATGGCGGTGAGGGTGAAGATCATGACGAACATGGTCAGGGCGATGGCCGAGCCGTACCCGAGCCGGCCGGTCTCGAAGCCCTCGGTGTAGACGTAGTAGGCGAGGGTGGTGGTCGAGCCGAAGGGCCCGCCCTGGGTCATGGTGCGGGCCTGCTCGAAGCCGCCCTGGAGCCCGCCGATGACGGACATGATGACGATGAAGAAGGTGGTGGGGGCGAGCTGGGGCCAGGTGACGTGCCAGAAGCGTTGCCAGCGGCCGGCGCCGTCGATGTCGGCGGCCTCGTAAAGCTCGGGGGGGACATTGCTGAGCCCGGCGATGTAGAGAAGCATGTTGTTGGACCCGACGGCGGCCCAGAGGGACATGATGATCAGGGCGGGCTTGGCCCAGGCGACGGTGCCGAGCCAGCGTGGGGGTTCGAGCCCGTCGGCGGCCATGTCCGGCAGTCTGGCCGTGACCACGCCGAGGCCGAGCAGGACGAGCCCGAGCACGACGACGCCGGCCAGGGCCAGCAGCGTCGCGCCCAGGCCGCTCTCGGCCATCGCCCAGTTGCGCAACGCCAGAAACCCGAGCCAGAGGATCGCGACGAGCCCGGCGAGCTGCAGCAGCAGGCCCAGCCCGCCCCACAGCGGCGCGGGCGTGGCGTGGACCAGGTCGGCCAGGGCGTCGAGCACGGGCCGCAGCGCCTGATTGATCGGGCCGTACACCGGGTTGTACATGTGCTTCCAGAGCAGGAAGACGGCGACGCCGGCGGTGAAGTGCGGCAGGTAGAAGATGGTGCGATAGACGGTGGGCCCGGCGAGGATGGAAGCGGCGGGCGCGGCGCCGGCGAGCAGGCCGAACAGCAGCGCGATCAGGCCGTACCCGCTCGCCCAGAGCCACCCGCCGACGACGAGGCCGACGCCGAGGCTCATCGCCGCCAGGGGCCAGGCGGTGCGTCGGCTGCGCGGGGTCAGCGGGCGGGTCAGCAGCAACGCGAAGATCAGCGAGCCGGCAATCCCCAGCGGGATCCCCAGCATCAGGTACAGCGTGTTGCCCAGGTACCGCCAGAAGTTGCGGTCGTTGGGCGTCCAGGAGCCATCCTCGGCCCGGTGAAACCCGAGCAGGTCGACGAAGTTCTGAAGGCCGATGAACCGCACCGGCTCGTCGCGGAAGCGGTTGTGCAGCGACAGGTCCCAGTTGGTGAACGCCATGGCCACGGCGAAGACGACCGGAAACGCCACGAACGCGAGGAAGCCGACAAAGTTCGGCGCGAGGAACAGCAGGGCCCAGCCGGCGTCGCCACGCGGTCGCCTCATCGGCCGGCCTCCCGCAGCCGCCGCAGCACCGGGTTGTCGATCATCGCCGCCGGCACCGGCTCGCCCGCGGCCTTGATCGCGTCGATCCGCTCCTGCCGCTCCAACGCCGCCTCGTACCGCGCTCGCAGCTTCTCGTCACGCCGGATCGTCCGCTCGATCTCCCGATTGATCTCGTCGGTCATCCGACGCATCGCCTCCTCGATGCTCAGCGACCGGCTCTGCACCCCCGAGTCGTATCGCTCGAGCAATCGCCCGACCGTGTACGGGCTCACGAACGGGCTGTACTCGGAGCCTACCCCGTGCTCCAGCGCCGAGCGCGAGTACTTCTCATGAACGCCGTGCTCGGACGGGAACCGCGGCGGGTTGCGGAACTCGGGCGACTGCGCCGCGGCGGGGTTCGGCGGCAACGCGTCGCTGTCCTGCACGATCATCCGGTTGTACGGCTCATCGGCCAGGAACTCCAGGAACCGCAAAGCCAGCTCCGGGTTCTCGACCGACGCGCTGATCCCCGCCGACCGCGCCCCCACACGCTGCATCGGCATGACCTTGTGCGGCACCAGAGCGACGTCCGGCGCAAAGTTCTCGAACCGCCGAAGCTGGATCAGCCCGAAACGCCCCACCTTCGCCCCCACCACGCGCTCGGAACCGATCCACTGCAGCATGGGCCCGCCGTACCCGCTCTCCGACGCCATCGCGTCCCGCACGAACGTCGTCGGCATCACCTCGTGCTCGAACATCAGGCTGTAAAAGAAACGCGACGCCTCCAGCGCCGCCTCGCTGTCCAGCACGCACCGCGTCATCGTCTCGTTGAAGATCGACGCCCCGTTGGTCTGCCAGACGTGCAGCGGCTCGAACGGCATCAACGCGTAACGCACCACCCGCCCGCGATCGTCCGTCTTCTTCACCGCCAGCGCCCACTCGAGAAACTCGTCCCACGTCCAGTCGAACTTCGGCAGCGGCAGCCCCTCCCGCTCCAGCAGCCGGCGGTTGAGCGTCAGCGGCCCGCTCGAGACGTTGCACGGAAAGCTGTACTGCCGCCCGTCCACCACGATCTCGGGGTGCGCCGCCGCGTACGTCTTGTCCGGCTCAAAGCCGTACCGCGAGGCGTGGTCCGTCACGTCCAGCAGCACCCCCGCCGCCACGTACTGCCGCAACTGCCCGCCCCCGTAGATGTCCACCAGCTCGCTGCTGACCCCAGCCGCCGACTGGATGATCACCTTCATCACCCCGGCGTTGTTCGTGTCCACGCGCAGGTCCACCGGCTCGTAGCCGCGATCGACCAGCCACCGCTCGAACAGCTCGACCTGCAGCTCCCGCGCCGGGTTCGCGTCCGTGTTCCAGTAGATGACCGGCCGATCACTCTGCACGCCCGGCAGCGTCGCGACCGCGAAGACGCTCACCGCCGCCAGCAGCAGACCCGAGATCAGAAAAAACCACTTCGTGCCCATCGGGAACGACCTCAAACGCGCCGACGAGTCCCCGCCGCGGCTCACTCACGCCGCACGCTGTCAGGCGACGCATCATACCCCCTCGATCCAGCGTCTTCGCGCACGCCGACACCGATTCCGTCCGCCGAGCGGGCTCCGTCACGGGCTGCGACCGGCCGCGGTCAGTCTCACCGTCAGAGCTGTTCGGCAAACAGTCGTTCGTTCCATCCGGCCGATCCCGTGATCCGGTCCCGCCGTTCGCGTCGTCACGGACCCGGGCGTGCGCAAAAAGACAACGACCGGCTCAGGGAGCCGGTCGTTGCTGGAGATTCTTCTTGACGTAGTGTGGCCGACAGTCTTACGCGGTACGACGGCGGAGCACGGCGAGCGCGCCCAGACCCATCAGCCCGACCGTCGCCGGCTCGGGGATGATGGTCAGGGACGTTTCGACGTTGCCTTCCTGGCTGCCCAGGACGGACGTGCCGGTCGCTTCGGCGAACACGTTGGCCTCGATCTGAACGGCCTCGACCTCGGTGATGTCACCGCTGAGCGTGCCCGTGGCGAGCAGGACCGGAGCGCCGAAATCGGGGTTTCGGTTGCCGGGGAACGGCTGCACGTCGGGGATCGAGCCCGGAGCCTGACCGATGCCGCGCACAAGCGTCGCGGGGTTGGTCAGGGACTGCGAGCTGAAGATCTGAGCCGCGTCCGGAACCGACTCGTCCCCGGCGAACCCGGCAAAGCCGATGCTCGTCAGGGCCTCGGGCGCCTCGACCTTGTTCGTCGCGATGCCGGTCAGCTCCACGCCGAAGAAGGCCAGACCGAAGTTGTCGCCCTCGCTGACATCGGCGAGCAGCTCAAACGACCCCGGCTCCGACCCCGGCTGGAGAATGAACTCCACCGTGGGGATCGCCGACGCCGACGTCGCCACTCCCAAAGCAGCCACACTACCTACCAAAAGATTCTTGATGTTCATCCAATGATCTCCTTTTCTCTCTCCAAAATGGACTCCACTGAACTCTTGCCTGTCGCGACCGCCAACCGCGGCGGTCCACCTCAACTCGACTCAGCTCACGAGCCCCCACGGGACGCCCCGCCGATCGGCTCGTGTTTGGTCCTTTGCTCATCTTGTGTCGCCGGGCTCACGGCGAGGGGGGTACGTCAGACGCGAACGGTGTGCTGAGTGGCCCCCCTCAGCTCGATCTGTTCCGGACGAGTGGTCGGTACCTCCTGCTCCTGTGCGCGACGCGGGGATGGGGACCGGCCGAGAACCAGCCTGTCGGTCAAGCCGCGTCGTAAATCCGTTGACTTCTCTTCTCCGTTCCGCTGGAAAGTCGCGCCCTGCAACACACAAGCACGACGTGGTTTCTTCCCTTCCAGCACAAACCCTTCACGGAAACCATCCTAACGCCACGAGCCGGGAACTGCAAGCACGATTCGTCGCGCGTCATCGAAACCTAACTCCCGCGTCCCGCTGCATCCGCTATGACCGGCCTCGGAGGATGCCCGGCGGGGCGCGAAGGTTTCACCTCATACATGATACCCGTGGTTTGTGGCCGACGCCATGGCAATTTGCCGGTTGCGAAGCGATTTTTTTCTTGTCGGGAAAGTTATTCGCGTCCGGATGAGCGATGTTGTAAAGCTAGGTAAGCTGAGGGCTTACGGGGTGTTGCCCGGCGGCGCGGACGGGCCGGTGGCGGGGGTCAGCGGCTGCGCGGCCTCGCGGCCCAGTGCATCTTGTGCGAGAGCATCCGCCAGTAGTTGTAGTCGGGGTTGTGAATCAGCGTGACGGTGCGGGGGTGGCGGCGGACACGGACCTGCTGGCCCGGGCGGAGGCGGCAGCTCTCCTGGCCGTCGAGGACCAGCTCGGTGCCGGGGTTGGCGCGGCGGACGGCGAGCCAGAGCTCGCAGTCGGCGTGGCAGACGATGGGTCGGGCGGCCAGGGAGTGGGGGCAGATGGCGGTGATGCACAGGGCCTCGATGCCGGGGCTGACGATGGGCCCGCCGGCGGCGAGGTTGTATGCGGTGGAACCCGAGGGCGTGGCGAGGATGACGCCGTCGCCGGTCAGGGTCGTGGCGCTGCCGCCGGTCTGCCGCGGCTCGATGGCCAGCTCCAGCTCGATCATGCGGTAAGGCGGGCCGGCGGTGACGACGGCGTCGTTCATGGCCACCGCGGTGAAAACCGGCGACGACGCCTCGCCGCCGTCGGCCCGGGCCAGGCCCCACTCGGGCGCGTCGGTGGCGAACACCGAGGCCTCGACGAGCAGGCGCGTCGAGCGGCGGCAGTGCCCCCCGGCGATCGCCGACCAGTGCGCCCGCACGTCGTCGAGCGTGAACTCGGCGAGAAAGCCGAGCTTGCCGAAGTTGACCCCCAGCAGCGGCAGGTCGCGGTCGATCAGGCGGCGGGCCTGGGCGAGCATGGTGCCGTCGCCGCCGAGCACGATCGCGAAGTCGGCCGGCGGAAGGGCCTCGACGTCGTGATCGTCGGACCCGAAGGCGTCGAGCTCGGCCACGACGCGGGCGCGGTCGCGCAGCCACGGCAGAAAGTCGCGCAGCGCGTCGGTCACGCCGGGCTTGCGGTGGTTGGCCAGGATGGTGATCCGTAGCGGATCCGAGGCGGGCGGCGGGCTTGCGTCGGCCATGGGCGGTAGTGTATCGACTCGACCCGCCGACCCCGTCGCGGCTGCACGGCCCCAGGTCGATCGGCCGATGATGAAACCGGCCCCCTGACGCGACCACGCTCACGACCACTCGGCGGCAACAGAAAGGCGGCGACCCGGTGAAGGCCCTGGTATTCGACGGCAAGCAGGCGCGCGTGCAGACGAACCGTCCCGCGCCGAAGGTCAGCGACGGCGAGGCGTTGATCCGCCCGCTGCGGATGGGCGTCTGCGCGACGGACCTGGAGCTGTGCCGCGGGTATATGGGATTCAAGGGCGTGCTGGGTCACGAGTTCGTTGGCGTGGTCGAGCAGGCGACCGGCCGCGGTGGAAAAAAATGGCTGGGCAAGCGGGTGGTCGGAACGATCAACTGCGTGTGCGGCAAGTGCGACATGTGCCGCGCGGGCCTGAAGGAGCACTGCCGGCAGCGGACGGTGCTGGGGATTCAGGGGCGCGACGGCTGCTTCGCCGAACGGTTCACGCTGCCGCTGGCGAACCTGCTGGAAGTGCCGGAACACGTGGACGACGACCACGCGGTGTTCACCGAACCGCTCGCGGCGGCGTACCAGGTGCTGCGGCAGCTCACGGTGGAGGGCCGGCCTTACATCACCATCCTCGGCGACGGCCGGCTGGGCCTGCTGTGCGCGCAGGTGACCAGCCAGCTCAACGCGACGGTGCGGTGCGTGGGCAAGCACGCGCAGAAGCTGCAGCTCTGCGAGAAATGGGGCGTCAAGCACCGGCCGCTGGAGGACGTGGGCCTGCGGCAGGACCAGGACATCGTGGTGGACTGCACGGGCTCGGCCGAGGGGCTCAGGATCGCGATGGGGATGGTGCGGCCGCGGGGTACGATCGTGATGAAGACGACGGTGGCGGCGGATCGTCAGGGCGAGCCGCTGGACCTGTCGCCGCTGGTGATCCACGAGATCAGGCTGATCGGCAGCCGGTGCGGGCCGTTCCCGGTGGCGCTGGAGGCGTTGTCGGCTCAGAGCGTGGACGTGGTGAGCCTGATCAGCCGGCGGATGAAGCTGTCGGACGGCGTGGAGGCGTTGCAGGCCGCGGCGAAGCCGGGCGTGATCAAGGTCCTGCTCGAGCCGTGATCGGATTCGGCCCCTCGCGGCGCCGTGGATCAGGTGTCACCGCTCCGTGTTGCGCCGTGAGGAGATCTCGTGGCGCAGCAGGGCGACGGTCTGGGCCAGCGTGGTGAGGCGGCGGTCCTGGACGCTGACGATCGACAGCAGCTTGAAGTTCATCACGACGACGAAGACGGTGACGATCAGCAGCGCGAAGGTTCGGTAGTCGATGTCGAGCCACAGGGCGAGCTGGCCGACGCCGTCGCGCCAGATGGCGAGGATGAGGAACGGGACGCCGAGCAGGGCGAAGAGGACGGCGTAGCGTTCCTTGAGGCGTTGGGCGCGGAGGCTGCGGACGGCCATGAGCAGCAGCCCGCCGCCGATGGCCAGGACGATGAGGCTGCGCAGGATCAGGGGATCGATCATGACGGTTCTCCCGTGGTCAGTCGTGTGGGCCAGGGCTGACGGATCGTGTTCAGCAGCAGCGCCAGGCTGACCTTGAAGATGTAGAAGACGCCGCGCCAGAACGGGATGCTGGTGCGTCCGCCGGCGCGAGCGTTCATGGCCACGGGCACCTCGACGACGCGCAGGCCGGCGCGGTGGAGCAGGAGGATCACCTCGGGCTCGGGATAGTCGTCGGGGTACCAGTGGGCGAAGGCGTGGATGACGCGGCGGTTGGCGGCGCGGAAGCCGGAGGTGCAGTCGGTGAAGCGTCGGCCGGTGAGCAGGCGCAGCAGGGCGCGGAGCACGCGGATGCCGAACATGCGCGAGGCGGACTGGTCGTACGAGCCGCCGGGCAGGAAGCGTGAGCCGACGACGAGGTCGGCCTCGCCGGCCTCGATCGGCTCCACGAGGCGTGGCACGGCGTCGACGGGGTGCTGGCCGTCGCCGTCGACCTGCACGGCGACGTCGTAGCCGTGCATCGCCGCGTAGCGGTAGCCGGTCTGCATCGCCCCGCCGATGCCGAGGTTGAACGGCAGAGACAGGACGATCGCGCCGCGGGGGACGGCGGCGGCGGTGCCATCGGTCGAGCCGTCGTCCACCACGACAACGTCATAATCCGGCAGGAGCTGCCGCACCTGCTCGACGACGCGGCCGATCGTGTCCACTTCGTTGTAAGCCGGGACGATCACGAGGCGTCGTCCGGGGCTCGACGAGGGTTGGGACCGGCTCATGCGCTGCGATCCGGAAGCGGGCGGGCGGACGTGCGGCACATGGACGATGGCGTGGCCCCGCGGCCGACGCCTCGGCACCGTCGCCGCCCGCCTCAGTGCGGCATGGGGAAGCGACGGCACAACGCCGAGACCTCGCGGCGGACGGCCTGAAGCGTCGGGCCGTCGCCGCCGCTGCGCAGGACGCGATCGATCCACTCGGCGACGGCGTTCATCTCATCGTCGCCGAAGCCGCGCGTCGTCACAGCGGGCGTGCCCAGGCGGAGGCCGCTGGTGGTAAAAGGCGATCGCTCGTCGCCGGAGACGGTGTTCTTGTTGGTGATGATGCCGGCCTGTTCGAGCCAGCCCGCCGCGTCCTTGCCGGTCACGTCCGGGTGGGTGGGGCGCAGGTCGAGCAGCATCAGGTGGTTGTCGGTGCCGCGGGACTGCAGGTGGTAGCCGCGCTTGGTCAGCGCGTCGGCGAGGGTGGCGGCGTTGGCGACGATCCGTCGGGCGTAGTCCTTGAACGCCGGGTGCAGCGCCTCGCCGAAGGCGACGGCCTTGCCGGCGATCACGTGCATCAGCGGCCCACCCTGGATGCCGGGGAAGATCGCCTTGTCGAAGCGCTTGGCCAGCTCCTCGTCGTCGGTCAGGATCAGCCCGCCACGCGGCCCGCGCAGCGTCTTGTGCGTCGTGGTCGTGACCACCTGCGCGTGCGGGAACGGCGAGGGGTGCACGCCCGCGGCGACCAGGCCCGCGATGTGCGCGATGTCCGCCATCAGCAGGGCGCCGCAGCCGTCGGCGATCTTGCGGAACCGCTCGAAGTCGATCACCCGAGGATAGGCCGAGTACCCGCACATGATCAGCTTCGGCTTGTGCTCGCTGGCCAGGCGTTCGACCGCGTCGTAGTCGATGTGGCCGTAGTCGTCCCGGGATTCGTCATAGACCAGCGGGTAGTGGACGGCATTGAACCACTTGCCGGAGATGTTGACCGGCGAGCCGTGCGTCAGGTGCCCGCCGTCGGAGAGCACGACGCTCATGTACGTGTCGCCGGGGCTCAGCAGCGCGAAGAAGACGGCGAGGTTGGCGTTGGCGCCGGAGTGGGCCTGGACGTTGGCGAAGCGACAGCCGAACAGCTTCTTCGCACGCTCGATGGCGAGAGACTCGACGTCGTCGTAGAGCGCGCAGCCGGAGTAGTAGCGTTTGCCGGGGTAGCCCTCGCAGTATTTGTTGGTCAGGCAGGAGCCGACGGCCGCCATCACGGCGGGGCTGACGTGGTTCTCGCTGGCGATCAGCTCGATGGTGTCGGCCTGTCGCTGCTGCTCGGCGGTGATGATCCGGAAGACGTCCGGATCGGTCTCGGCGAGGGCGTCGATCGAGGCCACGGGTGAGGCCAGGTCCGCTTCGGCGGGCATATGCACATCCTTCCGGTCAGGTCCACGGGGCACGGGGGGATGCTATCGGCCCGGTGGGACCCGGGCAACGGCCGGGCGGAACCGGCTCATCGCCGCGGACGCGCCACCGCCACCCCGGAAACGCTGTCAACGGCTCGGATCGCCACCCCCTCGGCCTCGGCGTCCGTCACGATCAGCGTCACCTCATCACCCGAGATGGCCAGGCGATTTTCGGCGGCCTGCATCCGCAAAGGCTCGTCGGCTGCGAACGGCACCGACTCCAGCCGACACGACGCGGTCAGCCGCCCGCTGGCCCGGTCCAGCCAGTACAGCGTCAAAGTCCCGTCCTGGGCCGGGCGCAGCGCCGGCTCGGGCAGGTCGACCGCCGCGGCGGGGTCCAGGTCCACCATCGTCGACGGCCGCACGGCGACGATCAACGCATCCCGCGTCAGCGCGGACGCCACGACCTGATCGCCGTCGAACTCGATCGCGTCACGCCAGCGCACCTCGCCGCCCGGGCCCAGCGCGAAGGCGCCCTGATCCGTGACGACGAGCCAGCCCTCCGCCGTCCGCCGCACGCGGTCACGCCTCAACTGACGCGAGGCGCCCAGCGTCCGCTGCCCCATGATCGATCCATCCTCCGCGTCGAGCACCAGCAGGTCCCCGCTGTTGGCCGCGGCGATCACCGCGCGTGACGACGCCCACGCCTGACCCGTCAGTGTCGTCCCCCCGACCGAGGTCCGCCACAGCACCCGCGCGTCGCCCGGGTCGTACGCCGTCAGCTCGTCCGTGACGGCCACGACCATCCGATCCCGGCCCGCGAATCCCAGCCACTGCGGCAGGTCACGCAGTTCGATCGTCGAGCCCAGTGCCTCGCCCGTGCGCGCGTCCATCATCAGCAGCGCGCCCGACGGCGAGTCGGTCTGCGTGTCCGTCATCCCCGCGATCACGACCCGGCCGTTCGACATCGCTACCTGCGTGAGCCGCTCGATCGGCGTCATGACCCGCCAGAGCACCTCGCCGTGCACACGATCCAGCGCCATCACCCGGCCGCTCGCGTCGCCGATCACCAGGTACATCGTGTCGCGTGCGAGCACGAACCGCTCGTGGCGGACGGTCGCGGCGTTCTGCATGCGGCGGATCCGCCGGATGTCGTTGACGCCGACGAACTCGAGAAACTCCTGCTGCTCCGGGTTCCGCAGGGCCTCACGCACGGATTCGTCGCCCAGCTCCGCGAGCGACGCCTGCGCATCGTCCAATGACCAGCGCACCCGGCCGGTCTGCGCGTCCAGGCTCGTCAGCGCCGCCGCGCCGGGCGACCAGAGCGTCACGTGCTCGAGCCCCCCATCCACGACCACGGTGTTCGGGTTGGACCAGGCAACGCGCCAGCGCGGGCGCTTCGCCGTGATCAGGCGCAGCGCCGCCTCCTCGCGGATGAGCAGGCCGGCCGTGGAACCGGTGTCGTGCGTGTTCGCGGCCGCGTCGTGGAAGGGCTCGAGCAGTTGACCGCGCCGCACGGTCGCGGCCGCCGGCGGGGTCGCAAAGCGTGGCAGCGTCGGGTGCTGACCGACGGTGGCGTCGGCCGCGGCCTGCCAGGCGTCGAACGGCGTCGGCTCGCCGCGCCACGGCGGGGCCCACTCGGGCCGGTCCCGCTCGACGCGGGCCAGCAGCGCAAGGGCACGGTCGCCGCGGCCAAGATCGATCAGCAGCGTGGCCAGCTCCCCGATTACGGTTTCCCCCAGCTCGGGCCCCGGCTCGCGGTGCAGCGCGATCGCCAGCGCCCGCCGCGCCGAAGCGGCGTCGTTCGCCTCGAGGCTCGCCCGCGCCGCCTCGATCAACGCCTCGATCGACGCCGGCGCCAACGGGTATTGCCGCGCCATCTCGATCCAACGCTCCGCGGTCGCCGTGCCCCCGCCGCGCAGCTCGAGCAACCGGCGCTCGGCCCGCTCGGCGTAAGGCCCGTACACCTGCGGCCCGTGCTCGGCCACCAGCGCCCGCAGGCGCAGCTCGGCCGCGACGTGCGCGGGGCGTATCGCCAGCGGCTCGACCACGGTCTGACCGGCCAGCTCGGGCGTGGCGAGCACCGCCTGGTAGTGTTCGGCGGCGCTGGTGGGACGTTCGGTTTCAGCCAGCAGGTCGCCCCGGGCCAGGTGGTAGGCGACCTCCTGCGCCGGATCGGCGGTGATCCGGGCCAGCCGATCCAGCAGCGACGCGCGCAGCGACGCCCGCGCCCCGGCCGTCGGCCGTGCGTACGCGAGCAACTGCTCGAAGACGCGGGCCTGCAGGTCGTCGGCCATCGCGGGGTCCCGCGCCGGCTCGTCCGCGTAGCGACGCCACAGGCTGATCGCGCTGTCGGCCGCACGCAGCACGTCCTCGGGTCGATCGCCCTGCACGGCCAGGTGCGCCAGCGCCAGCGCCGGCCCGACGTCCGGCTCGGGCGCCGCCGCCGCGGCCACCATCTGACGCTGCAACGCCCCCGCCGCTTCCGACCAGCCCATGTAGCTGCGCACACGCGTTTTGCCGGCGATCAGCACCTGATCGGCCAACGCCAGCGCGTGACCGCCCTCCGACACCGCCATCTCCGTCAGCAGCGATCCGTCCTCCAGCGACACCACGAACAGTCGATCCGGCGAGGCGAGCACCGCGTACCGCCGCGTCACCGCCGGCTCAGCGTGCAGCAGACCGTCCGTGTCCTGACGCAGCCGCGTCGTCCAGCGCGGCTCCAAGGTCTGGTCATCCAAAAGCGCGACCTGCCGCCCCACCGCCAGCACCCCGCCGTCGGCCCGCGCCAGGATCTGCACCTGGTCCCAGTCCGCGCCGTCGAGCTTCCGCCTCAGCTCGCCGGTGTCCGGGTCCAGCAGGACCGACTCGCTGGTCGCCTGCGTCGGCGGGACGATCAGCCCGGCCGACACCCGCAGCGGCGCGCTGACCAGCCGACCCACCGTCTGCCGCGTCGTGTTCACCCCCCGCTGGCTCATGTCCGCCGGGTCCACCAGCAGGCGAAGCCACCGCACCGCCCCCCGACGAACGTCCAGGCACGCCACCGCGCCGAGGTTGTCGCTGACGTACAGCCGCCCGCGGTCGAGCCGAAACTCCGAGACCGGCGGCGCGGCGTTGCGGTTCGTGGTCACCACGCTCGCCAGGTGACGACGCCAGAGCAACTCGCCGCTGCGCGCATCGACGGCGACGACGAACGTGTCCTGGAACCCGGAGACCTGGCTTCGTCGCGCCAGCACGAACAGCCGGTCGTAGCTGAGCACGGGCGTGCCCTGGAAGTGGGCGCGTGCGAGCGCGGGGGCGAGCTGGCCGGGGTCGGTCTGCCAGCGCAGCCCACCGGTCAACGCGTCGAGGCAGAGCAGGTGCGTGGTCGGTTCCGGCTCGGGGACCCGGCCGATCCAGCCCGGTGGCCAGCCCATGACCGCGTACAGCGCGGCGCCGTCCACGAGCACGCCTCGCCGATCGGACGCGCTGCGCGGGTTTCGCCCCAGGATCGGCGGCTCGCGGGGCGGGACGATCTGCTCGAGCTTGAACCGCCAGAGCGTGCGCCCGGAGATCCGATCGGCGGCGTGAACCTCGTCGCCGGTGTTCAGGTACAGCGTCTCGCCGGCGACCGCGGGCACCAGCGGGTAGCGCACCGCGCCGCGTGCCCGCCCGCCGAAGCGGGCCTCGGCGGGGTCCGGCTCGGCGACCACCGCGCTCCACAGCGGCTCGTCCATCGGCGGCGGACGACGCCCCGCGTCTGCCGGCGCCGCGCGTCGCGCCGGCGTCGGCACACGCCAGCGGTTCATCAGCGAGTCGATCCGCTGCGTCCCGTCCGCTGACCTGGCCAACGCCCCGCGGTGCCGCTCCAGCAGCGCCTCGTCGCCCGAGAGCAGCGCCGCCAGCGCCGCCAGCTCGTGGTAACGCCGACGGGTGCCCTCGACCGCGTCGAGGTCGGGGTGCTGCTCGATCCGTCCCAGCGCCGACATCGCGGCCGCCGCGTCGGCGCGCTCGACCGCACGCCCCGCCAGCGCCAGGCCCGCGTCGAGCCCCGGCCGCGTCATCGCGTACAGCTCGAGCGCCTCGGCCAGCGCCGCGTCCGGGTCGTCGTCGGCCCACGCCTGCTCGACCGCACGCGCCGCCGTCGCGTCGAACCGATCGCGATAGGCGTCCAGCAGCTCCGGCTGCTCGCGCAGCCGCCGCTCGACCCACAGCCGCACGTCGGTGTACAGCGGGCGGTCCAGCGCGATCAGTTTGGTCGGGTATCGCTCGATGACCTGCTGCAGCGTGGCCGCCGCCTCGCCGAGCAGCCCCTCTTCCTGCTTCGCCGCGGCCTCGTCGATCAGCTCCATCGCTGCCGGCGAGTCTTCGATGTAAACCGGCACGTGCGCCTCGTCCGGCTCCTGGCCCCACGCCGGCCACACCGCCGCCGCCACCCCCAGCGCGATCCAGAGCCCGCCGGTCCTTGGCCTCATCCTGTCATCCTTGCACGGCCGGCGGCCGCGATCCAGCCGAACGCTCCCGAGCCACGCGTATTCAGCCCGCCCGGCTCGTGGTGCTCAGACCACCTCGACCACCGCGTCCAGCTCCACCGGCGCGTTCAGCGGCAGGCACGCCACCCCGACGGCCGATCTGGCATGCCGACCCCGCTCGCCCAGCGCCTCGACCAGCAGCTCGCTGGCGCCGTTGGCCACCAGGTGCTGCTCGGCAAAATCCGGATCGCTGGCCACGAACACCGTCAGCTTCACGACCCGGTGAACCCGTTCGAGGTTGCCGTCCAACGCGTCGCGCACCGCGGCCAGCATGTTCAGCACGCACTGCCGCGCCGCCGACTGCGCCTCGGCCAACGCCACCCGCGAGGCCACCTTGCCCGTCGCGATCAGCTTCCCCTCGCGCACCGGCAACTGACCGCTGACGTACAAGCTCGGGCCCGTACGTGCCACCGGCACGTACGACGCCACCGGTTTCGTCGCCGCCGGCAGCGAGAGGCCGAGCTCCGTCAACCTGGATTCGATCGACATCGTGGCCATTCTGTCGCCTGCCCCACTGCTTGTCGAGCGACGCCCGGCCGCCCGGGGCCGCCGCTTCGGTCCACGATCGATCGATCAGCCGCGGTCGCGCGACGCCACCGGCCCTTGCCGCGCCGCCTCGACCGCACGCAGCACCTGATCCGGCGTGTACGCGTCGGCCTTGAACACCTCGCGACCGTCCGGCCCGTACACGACCAGCAGCGGGATCATCACCCGGCCCGCCTCGGCCAGCTTGGCGCGGCCCGCCGCGTTGCCGCCGGTCAGGTCCACCTTCATCGCCCGCACCCGCGGATCGTTCAACGCCTCGACCACCGCGTCCTGGCTCAGCACCGTCGCCTCCAGCGCCTTGCAGTTCAGGCACCACTCGGCGGTGAAGTCGAGCACGACCACGTGACCTTCGGCCAGCGCCTGATCGAACCGCTCGGGCGTGTAGTACGTCCACCGCACGCCGCTGCCGTCCCCGGACGAATCGCCCGAGGTCGCCGCGACCCCGCCGATCAGCGCCAACGCCACGACCACCAGCCCGGCACCGCCGAAGACCGCCCGCGGCGTCGTCTCGCGCGTGATGCGGAAGGTGCGATAGGCCAGCCACGCCCCCGCGGCGGCGATGAACAGGGCCGGGCCCCACCAGTAGAGCTGGCTGGGCTCGCGGGTGCCGTCGCTGGTCAGGGCGACGACGCCGACGCCGACGAAGTAGGCCGCGGCGGCGAGGATCAGCAGGCCCATGACCTGCTTGAGCAGCTCGCTGCCCGGGCCGGTGCGGGGCAGGCGTTCGACCAGGCGGGGGTTGGCCGAGAGCACCAGGTACGGCAGCGCCATGCCCAGGCCGACGGCGGCGAAGGTCGAGAGCGTGATCGTCGGGCTCTGCGTGGCGGCCCAGGCCGCGGCGGCGCCCATGAACGGCGCCGTGCACGGCGTGGAGAGCACAGCGGTCATGATGCCAAAGCCGAACGAACCGACCACCGAGTCGTGCTTCGGGTTCACGGCGTAGACCCACCGCGGCAGTTGCACGGTGAACAGCCCGCCCATGGCGATGCCCATGATCGCGATGATCACGCCGACGCCGATCGTGAACAGCGGGTACTGGAACAGCTGATTGGACGCGGTGAACCCGCTGATCGTGGCGATCACCACGCCGATGCCCAGCCAGAACGCCACGACGCCCAGCGACATCACGGCGCCCAGAAACAGGCACTTGCGCCGGTCGCCGGCCGCCTGCGCCAGGCCGATCATCTTGATGGGGATCACCGGCAGGACGCAGGGCGTGAAGTTCAGCAGCATCCCGCCGAACGCGGCGACCGCGAACAGGGCCGTCAGCCCGACGACCCCCCGCGGGTCGAGCTGGAAGAAGTAGAAGTCCACGACCTGCGGGACCACAGCGGCGCCGCTGGCGTCGTCGGAAGCCGCCCCCACGGGCCGGCCTGAAACGCCCGCATCGCCCTCACCGCCGCCGGCCATCCGTGCGAACGCGGTCGTGTCAAAATCGGCGAACAGCTCGGTGTCCGAAGCGCCCTGTTCGATCGTTGTCCCCGCGGGGACAACCTCCAGCTCCAGCTCGATCGACTCGTCGGTCGGGAACAGGCAGTTCTTGTCGTCGCAGGGCTGATACGCCACGGTCACGGTGACGGGGACCGTGCCCGGCTCGGCGTCGGGTCCGACCATCACCGGCACGTAAATAACCGTCTGCCCTTCGTACGCCGGCACCTTCTCCCCCGGCATCAACGCAAACTCGATCAGATGCGGCTCGGGATACTGGACGGGGCCGACCGCCAGCCCCGAGCCGTCGTCGACCTGCACGGTCACCTCGGTCGGGATGAGGAAGTCGCTGTCGAGCTGGGCGGCGTCCGGGTTGATGTGCCAGGGCGAGGGGATGTCCAAGACCACCGCGAGCACGCGTGCGTCGCCGGGCCTCGCCTGGGCCTGATCCCACCGGGCCGAGACCTCGATCGGCGCGCCGTCGAAGAGCTGCGCCGCGGCCGGCGACGCGGCCAGCAGGGTCACCAGGCAGGCGGCAAAGGCTTGGGCGAGTCGGGGCCGAAGGTCGATCATGCGCGTCTCCGTGCGGGTTCACCCCGGGCAGGTCGAACAAAGCATGGTACGTCGGATCCACCGGAAAGGTCGGCGAAATGTTCCCCGATGGTGTTGAAGCCGGCCCGGTCCGCCGACCGATAACAGGACCCAGCGGCGGGTGCGCCGCCGGGAATCGCCCATGGTTGACGTGCTGGATCAGAACGAGATCGACGCCCTGCTCGGCGCGGTCAGCCAGGGGGACGTCGCCTCCTCGGACGACGACGCGCCGCCGCAGGTGTTCTCGCACCGCCGCGGCGGGGTGTTCAGCGCCGACATCGAGGTCCGCGACTACGACTTCAAGCGTCCCGAGCGGGTCAGCAAGGACCAGATGCGGGCGCTGGAGACGCTGCACGAGGGCTTCAGCCGCAACTTCGGGGCCTCGCTTTCGGGCTTCCTCCGCACGATCATGGAGGTCAAGGTCGCCAACATCGAGCAGATGACCTTCAGCGAGTTCACGCACTCGCTGCCGAACCCGACGTGCTTCAGCCTGCTGTCCTGCGAGCCGCTGGAGGGCAGCATCTGCCTCGAGCTGAGCCCGCTGATCGTGTACCCGGTGATCGATCGGCTGCTCGGCGGGTCGAACGCGGACCTGTTCATCCCGCAGCGGCCGCTGACGGCGATCGAGCTGCGGCTGGTCAGGAAGATTCTGGACCGGGCGATGACGGCGCTTTCCGAGGCGTGGGAGAGCGTGGTGCCGCTGAAGTTCTCGCTTCAGGAGACCGAGAGCAACCCGGCGCTGGTGCAGATCGTGGCCCCGAACGAGGTGGTGATCGTGGTGGGGTTCGAGATGAAGATGGGCGGCCGGGCCGGGACCATGAGCCTGTGCGTGCCGTACGCGGTGGTCGAGCCGGTGGTGGACAAGCTCTCGGCCCAGAGCTGGGCGGCGTACAAGAAGGGCCGCCAGGACCAGGGCATGCGCCGTCGCGTGGCCGGGCACCTCGACGCGACGCGGATGAGCGTCTCGGCGGTCCTGGCCGACACGACCATCAAGGTCTCGGACCTGTTGAACCTGCAGATCGGGGACCTGATCCTGACGGACAAGCCGGCCTCGGCCCCGTTGACCCTGGCCGTCGGCGACCGGCGAAAGTTCATCGGGTTCCTCGGCCAGTACCGCGGCAACCGCGCGTTCCAGGTCAAACGCCCCCTGACGCCCAAGGACCGTGTCTGACCCCGCCTCGCTGTCCCGACCGGTCGCCCAGCCCCGACGCCACGCCTGACGGCCCCGGTCGACCGCCCCCGGCTCCCCC
>CAYSIX010000042.1:0-17698 GCA_964431205.1 uncultured Phycisphaeraceae bacterium
GTCGAAGTCGGCGGTGAGGCCGGCGACGGAGAAGTCGGCGAAGTCGATGTGGGTGTCGACGGGGGTGGCCCAGGAGGTGTCGCCCCCGCCGAAGAAGGTGGAGAAGAACAGGCCCTCGATCTTGAGGGAGTCGACGGTGCGGAAGGTGAGGTTGGATTGTTGGAGGACGAGGTGGTCGTCGAGCCAGACGCGGACGGAGCCGTCGTCGTGACCGGGGGTGTTGAGGATGACCTCTTGTTGGAGGCGGTACCAGGTGCCGGGCTGGAATCGCCAGGCGCCGCGTTGGATGGAGACCTGCGGGTTGTGGGCGAGGTAGGCGTAGACCTCGCCGTCGCCGTGTCGTCGCCACATGAAGCGAGTGGAGAGGCCGTCGGTGCCGTCGGGGTGGGCGCCGCCGCTGATCTGGTGTCCGCCGAAGAGGCCGGGGAGCTTGCCGCCCTTGACCCACTGGAAGTTGTCGGCGAATCGGAGGGAGAAGGAGAGGGTCAGGGCATCGGCTGGTGGGAGGTGGAGGTCGGCGAGGAACTGAGCGCCGCCGAGGGGCGCGTCGCCGCGGTTGTGTGAGCCGGGGTTGGCCGAGCCTTGGGGGAAGCGGACGCGGAGGACGGTGTCGTCGAAGGTGGCGGTGGGGTCGGGGATGAAGTCGGTGTTTTCGGCGAGGCCGAAGCTGCGTGAGGGGCGGACCTGCCAGGTGTCGCGCCAGTCGGGCTCGAAGGAGCCGGACCAGAGGGTGGCGGCGTCGGTGTGGGGTGCGATAGCGAGGGCGAGCAGGGCGGCGAGCGAGGCGAGGAGCGGGGCGGTGATTGTGTCGCGCGGCGCGGGGGATGTGCGGCGTGTGATGAGGCGGGACGCGAGCCGGCACGGAATGGTCGCGTGTGGTGGATTCATGCGCCCTCGACCTCGACGTTGAGCGGTGCGGGCGGCGTGTCGGCGGTGCGCGGCGGTCGTCGGCCGGCGAGCATCATGAGCACGCCCACGGTCGCGACGGACCCGCCGACGAAGAGGATGCACATCCGGCCGGACCACGGGTTGGGCAGGGCCATGAGGGCGCAGATGAACAGGCCGGCGGCGAGGCAGAAGGCGCCGATGATCTTGAGCTGGCGGGGGTCGTTGGCCTGGCCGACCTCCTGCTCGAAGTCGATGGGGCAGCGCATGGTTTCGAAGAAGTCGGTGACCTGAGCCTTGTAGGCGGGGCTCTCGACGCGCCAGAAGGGCATGGTGGCGAGGAAGGCGGAGACGCCGACGGCGGTGTTGGCGAAGATCTTGTCCTGGTAGGTCCAGGTCTCGTCGAGGATGGTGACGAGCCAGGCGGGGGCCCAGGCGCCCGGGGAGATGCCGACCTCGAAGAAGGCCATGGAGCTGGGGACGAGAGTGATGAGCATGGAGACGATGGCGGACCACCACGGGGCGCGCCGGATGAACAGGGCGAGCAGCATGGGGATGGCCAGCGGCGCGCCGAGCAGGGCGCCGACGTCGAGCATGTACTCGAAGACGCCCTTGGTCGAGCCCTCTTCGGGCTGGGCGAAGTAGAGGGCGGCGGCGACGATGGCGATGCCGAAGACCAGCGAGAAGAACTGGCTGAGGCGGAACATGGTGTGCTCGCGTGGCTCGGGCAGGCCGGTCCAGCGCCACAGGCCGGGGAAGATGTCGCGTGTGAAGATGGCGGCGTTGCGGTTCAGGCCCGAGTCCATGCTGCTCATGGTGGCGGCGAACATGGCCACGACCATGAGCCCGGTCATGCCCGCGGGCAGGAGGCGCATGCTGATGACGGCGTAGGCGGACTCCTCGGGCTTGGGCAGGCCGCTGTTGGCCATGACCTCGTCGAAGAAGATCATGCGGGCGACCATGGGGGGCACGAACCAGACGGCGGTGCCGAGGATCATGAGGATGCAGGCGAGCAGGGCGGCCTTGCGGGCCTCGCGGCCGTCCTTGACGGCGAAGTACTTGGGCGCGGCGGTGATGGCCATGTTGTTCATCGTCTTCCACATGATGGTGGCGACGGCGAAGGCCATGCCGTACTTGAGCAGCGGGATCTTCTCCGGCGCGTTCTCGAAGCGGACGGCCGGGTCGTTGATGAAGCGGAACTGCTCGGTCAGGCCGTACTGATCGATGCTGTGGAAGAACCCGCTGATCCCGCCGACCTCGGCCAGGGCGAGGAACGCGACGACGAGTGACAGCGGGATGAGGATCATGAGCTGGAGGAAGTCGGTGGCCATGACGGCCCAGCTCCCGCCGAAGACGGAGTAGATCAGCACGACGGCGCCGGTGGCGAGGATGACGGTTTCGAGGTCGTAGCCGAAGACGGTGTGGGCGAAGATGCCCAGGCCGGTCAGCCAAAGGGCGGCGTAGAGGATGCCCAGGATCATGTTGAACCAGGCGTAGATCTGCTGGGTGAGCCGGCCGAATCGCTTGCGGATGACCTCGGGGGCGGTGATGGAGCGGAGCTGGCGGTACCAGGGCCCGACGAAGGCGAAGACGAGGAAGAATCCCAGGGCGTTGCCGATGAAGATGATGGTGACGCCGAAGCCGCTCTCGAACGCGGCGCCGGCCATGGCGGTGAACGTCACGGCGCTGAAGGCGGTCATGAACGCGCTGGCGCCGACGAGCCACCACGTGCCGCGGCAGCCGTTGCGGAAGTAGTCGCTCACGTTCGCGTTGAACTTGCGGAACACGAGCCCCAGCAGCACGAGGAACACCAGGTATCCGCTGATGACCAGGTACTCGATCGTGTGGTCGATGGGTTGAGCGTCGGGCATAGAGCAGGTGTCCGGGAACAGGCCCCTGAGGTCACGTTCGCGATGTCACGGTCCCGTCGATGTCGGATCAGCCGTCAAACGCCTCGGCGTCCTCGTCGTACTCGCGCTCGAAGAAGCCGTCGGGGTCACGGAAGGCCTCGGCGGCGCCGGCGCGGTCCTGCGAGCTGGCGTGGCCGTCCATGTACCCGACGTTGAGGTTGTCCTTGCCGTGGCGGATCGGGTCGGCGTTGCCATACAGGGGGATATCGGGATTGAAGCGGGAGGCGCTCTTCTTGCCGAAGTACATCCTGCCGCCGGTGACGCGTGTGCTGATGTGCCACTCGTTGCTGTCGCCGGTGATGCCGCGGCCGGAAGGCCCGCCGCGGGTGTCGTTGTATCGCCACCAGCTCGAGATCGGCTCGTTGCCCTGGGCGTCGTAGCCGACGGGGTTGTAGCGGGGGTCGTCCGTGCTGGGGATCTTCTCGTCGGGCTTGCCGAGCAGGTGACGGTTCATGCCGTAACCGGGCTTGGAGCTGCCGGCAAGGTCGCGCCACTGGGAGTAGTTATTGATGTAAGTGGGGCAGGTGAAGGTGCGGGTCATGAACTCGCTGCGATCACCGCTCTCGTCGCGTTTGGCCTTGATGATCACGTCACCGAGGATCTCGAACCAGAAGACGTTGATGTAGCCGCTGGGCCCGCCGGCGAGCTTTCGCCGAAGCGCCGGGTCGTCCTGCGCCAACGGCACGATCAGGTTGTCGTTCTCGGTGCCGTAGATCGCGTGGCCGACGCCGATCTGGCGCTGGTTGCTCATGCACTGCATGTTGCGGGCGGCGTCGCGCGCGGCGCCGAGCGCGGGCAGCAGGATGCCGATCAGCAGCGCGATGATGGAGATGACCACCAGCAGTTCGATGAGGGTGAAGGCGTTTCGTGAACGGAACATGATCAGACTCCTTCGGGCGAGGGGAATCGCCTCATAGAGGAACGAAGACCGGTCGAAACGCGGCGGCGCGCTGTCAGGCGCGTCGCCACGGGTTCAGTCGTCATCAGTCTCTGCGGCGGCGCAGGGCGGCCAGACCGCCGAGCGCCAGCAGGCCGAGCGTCGCCGGCTCGGGGACCGCGGCCCCGTCCAGGCCCGTGCCGAAGTTGGTCTGCCACAGGCCCAGGTCGAACGCGTCGACGTCACCGTCGTCATCGAAGTCGGCGGTCAGCCCTTCGCCGGTCTGGCCGAACTGGGTCTGCCAGATGCCCAGGTCGAAGGCGTCGACGTCGCCGTCGCCGTCGGCGTCGCCGGTCACGGCGGACACCGCGGAGAACGTCTCGATCATGAAGTTGTCGAGGATGGCGTCGAAGTCCTCGTCGGTGCCGCCGCTGGACTGGCGGATGGCGAAGTAGTCCCACGAATCGCTCTGGATCCCGCCGGAGCCGACGATGTCGCTGCTGTCCTCGAGCGACTCCTCGCCACCGAACGCGAAGGTGTCGCCGTCCGAGTTCTCCCACATCATGGTGGCGAGGATGCTCTGCTCGGTGCGTTCGAGCGTGAGCATGATGGTGTAGACCAGCGGGTCGCTCTCGGAGCCGGGCACGATCGTGGGCGGGAACTCGGGGATGTTGGGGTCGTCGTCGGGCGTCTGCGGGCGGGCGACGAAGTCCTGGTCCTGCCCCTCGAGGAAGCGGTCCTGGTTGACCTCCTCGATGATGCGGTAGGTGGTCGGGTCACCGAACTCGCCGATCGGGGCGCGCAACCACCAGCCGGCGTCGCCGACCGGGCCGGGGTCGCTGCCGCGCCACTCGCCGTCGTCCTCGCCCCAGGTGACGGTCGTGTTCTCGTCGGGCAGGCCGGTGTCGGGGTTGAACGGGCCGACGTCGGCGGTCTGGCCGAGCTGGTTGTCGGTGTCCTGGAAGAGACCGAAGCGCATCTGGGCGGAGTTGGGCATGCCCTCGGGGTTGGGCGAGTCGGGCCAGAAGCGGTAGTCGAAGCTGAGCTTGAGCTGGTCGCCGACGTTGGGTCCCAGCTCCACGCGCTGGCCGAAGAACCCGGCGGCCGAGCTGCCGCGGCCCTTGGACTCCAGGGCCAGCGCCTGTCCGCTGCCGAGCACGCCCGAGTCGTCGATGATGTTGACGTTGATCTTGGGATCGCCGATCCCCCCGCCGGTGAACCCGCGCGTGGCGGTCCAGACGATGCCCGTCTGGCTCGGGTCTTCGGGCATGGTGATCTCGCCCTCGTCGACCTCGCCGTCGAGGCTCAGGTCGCCGTCGAGGGCGCCGTCGTTGTTGCGGTCGCCGTCGCCGAACTGGTCGATGACGACCACCTCGGCCGAGGCGCCGGCGCCGAGGATCAGCGTCGCGCCGATCGCCGGTGCGATCCACCGGCCGGTGATTCTGCTGTGCTTCCTTCTGACTCGCATGGTCAAACCTCCTATCGCGTCATGTGAACCTCGAAGTGTCCTGAGTCACGGCAAGGCGTCGGCGCGGCGCGAACCGCGCCGACGCGGGGTCGGGTCGTTCAGCGTCGCCGGCGCGCCGCGAAGGCGGCGAGCGGAGCGAGCAGGATCAGGCTCGCGGGCTCGGGGACGATCGAGACGTTGTCGATGATGTAGTCCCAGTCGCCGTTCGAGCCGGTGTTACGCAGGGCGATGTAGTCGAACGAATCCGGCGGGGCGCCCAGCACCATGACGTCGGGATCGTTCGGGTCGATCTCGTCGCTGAGCACCAGCACGCCGTCGATGAACGACGAGACCAGGACGCTGGTGTCGGTCCGCTCGATCTCGAGGCGGAGGCGGTGCGGCATGGTGGGGACCTGGTTCATCGGGTCGTCGGCCAGGTCGGCGCCGATGCGGCCCCCGGGCCCGTCGCCCTCGGGTGAGGCGACGGTGTCCTGGTCGCCGCCGTTGCCGACGCTGCTGCCCTCGAGGAACCGCTCAGCGTTGTTTTCATAGTTGATGCGGGCGTCGAGCGGGTCGCTCAGAGCGCCGATGGGGATCCGGGCCCAGATACCCTTGTCGCCGACCGGGCCGGGGTCGCTCTCGCGCCACAGGCCGTCGTCGCCGCCCCAGACGGCGGTGGTGTTCTCCTTGCCGACGTCGGCGGTCTGGCCGAGCTGGTTGTCGGTGTCCTGGAACAGGCCCCAGCGCAGCTCGCCGTTGGCCGGCGGGGGCGAGGGGTTGTTCGACTCGGTCCAGATGCGGAAGTCGAACTCAGCGACGACCTTGTCGCCGACGTTGGGACCGATCTGCACCGACTGGCCGAAGAACCCGGCCATCGAGCTGCCGCTGCCCTTGGCCTCGGCGCCCAGCGCCAGGCCCGAGCCGATGCCCGCCGAGTCATCGATGATCTTGGCGTTGGGCTTGGGATCGCCGTCGTTGCTGCCGGTGAACCCGCGCGTCGCGTACCACTTGATGCCCACGTCGCCGGCGTCGGTCGCCATCGAGACCTCTTCCGGGTCGATCGTGTCGTCCAGGTCCACGTCCACGTCGAACGGCTCGATGGCACCGTTGTTGTCGCGGTCGGCGTCACCGAACCCGTCGGTGAACGTCACCGCCCACGCGGTCGATCCGACCGGCAGCATGCCCGCCGCCACGATCGCCGCCCACAGCCTTCCGTTCTGTCTCTGCGTTTCTCCAAACATGATTCCTCCTTCTTCTAAACGAGGTGCCTGACACTACGTGATGCAGCCTCAAACCAGACTCCAAACTCCAGCGGGGCCGCAACGCGCGACGGCCCGCCACGATTCATTCATCCCTGCCCACCGCCGTCGGCGCCCGCCGGCAACGCCGCGTCCGCCGGGATCAACGCCGGCTCGACCAGCAGGTCCGCACGCACCGGCGCGAACGGGTCGCGCAGCCGCGCCAGCAACTGCGTCACCGCGCGCTGGCCGATCACGTCCGGGCGCAGGTCGATCGTCGCCGGCCGCGGGTCCAGCCCGATCAGCGCCGACCGGTCGTTGTTGCACGAAACGATCTCCAGGTCCTTGCCCGGCTCGACGCCGCGACGCCGCAACGCCCGGTACGCCAGCGCCGCCGCCGTGTCCGCCGGCACGAACACGCCCGTCGGCCTCGGGTCCAGCCCCAGCAGCCGCTCGATCATCTGTTCCATCCGGTCGTCGGCCAGCTCATCGCGGATCGAGAGCAGGTCGCCCGGCGGCTTCGGCGCGCCCGCGTCGATCTGCGCCAGCGTCGCGCCGGCTTCCTCGGCCATCGCGCGCAGCACCCCGCCACGCTCGACAAAAGCCGGGTGCTCCGGCGTCGGGTTCAGATACGCCAGGTGACGGTGCCCGCGCTCGAGCAGGTACCGGCCCGCCAGACGCGCCACCGCCGCGTTGTTCGGTCGAACACGGTCCCCCCAGTCCTCCCCGCCCCGACGCGTCAGCAGCCACACCGTCGGGAACCCTTCCAGGCGCTCGCGCAGCTCGCCCTCGGGCGTCCGGCCCAGCAGCAGCAGGCCGTCTACGGCATCGCCCGAAAGATTCGGCGGCAACTGCCCGTGCTCGGAGACCTGCCCGAACGTCATCGACAGCTTGCGTTCGGCCAGGGCACGCTCGACCGCGTGCAGGATCGCGCTGATCAGCGACACGCGCGCCAGGCCCAGGTCGGCGCCGACCAGCAGCGTGGCGATCGAACGGGCGCGCACGCCGTCGCGGGCCCGCGTCTGCGGGCCGCGGCGGGTATTCGGCGGGGTGTAGCCCAGCTCGGCCATCGCCCGGCGCACGTTGCGGACCGTCTGCGGCGCGACGCCGGGCTTGTTGTTGATCACCCGCGACACCGTGGTGTGTGACAGCCCGGCGAGTCTGGCAACTTCCGTGATCGACATGCTTGGTTGAGCATACCGGCGCCACACGGCCATTGTCAAGACCAATGTTCGCAATTGAACATTCGGGTTGTTCAACGATATATTCATATAAATCAGGCAGTTGCGTAACAGATCGCCTATCTTTTCACATGTTCAATCCAGCCGTCATTGCACAGACGCCAGCGCCGCTTCGGCGCCCCGGCCGGCGGCGAGGTCGAACGCCCGTCGGGCCTCGGCCAGGTCCGTGCCGATCAGCGCGTCCGCCCGGCTCGGGTCGGCGTACTCCGCCGTCAGGCACACCGGCCCCGCGTACCGCCGCCGCACCAGCTCGCCCGCCACCCGCCCCCAGTCGCACAGCCCTTCCTTCGCCGTCACCCAGCGAACCCGCCACGCCGCCGGCTCGTCCGTTGCCTGCGGGTTCGTCCGTTCCCACAGCCCGTTCTTCAGGTTTACCAGGCGCAGGTGCGGCCAGATCACGTCCAGCGCCAGCTCCACGTCCTCGCCCTGCAACGCGTTGTGCGCCGCGTCCCACACCGCCGCCACGTGCCTCGGGTTGAACGGCCGCAACGCGTGCCACAGGTGCATCGCGTGGGTCACAAACCGTTTGGCGTGGTTCTGTACCCCCAGCGTCACGCCCGCACGCTCCAGCGCCGGCACCAGACGCTCCCAGCGGCGCTGCTCGGTCACGACGTGGCTGAAGTAGTCGCGATCCGGCGGGATCGGCACCATGATCCGCAGGATCGGGATGCCCGCCTCGCCGCACGCCCCGACCGTCGGCTCGTCCACCGGGCCCGCCACGCTGTGGATCGTCAGCCCACGGTCGGCGAACACCCGCGCCGCCCGCGGCAGGTCCCGCGCCACCGAGCCCGGCTCGACCTGAAAACCGTCCCGCACCGGCAGCTCGATCCCGTCGAAGCCCAGCTCGGCCACGCGGTCGGCCAGCGCCTCCAGCGACGCGTCCCGCCAGGGCTTGGTGAACACCGTGTATCGGATCGTCTGCTCGCTCATCGTGTCCTTCTGTCTGTCTGCCTCTCTGGCGTGCTCCCGCTCGGCCGTGGGCGCGTCAGTCCGCCGACGCCGTCGCGTGTGCCGGCGGCAGCGCACGGTCGATCTCCTCCAGCCGGTACCCGAACCCGGGCCCGCGGACGGTGGACCAGTCCACGCAGCCGTCGCGGCGTTGATACAGTCCCGGATGAACTCGTTGCTCGGCGGCCGACGCGTCGGGGTAGAACTGCATCGCGTTGGTCTCGACGCCCCGGATGGTCCGCGCGTGGGCGGCCAGCAGCACGTGCGGGACCTGGGCCAGCATCGGGTTGGTCAGGTCCTGGACCATCAGTTGCATGCCGTGCGCGCGGGCCCAGGCGAGGCTCAGCAGCGCGCCGGTCTGGGTCTTGCATGTCTTGAGCGCCACGCCGGTCCAGCCCAGCCGTCGGCCGAGCCGCACCACCCGCCAGTCGTGCGCGCTCTCGTCGAGGAACAGCGGCTTGCGCCGCGAGACCTCGTGCACGTCCAGCCGGTTCGCCTCCAGGTCGTAGGGGAACGGCTGCTCGACGTAGAGCAGGCGGTCGAACGTCGTCGCCGCGCGCTCGCGCAGGCGGTCGAGCACGCCGGTGACGCAGGCGACGTCGGGCGCGGTGCAGTTGAAGTCGGCGCTGAGCGCCTCGACGCCGTGGTCCTCGGCGACCTCACCGACGCGGATCAGCCGGGCCAGGTCCCACTCGGGGTCGCTGCCGCGGAGCTTGATCTTCAGGCAGGTCAGCCCGTCGCGGCGGATCCAGTCGGCCAGCAGGACGGGGTAGCCGTCGTCCGGCTCGTCGCCGGTCAGCTCCTCGGGATCGATCGGGTCGAGCCCGCCGACCAGGTGCCACGCGGGCAGCTTCCGCGGCGGGTCGGTGTCGAGCAAGTCGGCGGGGAAGCGGCCGGTGAAGGCGGTCGGGTCGATGTCCGGCTCGGGTTCGAGGTAGCGCGACAGGTCGTCGGCCAGGTGCGCCGCGTCGTAGGTCGCGTACGTCGGCTCGTCCCAGAGCCTGCCCCAGGCGTCGTGCAACGCCAGGTCGAACGGCGAGCAGCAGACCAGCGCGGCCAGGTGCGGCAGCGGGTCCTCGCCGGCGCGGTGCTCACGGTTGAACGCGTCGCGCGCCGCCGGCAGCTCGTGTTCAAGGAACCCGTGGCCGACCTGCATCACGTCGCCCTCGAGGTCGGCGTGGGCCCAGCGGCGGGTCAGCGCGGCGGCGAAGTCGATCAACGCGTCGAGCCGTTGCGGGTACGGCGTGTCGCTCGGCCAGACCCACTGCACGCTCAGCGGTGTCTCGCCCCACCCCTCGACCCGGCGGCCCGTCTCGTCCCGGACGGTCAGGCGCACGCGGGCACAGGTCACGCTGGTCAGCGTCTCGTGGCCGAACTTCAACGGCACGCGCGTCCGCACGGGCAGGAGATACAGCGACGCCGATGCCACGCGGATGCGCTTGGCGGCGGTCGAGCGTGCGGGTTGTGCCATTGTCGCGCGCGTCATGGCGGCGGGCCTCGTGTTGCGGTCAGGTCATGCGGCTGTACAGCTCGGGCGTGACGACGTTCAGCGGCGTCTTGCCCTCGACGAAGCGGCGGACGTCCTCGACCATCGTCCGCGCGCAGCGTCGGTAACAGGACCAGTTGTAGGTGCCGGCGACGTGGGGCGAGAGGAAGACGTTGTCCAGCTCGCGCATCGGATGGTCGGGGCCGATCGGCTCGTCCTCGAAGACGTCGAGGGCGGCGAAGAGGCGGCCCTGTCGCAGCTCCTCGAGCAGGGCGGCCTGATCGACGATCCCGCCGCGGGCGGTGTTGACGAAGAGCGTGCCGTCCCGGAGGGCGGCGAACTCGGCGGCGCCGATCATGTGCCTGGTCTGGTCGGTGAGCCCGGCGTGGAGGCTGACGATGTCGCAGCGGCTGAGCAGGTCGTGCAGGTCCTCGAAGGGCTCGACGCCGTGCTCGGCCATGGCGTCGGTGGGGACGAAGGGGTCGTACGCCAGGACGGTGGCGCCGAGGTTGCGGAGCATCGAGGCCATGCCGCGCCCGGTCCCGCCGAACCCGACCAGCCCGACGGTCATCTCGGCGACGTCGGTCTGGACGTGGGCCCAGCGGGCATCGGGCCAGGGCTCGCGGTTGACCATCGCGGCGTGGTAGCGGTCGTAGCGGTGGGCCCAGAGCAGGATGACGCCGAGGGTGAACTCGCAGACGCTGGCGGCGATGGCGCGGGCGGTGTTGGTGATGGTGATGCCGCGTTCCCAGGCGGCCTCGGGGGCGATCTTCTTGAGCGTCCCGCCGATCAGCGCCACCTGCTTGAGCCTCGGGGCCGCGGCGTAGTGCTCGGGCGTGATCGGTCCGGTGCCCCAGCCGACGACCATCACCTCGGCCTCGGCCAGGTGCGGGCGCAGCTCCTCGACGGTCGCGTCGCGGTCGTCGTGCGGGTTCCACCACAGGTCGGCGAACGACTCGAGGCGGGCGAACTCCTCGTCGAAGCGGTAGTGCTTGCGCATCCTGCCCTGTTGCGTGATCAGAACTTTCGGTCGTGCCATCGTGTCGCTCCGCGGCCCCGGAGGGCGGCTATTGAATGCGGGATTCGGCGGCCCACGGGTCCGCGTTGGGGCCGAGCGCCTGCTTGACCGAGTCGGTCGCCTCGGCCAGCCGGGCGAGCGTCTTCGGGTCCAGCCGCAGCGAACCGGCCGAGACGTTCCGCTCGACCTGCTTCGGCCGCGACGCCCCGACCAGTACCGCCGTCACCGCCGGCTGATGCAGCAGCCACGCCAGCGACACGTCGGCCATCGGTCGGCCCAGCTCCTCGCAGATCGCCTTCACCGAGGCGATCGCCTCGAACGCCTGCTCCTCACAGCCCGCCTCGCCGTGACGCGCCAGCGGACGCTCGCCGCTGAAGTGCCGCGTGCGCGCCCGGCCCTCGGGCACCTCGTCGGCCGTCTGGTACCGCCCCGTCAGCAGCCCCTGCGCCAGCGGCGAGTAGCACAGCACCCCCACGCCGTGCTGCTCGCACAGCGGCGTGATCTCGAACTCCACCGCCCGGAACAGCAGGTTGTACGCCAACTGGTTCGTCACGATCGGCGCGACCTTCATCGCCTCGGCCAGGTCCTTCGGGCCGAAGTTGCACACCCCCAGCGCCCGGACCTTGCCCGCCTCGACGAGCTTCTCCATTGCCCGCAGCGTCTCGTCCAGCGGCACCGCCCGGCGGTTCCAGTGGATCTGGTACAGCTCGATCACGTCCGTGCGCAGCCGCTCGAGGCTCGCCTCGCAGTCGCGCTCGATCTCGTCGGCCGAGAGCGTCTTGCCGCTGGCCTTGGTGGCGATCACGGCCTCGTCGCGGCGGCCTTGCAGCGCCTCGCCGAGCAGGGCCTCGGCCGCGCCGCCCCCGTACGCCGGCGCGTTGTCGAAGAAGTTGATCCCCGAGTCGAGCGCGGCGTGCACCGTCGCGATCGCCTGCCGCTTGTCCACGCCCTCGTACGTCTCGCTGGGCACGATCGACATGCAGCCGAGCGCGATCGGCGAGACCTCAATCCCATTGCGGCCGAGCGCGCGACGATCGGTCACGGTATCGGTAGTCGGTATCGGCATCGGTTTACTCCGTTGAAGCGTCCTCGTGAGCGAGCCAGCCCGGCTCGAGCAGGTTCAGCCAGCGCACCGGCCCCAGCCCGTCGGGGATCCGCTCGATGGCGGCCTCGTACCGCGGCTCCTTGAAGCCCGCCGCCGCCCGACGCAGCGCCTGGGCGAACATGTGCGGCCGCGGCTCGACGATCTCCTGGTGCGTCCATTCCTTCTGTCCGGCGTAGTACGGCAGCACGAACTCGACGGCCGTGCGGATCGACCGGCCGTCCTCGGTCTGGAACGACCACAGGTCCACGCCCACGTGCTCGCCCAGGTGCGCCAGGTCCAGCAGCGCGCGGAGGTTGAAGTCGTGGTAGTGCAGCGTGCGCGTGCGGGTCATCTCGTGCGGCTGGCTGCCGTCCGGCTCGATCTGCGCCGCGATGCGCTCGGGGACGGTCTCGATCACCTCGCGGGCCGTCTGCTTGTCCCCAACGAACAGCGCGTAGTGCGCCACCTGCTGGGCGTACCAGCTCCCGTGGTTGTTCTCGGCCTCGGCCTCCCGCTGGCCGTTGGGGCTCGTCCGCAACCACTGCACGTACTGGCGGAACCAGTCCTTCATCGCCTCGTGGTCGGCGCTCGTCCACGCCTCGGACAGCTCGAGCAGGGCGATCGACGGGACCATCCAGCGGAAGCGCACCGTCTCGATGATCCCCGACGGCTTGCCCTCGTTGCGGCCCGGGACGAACTGGGCGTAGCGCAGGTTCGGGTTCATGCGCGTCTCGGGGTCGAGGAAGAAGTGGCGCAGGAGCGTGGCGGCGTGCCGGGCGTACTTCTCGTCGCCGGTGAAGTAGTAGGCCAGGCCCAGGTAATGCACGGCCCGCGCGGTGTGGTCGAGCTTGGGCAGGTCGTAGTCGTAGCGTTCGGGGTTGACCTCGCCGTCGCGGCGGATGTAGGGCAGGCCGTCGTCGGTGTCGGGGTTGGGCCACCAGTAGGGCGAGAGGCTGACGTAGTCGTGCACGTCGCCGCTGGAGGGGGCCTTGGGCTTGTGGATGACGGTCTGGGGCGGGGTGTCGAGGGCCTTGTCGGCCTCGCGGAGGACCAGGTCGAGCGCATCGCGGAGGGTGGGGTCGCCGTCGGCCAGGCGTCGGCGGACCTCGGGCAGGACGGCGGTGTCGGTCAGATAAAGGTCGGCGGGCGTGGCGGTGACGGGGTCGCCGGCGAACGCCGAGCCAATGACGCCGAGCGTCAGGCTTGCGCATACGGTCAGGCTGGCCAGCGGGATCGATCGGGCGAGTGCGGACATGAGCGGCTCCTTGCGGGACTGGTCTGACGGGCCGGGCGATCGATGCCCCGGAGCCGGCCACCCGAACGCGGAGGATACGCCAAGCCGGTCTTTTGTGCAAGGTATTTTCAGACGAATATCTGGAAAATGATATGATGAAATTGTAAACTTATGTATTACAATTATTTATTAGTATTCTGTAATGATTAATGTTTGAAAATAACGTTGACAGGGCGGGTGTGGCGATGTACAACAAGCGCCATGTCCATGGTCGAGGTCGCCAAGCTGGCCGGGGTGTCGCACGCGACGGTGTCGCGGGTGATCAACAACCAGCCGGGCGTCTCGGCGCGGAAGGTGCAACTGGTGCGCGACGCGATGCGTCGGATCGGCTACACGCCGCCGGCGCGGCGTCGGGGGCGTCAGCGCAAGCGTTCGAACGGCGTGCGCACGGGCAACATCGCGCTGCTGATGGACGGGACGGACCCGGCGTTGGCCACGGCGCCGGTGACGGCGGTGGTGCTGCACGCGGCCGAGGACGCCCTGGCCGAGCGGGGGTTCAACCTGATCGTGGGCCAGATCGCCGAGGGCGGTCGCCTGCCGCCGACGGTGGCCAGCGGGTACGTCGACGGGTTGCTGATGCACGGCAAGCCGCCGTCGCCGGCGGTGACCGAGCAGCTCAAGCGTTACCCGTGCGTGTGGGTGCTGAGTCCGCGTCGGCCGCGGGGATACTGGGGCGACCGGGTGGGCCCGGACAACGCGGCGATCGGGGCGATGGCCGCGGACTACCTGGCGGATCGCGGTCACACGTCCATGGCGTTCCTGCACGCGAACCCGACGCACATCGGCTTCGCGCAGCGGCTGGAGGCGTTCGTGCAGCGGGCCGAGGAGCGGGGCGTGCGGGCGCACGCGGTGACCGAGGGGTTCGACCGAAGCGCGTTGCCGGTGCACGGCGTGCAGACGCAGGAGCCGATGGACGCGCTGATCGAACGGGCGCTGGGGCGGTCGCCGCGGCCGACGGGTTTTTTCATTCAGAAGGATCGGATCACGGTGCTGGCCTACCGGTCGCTGCGGGAGCACGGGCTGGAGCCGGGAGAGGACGTGGAGGTGATCTCGTGCGACAACGACTCGATCCTGGAGCTGCTGGAGCCGCGGCCGGCGACGATCGACATCCGCGCGACGGAGCTGGGCCGGCGTGCGGTGGAGCAGCTCTTGTGGCGGATGCGTCACGCGGACGCGCCGATGACGGTGAACACGACGATCGAGCCGCGGCTGGTGCCGGCGGTCGAGACGGCGCGGCGTCGGGCGGGCAACGGGTCGTGAGGGCCGGGTGGCTCGCCCGCCGCGGTGGCTTGACGGCGTCTCTCGCGTGGACGGCCGGGGCGCTGGCGTGGGCCTGCGGCGCCGGCGCCGCCGAGTTTGTGGCGCACGACGCCGCCGACGTCTTCGACGCCAGCAAGCAGGCCAAGCCCGGCGACGTGATCGTCATGGCCGACGGCGACTGGACCGACCAGCACGTCCGCTTCAACGGCTTCGGCAGCGGGCAGAAGCCCATCACCCTGCGGGCCCAGACAGCCGGCAGGGTCATCCTCAACGGCAGCTCCCGCCTCGAGCTCGGCGGGCGGCACCTGGTCGTGGACGGCCTGCGCTTCGAGGGCGGGCGGCTGGGCCAGGGCCAGCACGTCGTCCGCTTCCGTTCGGTCGCCGGCGACGCCCACCACAGCCGACTGACCAACACCGCCATCGTCGACTACAACCCGCCCGATCGCTCCACCCGCTACTTCTGGGTCAGCCTCCACGGCACCCATAACCGCGTCGACCACTCCTACTTTAAAAACCACAATCACTCCGGCGTCACCGTCGTCGCCTGGCTCGACGGCGACCCCAACCACCACCGCATCGACCACAACCACTTCGCCGACCGGCCCGACGGCGGCGAGAACGGCTGGGAAACCATCCGCATCGGCACCAGCACCCGCTCGCTCACCAGCTCCGCCACCACCGTCGAGCACAACCTCTTTGAACGCGCCGGCGGCGAGATCGAGATCATCTCCAACAAGTCCGGCGACAACGTCTACCGACACAACACCTTCCTCGCCTCGCCCGGCACCCTCACCCTCCGCCACGGCAACGACGCCACCGTCGAGGGCAACTTCTTCCTCGGCCAGGGCGTCCGCGGCACCGGCGGCGTCCGCGTCATCGGCGAACGACACCGCGTCATCAACAACTACTTCGCCGACCTCGACGACCGCGCCGACGGCGCCGTCTCCATCTCCGCCGGCGTCCCCGATCCCCAGCTGAACCAGTACTTCCAGGTCAAGGACGCCGTCATCGCCCACAACACCGTCGTCAACGTCGACGGGGCCGCCATCCGCTTCGACCACGGCCTGGGCAGCAGCGGCCGGACCCTCCTGCCCGAGAACGTCACGGTCGCCAACAACCTCATCGACAGCACCAATCACCCGCTGTTCACCGGGCAGGAGGGCGAGGGCTGGACGTGGCAGGGCAACCTCGTCCACGGCGTGCCGGGCATCCCGCTGCGCAACGGGCTGACCATCGCCGATCTGGATCTCGTGCTTGGCGAGGACGGGCTCCGGCGGCCCGGGCCCGACAGCCCCGCGATCGACGCCGCCGTCGGCCAACCGCCGTTCATCGTCATGGACATGGACGGCCAGCCGCGCACCGCGCCGTTCGACGTCGGCGCCGACGAACGGTCCGACGCGCCGATTCTTTATTTCCCGCTGACGCCCGACGACGTCGGCCCCGCGTGGCTGCACCGCGGCGACGGGCCGATCACCGGCGACTTCGACGGCGACGGCGACGTGGACGGGTTCGACCTGGCGGTGTGGCAGACCGGCTTCGGGACCGCCGCCGGCGCGAACCGCGCCGACGGCGACGCGGACGGGGACGGCGACGTGGATGCGTTCGACCTGGGCCTGTGGCAACTGCACTTCGGCCGGATCACGCTGGCGAGCCCGGTCACCGAGGTCAGCCACGTGGTCCCTGAGCCGAGCACCGCCGCCTCGTCGCTGATCGCCGCGCTGATGCTCAGCCGCGCCCGCCTGCGTCCGTCGCCCTGAACCGGCCACACCGCCCGCGGGCCCCGAGCCGACCCGCCCGCGTGTGCGCCATGAACTCGCTACGATGCCGATCATGAACGACTCAACCAACGGCAAGCCGATCGACGTGGCCATCGCGGGCCTGGGCCGCAGCGGGTGGAAGATCCACGCCGACGCGCTGTCGCAACTGCCCGAGCAATACCGCGTGGTGGCGGTGCTGGACCCGGTGGAGTCGCGTTGTGCCGAGGCGCGTGAGCGGTTCGGGTGCAGGGTGGCGCAATCGTACGAGGCGCTGATCGCCGACGACGCGGTGGAGCTGGTCGTGGTCGCGTCGCCGAATCTCAAGCACGTCGAGCACACGATCGCGGCGGTGGAGGCGGGGCGTCACGTGGTGTGCGAGAAGCCTCTGGCGATGAGCGCCGAGGAGGCGGACCGCTCGATCGAGGCGGCTGAGCGGTGCGGCCGGGTGCTGGCGCCGTTCCAGAACCGCCGATACGAGCCGCACTTTCTGAAGGTCAAGGAGGTGATCGAGTCGGGCCGGCTCGGTCGCATTCTCCAGGTGCGGCTGGCGTGGCACGGGTTCAGCCGCAGGTGGGACTGGCAGACGCTGCGCGAGTTCGGCGGGGGTTCGCTGAACAACAACGGGCCGCACCTGGTCGATCAGGCGCTGCAACTGTTCGGCGAGGAGGAGGAGCCGCAGGTGTTCTGCGACCTGCAGCGGGGGCTCAGCTCGGGCGACGCGGAGGACCACGTCAAGATCGTGCTGCGCGGCGAGCGGTCGCCGACGATCGACGTCGAGCTGACCAGCGTGTGCGCGTACGGCGATCAGAGCGGGTGGCTGGTCATGGGCACGGCGGGGGGGCTCAAGGGCCACGCCCGGGCGCTGGAGTGGAAGTGGGTGGACTGGTCGGCGATGCCGGAGCGTCCGGTCGAGCGGGAGCCGACCTCGGATCGCACATACAACCGCGAGGAGCTGACCTGGCAGACCGAGCGGTGGGAAGCGCCGGCCGGCGAGCCGAGCGAGGCGATCCGGTTCTACCGGGACCTGTACCAGACGATCCGCGAGGGTTCGCCGCTTTACATCACGCCGCGGTCGGTGCGTCGGCAACTGGCGGTGCTCGAGAGATGCCGAGAGGCCGCCGGCGAGGTCGTGGGCGTGGGGGTCTGAACCCTCCGCCGCGGGCTGGGGACGGCGGCGCGGCGCGCTTGCGCAGCCTGCCATACCGGTTGCAATCTGGTATTGACAGTTTTCGGCGCCGCGGCTAGTCTCGCGA
>CAYSIX010000042.1:17708-22415 GCA_964431205.1 uncultured Phycisphaeraceae bacterium
GGTTATCGCATGCGAGGTTGCGGAGGACTTCCAGGGCGAATCAAAACGCGATCGATGGATGACGGCTCTGGCGTGAAGACGACGTCACGCGCGGCGGCCGCTCCTGTTGTCAGATCGACCGCGGCAACCGCCTGGGGGCGGTGGATGCGGCGGTCTCGCGGCGTCGGCCCGTGAACGAAGCCCGTGAACGAAGCCGGCGCGAGCCGCGTCGCCGCGCCCGACACGCCCGACCGATTCGCCCACCGCCTCCGGGTTGAGAATCCGCGTAGAGAACGGGAGCGAAGCGAGCAGATGAAAGGTCACAACGGTTTCGGGATCGTGGAGCGTGCGACGGCGGCGGGGGGTCGGACACTGGCGGTGGGCCTGCTGGCGGGGGTGACGTCGATGGCGGCCCTGCCCGCGGCGGCCACGGAGATCGTCGATCGAGCCGCCTGGTTCGGCAGCGCCGCCGTCCGCAGCGAGTGGCTGGACGACTTCAACTGGGTCATCAACGATGACGGCGAGATCCGTCGCGGCATCCTGCCCCGCAACGTCGCCACCTTCACGCCCAGCAACGTCAACACCACCACCGTCGTGATGAACGGCAGCTTCGAGATCGGCACGATCCGGTTCATTCAGGACTCGGTGCAGTACACGTTCGAGAAGCCCTCCGGCACCACCACGATCGACGGCAGCGGCATCTCCAACCCCGGGCCGATGAAGCCGCTGTTCACCCTCGCTCCGGTCTCGGGCACGCTCGTGGACCCGGAGCTGATTTTCGCCAGCGGTTCGGCCGGCAACGCCACCTTCACTGTCTTTCAAGACGCGGCGCTTCAGTTCAAAGGCGGCTCGTCGATCGGTAGCGCCTTGATCAACGTCTTCGGCACCGGCACCGCCACCTCGCCCCGAGGCCTGTGGATGCGGGACAACGCCTCGGCCGGCAGCGGCGGAATCAACATCGCCGTGGGCGGCAACGCCCTGTTCGGCGACAGCACCTCGGCCGGCAACGCCTCGATCTCCAACAACGGCGACCTGGTCTTCACCGACAACGCCACCGCCGCCGACGCCACCATCACCACCGGCGCCGGCGCCACCACCCGCTTTCTCGGCAACAGCTCCGGCGGTCAGGCACGCCTGATCCTGCAGACCAATCCGGTTCCCGGCGGCGCGCCCGCCTTCGTTAACTTCTCCGAGCTCAGCTCTGACGGCACCACCGTCGGATCGGTCGAAGGCGACGGCACCGTCATCCTCGGCGGCAAGCAACTGACCATCGGCACCAACAACCGCGACACCTCCTTCGCCGGCTCATTCAGCGACGAGTTCCCCTTCCGAAACGGCTCGATCGTCAAGACCGGCACCGGCACCCTCACGCTCACCGGGCTCAACACCTTCCGCGGCGGCACCACCATCCAGCAGGGCACCCTCCAGCTTGGCGACGCGTCCCACACCGCCTCGCTTCGCGGACCCATCGTCGTCGAGGCCGGCACCTTCTCCGTCGTCAACGCCACGTTCGGCCCCCAGCTCGCCGAAGACGTCATCACCACCCGCGACGGCGCCACCACCCGCTTCTCCGGACAGGCCGACCCCGGCCACGCCCGCGTGATCACCGACGCCGGCGGCACCTTCAACATCGCCGACGTGGACGCCACGGACGTCTCCGCCGGCTCCATCGAGGGCGGCGGCGAATACCTCATCGGCTCCAAACGCTTCGCCGTCGGCAAGAACAACCGCAGCACCACGGTCAGCGGCAACATCGTCGGCATACCGGGCAGCACGCTGGTCAAGCAGGGCGCCGGCACCCTCACGCTCACCGACGGGAACCTTGTCGATCGCGTCGTCGTGGAGCAGGGCGTCCTCGAGGTGATCGATGGGGGGTTCCTCGGTGGTGTCTCGTCATTCGGGACGAGCCTGAACCTCGCCGGCGGAACCTACCGGTTCGACCGCGTCAGGTTTGCCCGACAGCTGGAAGGCACCGCCGGCACGCTCGAACTGCTCGACGGCGCGGAGCTCGACCTCGAGCAGAACGTCGACACGACCATGGCCGCTTCCATCACCGGCGCCGGCGAGCTGGTCAAGGACGGTTCCGGCGAGCTCGTGCTCGACGCGGTCAACTCCTACACCGGCGGGACGACCCTCTTTGGCGGTGCGCTGCGGCCGGCGCGGAACGGCGCGCTGCCCCCCGACGGCCCGCTGACCGTCAATGGCGGCACGCTGCTCATCCGGGCCACCGACCAGACCGTCTCCGCCCTCTCGGGCACCGGCGGCACCATCAACCTTGGCAACCTCGTCTTCGAAAACTTCACCCTCCGCGACGTCGGCGGCACCCTCACCATCAACCAGTCCACCGACACCACCTTCCAGGGCCGGATCATCGACTTCACCCCCGTCTTCGACGGCCCCGGCGGCAGCTTCGTCAAGCAGGGCCCCGGCTCGCTCACCCTCACCGCCGACCACACCTACGGCGGTGACACCACCGTCGCCGGCGGCGCCCTGGTCGTCACCGGCTCGCTCGACCCCGACAGCGACGTGACCGTCCAGAGCGGCGCCACGCTCGGCGGGACCGGCTCGGTCGGCGACGTCACCGTCATCGGCGGCACCGTCGCGCCCGGCTCCGACGCCGACCCCACCTCGGGTTTCACCGTCCGCAGCCTCAACCTCGCCCCCGACGCCACCGTCGCCATGCGGCTCGCCGGGCCCGACGCCGGTCAGTTCGACGCCCTCGACGTCGAGCAGCAGGCCGCGCTCGCCGGCACCCTCACCGTCTCGCTGCTCGACGGCTTTTCCCCCACCGCCGGTCAGGCCTTCGACCTGATCGACGCCCAGACGTTCACCGGCGCCTTCGACGCGATCGACCTGCCCGCGCTGGCGCCCGGGCTGGCCTGGGACGATCAGCAGCTCGACACCGACGGCATCCTGGCCGTGGTCATCGACCTGCCCGGGGACTTCGACCTCGACGGTGACGTGGACGGCTTCGACCTGGGCATCTGGCAGACCGGCTTCGGGACGACGGGCGGCGCGGCGATCACCGACGGGGACGCCGACAGCGACGGCGACGTCGACGCGTTCGACCTGGGCCTGTGGCAGTTGAACTTCGGCCTCGTCGCCGGGCCCCCGGCGGCCGTGCCCTCGCCCGCCACCGCGCCGCTGCTGCTGACGCTCGCCGCCGCGCTCGTTCGCCGGCGAACAACGGGTAGAATCAGGTAGGCGGCCGCCGGCGATCGGCGAGATACCCGCCACGGAGGTGCCCGTGACGCCACAGCCGACCGATCCCGTTCGCGACGCGATGCCACCGGGCCCGCGCGTCCGGTGGCTGTTGTTCGCGTCCGCGTGCCTGCTGCTTGCCCGGCCCGCGTCGGCCGACGTGCTCCGCTTCCTCGTCGCCGAGCTGCCGGACCGGCAAGTGCACGGCGATTCGTACGTCCTCACCCTCTCCGACCCCGACGACCTGGCCAGGGCGCGTTCGCTGATCGAGGACCCGCTCCAGGGCGGGCACATCGTCGTCGCCTCCATCGCCCCCGGTTTCGACGGCATCAACCGCGATCACCGCGCTCCCGGCGCCCCGCCCTGGTCCTGGCACGTCAGCGGCTTCAAGGGCTTTGCCGACTTGACCATCGAGATCCTGGACGGCTGGCCCACGTTCGTCGAGCAGAACCTGGAGGACTGGATCGACAATACCGACGCCATGATCGGGTTCTGGGGTTACACCGTCGTCGAGGAGCTGGGCCCGATCCCCGGCGACGCCGACCGCGACGGCGACGTCGACGCGTTCGACCTGGGCATCTGGCAGACGCAGTTTTCTTTTCCTGCCGGAAACCTGTCGGCCGACTTCGACCACGACGGTGACGTCGACGGCTTCGACCTGGGCATCTGGCAGGTGAACTTCGGCGTCGCCGCACCGGGCGCGACGCCCGTGCTGATGCCGCCCGCTCGTGCTGTTCCGTCGCCCGGCCTCGCGGCGATCCTCACGCTGGGGCTCGCGTCGCTCGCCAGGCGCGGTCGGCGCGCACCACGCCGGCTTGCCACGCGCCCGACGCCCATGCCATAATCCCTGCGTGAGACCCGAACTGAGCCGTACCTTCCTCCTCTCGCTCATCGCGTCGCTGTCGTTGCCGCTGCTCTTGCCAAGCGCGACGACCGCACAGGACGACGCCCCACGCCCGCAGCCGCCCGACGGTATCCGCGTCCGCGCCGGGTTCGAGCTCACCGTCGCCGCCGCCTTCGACTTCGCCCCGCGATTCATGGCCGTGGCCGACGACGGCACCCTCTTCGTCTCCGACCCCCGCGGCGGGACCGTCACCGCCTGCCGCGACCAGGACGGCGACGGTTACTATGAAACCCACGCCACCTTCGTGAGCGGCTACCGAACCGCCCACGGCCTGTTCTGGCACGACGGCTGGCTCTGGTTCACCCAGACCGGCGCCATCCACCGCGCCCGCGACACCGACGGCGACGGCGTCGCCGACGAGATCGAGACCGTCATCCCCGAGGGCGACCTGCCGGCCGGCGGCGGGCACTGGTGGCGCCCCATCCTCATCCACAACGACCGCCTCTACACCGGCATCGGCGACAGCGGCAACATCAACGACGAGTACGACACCGAACGTCAGAAGCTCTGGTCCTTCGCCCTCGACGGCTCGGACAAACGCCTCTTCGTCTCCGGCATCCGCAACACGGAAAAGCTCGTCGTCCGCCCCGGCACCGACGAGGTCTGGGGCATGGACCACGGCA
>CAYSIX010000043.1:0-22384 GCA_964431205.1 uncultured Phycisphaeraceae bacterium
TCGCGAAGCGCGGCGGACCAGGCGCGGTGCGCGTAATCGCCGGCGGCGTCAGCATCCGCCGTAGCCCCAACGGCCGGGGACGCCACAGAAACCGTGAGGATGGCGATCGCCGCGAACGAGACGGGTGACCCGTTCGGCCATCGGCGAATCAGAATGGAGGTGAGAAACGCGAGCAGCGCCAGCAGGATCAACCACGGCCGCAACTCCACGACCGACGCGAGTTCGTTCGGCGGCGGCGTTCGGCGTGCCGCGACCTCGTGGGCCGCGACCATGTCGGCCAGCCGCTGATTGTTCGTGACCAGTCGGGCCAGATCCGGTTCGGGGTTCACAGCGACCGCTGCGACGGCACGCTGCCCGTCCGCGCTCGCGACTTCGACCTCGTACACGCCGGGCTCCGGTGCCGGCAGACGCACGTGCCAACGCGATGGCGCGATCGGATCGACGGTCATCCGTTGTACGGGTCTCCGCCCCCGTACAGCCACCGTCACCGCGGCCCACGGATCAAGCGGCGTCGCGCCCACGTGACGGATGTCTCCCACAATCGCGTCCCCGCCCACGTTCAGAACGATGTCGAACGCGTGATCCGGTCCGCGACCGCTCATGGCACGGCACCACTGGGCGAGCAGGCGTCCGGCCCCCGTCTCGTTTTCACGTGAGATAACTTCGGGAACCAGCGCTGTCAGATCGGTCGCGCACGCGGCGAGCCAACCCCGTCCGAACCGCCAACGCGCGGCGATGGGATCGCCTGAATCGGTGCGCACGATCGGCTCCGCCCCTGGCCGCAACGACGTGCGTGCGTGGCCGACGATCGTGCCGAGTGGCCCGTCCGCGACACCCTCGGACACGCTCGACGGGGCGGCGTGCCAAGGTGTGGGCCCCTCCACCACGGCGTCGGCCGGCAATGCCTGCGGCGACTTGAACAGCAGTTCGGGAACCTGGAACCGGTCGGGGGCCTGGTAGAACCGGCCCTGTCCCCAATGGGCGACGTTGGCCAGAAATGTCGAGTGCGCTGCCGGGCCGACGAGCACGGTCGAGAGCGTGATGCCAGCATCGACCATCCGCTGCGCCTTTTCCTGAAACGGCCCGGTCTCGACGCCACCGTCCGTGAGGATGACCACGTGCTTGAGGTTGGCCCGGACGTTCAGCAGCGCGTAATAGGCTTCGTCCAGCGCGGGAAGGATCACGGTGCCTCCGCCCGCGGTCAGGCGGTTGAGCGCCCGGTGCAGTTCGATTCGATGGGCGGCGGACTGAAGCGGCGCCGCCCAGCGCTTGGCGCCGTAGAACTCGACGATCCCGACCTTGTCGTGGGGCGCCAGCCGCTGCAGTGCCAGTCGGGCGACCTCCTTCGCCAGCCCCATGCGCGGCCCCCGCATGCTCGCGGACGTATCGATGATCAGCACCAGGGCCACGCTGGGGTCGCGGCGCTCCTGCGGCTGCGCCGCGCGAAGCGGCAGGTGATCGGCGAGCGGTGGATCGAGCATCGCGCCCGTGCCGCTGATGAGCACGCCAACGCCGCGCTGTGCCGCGCGCTCGAGCATCGCTTCCGCCGCCGCGCTCAATTCGTTCAATCTCACCCCGTCGAGCACGATGAGGTCCGCGTCAGAGAGGATCCCTTCATTGTTCACAGCGTTCGGTGACACGACCGCGATAGCCACATCCTCGCCAAGCACGTCGTCAAGCGCGCCCGCCGTGGGCGATCCACCGGTCGAAGCAGCCATCAGAATCACGCGATACGGCGGTGCCACGTGCAGCGCCACCCGGCGCGTGTTGTTCGAACCGTCCGAGTCCGACCCGTCCGCTGGAATCAGCTCGACCCGGTAGCGCACGAGGCCCTCACCGGTCAGAGGCAACTCAATCCTGTGGATGTTCGATCCGGGCCGGAGCGACAGGCGACGTTCGATCGGCGAGCCGCGGCCCGTTGACACGGGCGTGACGCGCGCCCAAGCCTCGCAAGCGTCGGTGGATTCGCTGCTCAGCTCGAGCCATGCCGTCGCACCGCGGCGGGCGTGGCACGGAACCACCGCGTCGCTCAGCACCACCTCGGCGGGCATCGCTCTCTCGATCGGTACCGGCGTGAGCCCGATGCCACGCGCCCCCAGTCGCGCCGCGGCCGACTCCAGATCCCCGAGCGGGCCGCGGCCGTCGCTGACCACAACGACCTCGCCTCGCTCGGGGATCATCGCCGCCGCGAGCGCCAGACCATCGGCGAGCGTCGCGGAAACCGCTTCCACGGAATCGTTTGCTGGAGCGGACGTCTGCTCGGCTTCGCCACGCACCTGGGCCAGGGCAAGTCGTCGTGTGACCTCGCGCCAGCCGTCCTGAAAGATGAGGTGACGCGTCGAGTCGGTTTTCAGGTCGGCGTCCCCATCGTCGATGCGAAGCCATATTTCCTCGATCGCGTCGGTGTTCGTGTTCATCTGACCCCGAGGATGATCCCACACGACCACCCGGACGGCACCATCCCTCGCGATATCGAGCACGGGTTCGCTCAGGGCGAGCACCACCGCCGAAACGATCGTCAACCGCGTCAACACGAGCGCCGACCGCTTCCAACCGTGCGGACTTCCGCTGCCCCGCCACGTCCACCACCACGTCGGCAGCAGCAGCACCAGCCCGATCAGCAGCTGCGGATGACTGATACCCATGGCTAGGCGATCTTCTGCCTTGCGTGCAGGTAGAACTCGACCATCAGGAGCAACAGCGCCGCGTACAGCCCGAACCGGTACAGCGGCCACGCGGATCCGCCAGCGACCGGCGGTTGAACCGCGGGAGCCTGCGGCGTCCACGTATCACTCACGTTTCGATCGCCCGGAGCGACGGCCATCGCGCCTGTGCGAACCGCAGCGACCCGTGAAGGGTCCTCCACGACCTGCGTCGGTGTCAGGCTCGGCAACGCGTCTTGCCAGCCGGCCAAGCCACGGATCGCCCTGGCCAGGATCAATGCAATGGCCGGATCCGCGGCGAGCGCACCCTCACCGACCACCGCGACGCTCAACCAAAGCGTGTCGCGACCCCAGACGTCGGTCCCCACGACCGCGACCGGCCCTTGCTCCACCCGCAACAGCGGTTCCCACCGCGTCGGGCCCTGCCTTCGCGTGAGCACCGGGCCCTCGCTCGCCCGACCGGTCAACGCAGGATCGGAATCTTTGGTGGATTCTCCATTGACCGCGTAGATAGGGCTCCCGACGTCGACGGCGGCTCCCCGTCGGACCAACACGATCCGAGGTCGCTCGTCCGCCCGATGTTGTGCCTCGCCACCTTCATCACCGGTGAGCGTGACCGCGGCGGGCGCATCGCCGGATACGATTTCACCCGGAATCGCTTCGACCAAGGCGCGCACCGCAGCGGTCAGATGCGACTGCAACCCCGGCCCGGTAGCCACGCGCACGGCCGCGCGCCGCGGGAGCGTGTAGGACGCCTCGTCGTCGTCCGGCAGCGCATCGTCGGCCGACAGGCGTAGCCCCATCGTGCGCCCGTCGAGCGCCACATCTTCGACGATCCAGTCCGTTGTCCCGTTGGCCGGCAACTCAAGCGTCGTGCGCATCGTCTCCTCGGCCGTGCCAGCCCGGGTCGCCTCCAACGTCACCTCACGAGGCGCGGCCCCCCAGTGACCGACACGGACGCGCAGGTCGCCGCGCAAAGGATTGCTCGCGTCTGGCACCACGCCGATCGAAACGATGCCGCCGTTGCTGGCCGCCCCGCCCACCGGCCACGGCTCCAGCACCACGTCGCGTGCCCGCCGGCTCAGATGCGACTCCACTCTGGCAAGCTCGTCGGCGCCGGCCGAGGTGATCCAGACGAGTCGGCCTCCGCCGCGGGCCCGGACCCAGGCGTTGCTCGCCATCACGGCACCGCGAGAGTCCGCGGCAAGTGCCGACGCCTGCAACTGGGCCAGACGCACGCGCGCTACGGCGGCCCCCTCGTCGACGCCCTTGATCACACGCGGCCAAGGATCGGCGACGATCACCGCGAGCCCGGCGCCCTCGGACCCGTCGATCCACTGCAGGACCCGTTGCCGGGCCTCCGACAGTCGCGACCCACCCCCCGTCGCGTCCCCCCGCATCGCCAACCCCGCCTCCATCAGGAGCACCGTCGCACCGCCGACGCCCCCACCGCTCCACACCGGCGCGGACAACATCAGGCTCAGCAGCCCGGCGATCAATGCCAGGAGCAGAAACGTCAGCGGCCGACGCCATCGCCGGCCCCAGACCCGCGGCTCGTCACGCCCCAGTGCCTCACGCCAGAACATCACCGTCGGCACCCGCACCAGCGTCGGCTGAGTACGCAGCCGTTGCAGCACCACCAGCGCGCCCAGCGACGCGGCAAACACAAACAGGCTCCACGCGATGGGCCAACCGATCATTCGCATCGACGCAACAATCTCCGAAATCACCCGGACAACACTAGTTCAGGTTCAGCACGCCGTCGCGAAAGACACGGCCGAGCTGATCCAGGAGCGGTCGATCGGCGTCGACCTCAATCGGCGCGAGGCGCTGTCGCTGCGCGAACCTCGCCAGCGCCTCACGAAACGCGTCGTACGCGGCACGGTATCTGACCAGCACCGCGTCATTGGCCGTCACGTCCATCGCCGCGCCCGACTCACAGTCGATCACACGTGCAGCGCCACGCGCGGTCGGCTCCCGATCGCTCTGCCGCGTGATGACAACCGGGAGCACCCGGTGGCGCAATCGCCCGAGCGCCTCAAGGGCCGTGGTGACCTCGCCACCCGTGAAGAAGTCGGAGACGACCACCAGCAGGCCGGGAAGGAAGCGTAAGCGTTCGATCTGTTTCGCCACCTGTACCAGATCCGTCGTGCCTTGCGGAACCAGCGTCGCCAGCTCGCCCATCAATCGTACGAGTCCGATCGGCCCGGCCGCGACGGGGATCCGGCCGGTCAAACCGTTCGCAAACGGGCACACCGTCACGCGGTCGTGCTGATTCAATGCGGCGGCGGTGAAGGCGACGGCGGACCGGCGGGCGGCATCGAATCGTGTCCTGCCGTCAAAGCCCATCGATGTGCTGCGATCCACAAGCACCGTGACGCCGAGCGCCCGAGGTTCGTCAAACGTTCGCAGAAACAACCGGCCGCTGCGACGGTACACGTTCCAGTCGAGTCGGCGCAGGTCATCGCCGGGGCTGTAGGGTCGAAAGTCGCGGAACTCCATCCCGGTGCCGGCCCGCCGCGATGGGTGTTCGGCGCGACGCGCCTGAGCGGCCACACGGCGAACGGACAGACGCAGCCGCCGCGTCCCCGCCACGAACGCCTCCGGGAACAACTCGGCGACGGCATCAGCCATCGGTCAGCTCGCTGACATGTTCGAGCACGACTTCGATCAAGTCGTCCGGCTGCACGCCTCGCGACAGGGCCTCGAATCCGAGCTGCAGCCGGTGACGCAACACGGGCGCGGCCACGTCACGAATGTCCTTACAGGCGACCGCGTATCGCCCGTCACGCAGGGCCCGCACCTTGCCGAGCAGGATCAACGCCTGAGCCCCACGCGGACTGACGCCGAGCGAGACGTCCTCGCCGACACGCGACGGCGCGTAGGGTGAACCGGGCTGCGTCGCCATCACCAGCCGGATCGCGTAGCGGCGCACCTGCTCGCTGACCACCACACGTCGGACGATCTGACGAAGCTCGAGCACCTCGTCGGCCGTCGTAACCGGCTTGATCTCGGGCGTTTCGACGCCTGTGGTGCGATTCAGGATCGCGTCGTACTCCCGTTCCTGGGGATAACTCACGAGAAGCTTCACGAGAAACCGATCGAGCTGCGCTTCCGGCAGCGGGTACGTGCCCTCCTGCTCGATCGGATTCTGAGTCGCCAGCACCATGAAGGGCGCCGGCAGCTCGAGCGTCTGTCGGCCCACGCTGACCTGACGCTCCTGCATCGCCTCGAGCAGGGCGGACTGCGTCTTGGGCGTGGCACGGTTGATCTCATCGGCCAGGACGATGTGAGCCATGATCGGCCCGGGTTCGAAGTGCAGCTCGTGCCTGTCGGCGGCGCCCTCGACGAGGGTCATGGTGCCGGTGATGTCGGCCGGCATCAGGTCCGGTGTGAACTGAATGCGGGAGAACGACACGTCGACGGCGGAGGCCAGCGTGCGGACCAGCAACGTCTTGCCCAGGCCGGGCACGCCCTCGATCAGGACGTGGCCATCGGCAAAGAGGGCGCTGATCACGTGATCCACCAGGTCGTTCTGGCCGACGAACGCCCGATGCACCTGGTCGCTCAGTCGATCGAAAGACTGCTGAAACCGGGTGGCCGCGGCGGTGGCTTCGGTCGGGGGCGGGTCGACCGTGACCGAATCGTTTGGAGCCGTGGAAGGATCGCTTCGATTCAACAGATGCATTCCTCTTCTACGCGCGGGGCGGCGTCAAACGGGCCATCCTACTCACTCTTCCCGATCGCGTGGCGACACGCCGTCATCAGTCCCGCTCTGAGAGGGGACGGTTTCGGGGTCGGTCCGGGCACGTTCGAGGAAGCGGCTGACGAAGCCCGCGTCGGGCCAGGCGATCGACGGAGTGGGCACGGGCGCCTCGTCGTCGTGACGCGGTATCGCGCCCGGCGCAGCGGTCGTCTCCAGTTCCTGTGGCGAGGGATCGACGCTTTCACGAGTCGTTCGCATGGGCCCGGCCTGAGGCTTGCCCGGCACGTGATCCGGCATGGGCACGCCCAGCAGCAACGACGCTGTGCCGCGTGACTTCTTGGCCGGCGACGGCCCGCCCCGCCCGCTGCCGGGCGGCCCCTTCGGCCCGCTGATCCCCAAGCCGCGCGACGGCGATGGCCGACGATCTCGAAGCGACAACCGCACGCCCCCACCCTGTTCTTCGGCATCCGGTGGGTCATCCGATGCGTCGTCCCGATCATCTTCCGAAGCGTCGATGCCCGTGCCGAGCCCCGATGTGTGCCCCTCGCTGTCAACCGCCGTTCCCCGACTCGTCGATGCGCCGCGACCGCGGATTACGCCCGAACTGTCACCCGACTCCGTTGTTCTCTCATCTTTCGGTCGGGCCCGACGCGAGGCGGCGTTATCCTCCCGGTCCGCTTCCGTTGGCGAGGACGGCGACGCGGGTGAAACCGCACCCCCTGCGGCGGTGCCCGATGAGCCGCCTGTTCGAACCTCGGCAAGCACCCCGCCGCGAGCGGTCTGTCTCGTCTCACCGTCCGAACGATGCCCGGGCGGTGCGCCGGCCTCTCGCCTCGCCTCGCCACCCGCCGTGAGGGGGCCGCGGTCGACGGCCGGCGCGCTCGCTCGGTCCGACCCGCTCTGGCCCGGATTGTCCCACGCCACCGACGTGAGAGGCCTGGAGGTCACGGGGTCCTGCCCGTCGGCCTCCATCCCGACCCCGGCGGACACTTGCATCCAGTAGATGAAAGCACCCAGGGCGACGGCGACCGCGACCGCCGCAATCGCGGACCGACCGACCCTTGGCGGCGATGGTTCATGCGGATCGGTATCGCCTTCGCGGCGCAGCGCTTCGAGGCCCACGGCGATCGCCGCGCGTCCGAAACTGTCTTGAACGTCACGATTCAGAAGGTCGAGCGCGGTTGCGACCTCGTTGTACGCGTTTCTCCCAAGATCGAGACGCTCGGCAACCGCGCGGTCATCGGGACGACGTCGCCATACACGCCGACCCGCACGGGCGCAGACCCCGATGATCGCGATCGCCAGGCCCCCAACCACGACGGCACGCCACGCCCTCAAGTCCGGCGCCAGGCCGGACATCACCGCTACACCCAACGCACTCCACGCCGTCGCACCGGCCAAACACACCCACGCCAGCGCGCGAAGGCCAACGATCGACTCATCACGAACCACGGACCACCACAACCGATGGCGCGCATCACGCAGCCCCGCGTGCATCGCCGCGCGCCGTGTCGCGAGATACGACGCTCCGTTCACCACGCGTCCACCTCCGCACCATCAACCACCGCCTGGCTCACAACAATCGACGGCGGCCCTTGCGGCTCGGCCTGAACCCACACAACCACCTCGCAGAGACGCGGGTCGATCCGTGTCGGCCGCAGCAGCATGCGCTCTTCGCCCCCCGCTTCCCAGGCCTCAAGCCGCTTCGACAACCGGTCTTCCAATCCCGACCATTCGAGCGAAAGCGCAACGGAGTGGTCGCCCGACGTTCCCGCGGCGACAGGCCAGCCATCCGCAGGCGACAGCCGCGATCGGACGACCCCGTGATGGAATAGCTGCTTGCCGACGCCGCGAGCCATCACGACGTGCTCGATGAGCACGGCGTGCACGCGACCGAAGTCGGCCGACGGATCGTAGGCCGCACCACCGTCCCATCGCGTCCGCATCGCAAGCGCGGTGCCGTCTTCGCTCAGTCCCACCTCCAGGTCGAGCGTGAGCGGGAGCGGTCTCCCCTCAGACCGAGCGGAGCTCCAAGCCTGCATGATCGCCTCATACCACACGCTCGGTGAGGCGGCATCCGCCTCGGGTCGCACGACGGATTGACGATCGAGCACGATCGCGGGCACACGATCGCCGACGAGGTCTTGGAGCGCGGCCGGCGGCGCCGGCCCGAGCAAGGGGTCATCCACGTGCCAGGCCAGACAGATCGGCGAAGCGGTCATCGTCGCAGCATGATCACGAATGGCCGCGAAGGCCAGTTCGGCGGCATCGGCAAGCTCGGACCGTGTCGATGTGACCAGCTCAACCAGCCGCGGGCCCTCGTCGGGCGGGACACGAGGCGGCGCAAACGTCGGCAGGCGCCCCTGGACGAACGACTCGGCTTCGGCCATCGTCATCTGGGTGCGGAAGCCGACGTCCTGAGTCATCCGGTTCAAGCCACGCCAGGCGCCGATCGGCGGGTCGTCATGCAGGGCCGACTCCAGATACCGCGACCAGGCGCGCACGGGCTGTCGCGTCTTTTCATAGAGCCGGCCGAGCCAGAGATTGACGTACGGGTCGCGTGGTGTCGCAAACATCGCCGAGAGCAGATATCGACGGGCGGTGGCGTAGTCCTCACGCAACAGGGCGATCAATCCGCGGCGTGCCTGGATCGCCGCGGTGGCGAGGCCGTCCGGGTCCTCGGCGGCGCTGGGTTCGGCGGCGTCGAGCGAAGCCTCGGCCAGCTCGTACGCGTCCGACCGCTCGCCCTCCATCGCGATCAACTCATCGGCCAGGCGCACCATCGCCATCGCACGCCCGGCGAGGGGTTCCACGTCGGCTCGGCGCTGGATCGCCCGCCGAATGGCATCGGCATCGGCGGGCGTGGCCGCCAACCGCATGGCCAGGAGGGTCTCCGCCGCTTCCCCGGCCAGTCGGGCGTCGGCGTGCCGGTTCAGCCAGGCCTCGACCGCGTCGGCGTCACCGGCGGCGCGCGCGACGAATAAACGCTGCTCTTCCAGCGGTAGCGAAGGCTCGCGCACCGGCACGAGCCGCAGGTACCCGCCCTCGACGTCAATGGTGACCCGGAAGTGGGCGAGCAGGTCGGTCCCGAGCGTGATGTCCGGCCGTGGCTCGGGGAACGTCGACAGATCGCTGGGGCGCAGGACGGCGTAGCGGGTCAGATCGATCGACCCGAGCATGACGCCGGCCAGGTCTCCGCCCGGCCGACCGAGACGGGCGGCGGTTTCGCCATGGATCCGGGTGTCGCGCTCCGCGCTCGTCAGACGAACGCGAAGGGCCTGACCATCGGGTCCGCGTGCTTCGAGCCAGTATCCGTAGGCGCGGGGCTCAAAGGCGAGGACTGTGCCCGGCTGCCCACGGTCGTCCGAGTGGGCGGCCTCGAGGTCGAACGCGGCGGGACGAGGCCGAAAAGAAGCCTGAGCCTCAGCGAGGTCAAGATCCAGAATGAGGCCGGCGAACGCGGGCAGGCCGAGCACCGCCGAGGCAGGGATCTGGTTCAGGGCCTCCGCGTGTCGGCGTGTCAGCTCCTCGAGTGGCTCGAGACGCTGGACAGCGACGGGCAGGTCCCGTAGCGTCAGGTCGGTCTGGTCGAACTCAACCGTGACGGCCCGGCCCGAGCGCACGGCGAGCAGCGCGGCCATGCGCTCGTGAAGGAGCAGCGGGGCCCGCGTTCCGACGTCGAGCACGACATGGGCGGGAGCCGCCTCGGGACCGCTGCGGAGGGTGACGCGGGCGCAGAGCTGACCATCGACGATGACGAGCGGGAGACGCTGCTCAGCCAGCGCCGAGGTCGCCAGAAACATCGCCGGGGCCAAAAAAGTTATATAATTAAGACACCGAGGCCCTTGCGGGGTAGGGAACATCCCATTATTCTACCGCAATCGGGCAACGGCCTGCGAGGGAGTGGGCGAATGGTTCGTCTGCCAATCTGGAAGGCCCGGCGACGCGATCGTCGGGCGGGCTTGAAATTCCTATGGAGGGAATCACATGCATTGGAATCGTGCTCGAACAGCGCGCCGTCTGGCAGCGGCGGCGGTCGTAGCCGCTGCGGCGCCTCTGGCTCATGCGGCTGGCTACGTAGAGGTCTTCTCGGCCTCCGAGATCAACGGCGGCAACGCCGATCTGACCACCGTCACGTTCGCGATCTCGGATGGCTCCACGGTGTTCAGCCACGCGGCCAAGACGTCCACCCCGCGCGATTTCGCGATCGTGAAGAACAATGGCGGCACCACCACGCTCGCCACCTTGGCGAGCTGGACCGCTGACGTCGGCGCCCCGTCGAACGATCGGCTGTTTACCGGCCTCGGCTCGGCCGTCGTGGGCAACAACCTGCAGATCATCGATGGCGAGACCGATCAGATCTACCGCGTCGATACCAGCACGGGCATGGTCAACACCTACATCACCAACGCCGACATCGCGGCCCACACCGGCCTCGGGTCGGCCAACATCTCCAACGCGCTGGGTGGCGGCGTGAACCTCGCCGGTGAACCGGTCTTTTACGACACCGAATCCGACAGCCTCCTCGTCGGCAGCGGGCCCGGCGCCGTCACCACCCTGCTGTCCAACAGCCAGCTCGTCGCCGCCCAGGACGGTGACGACGACGTCGATTCCGGCGTCACCTTCGACCCGGCCGGCAACCTTTACTGGGGCAACAACAACACCGACACCATCTACAAGTACGACGGCATGGACATCAGCCCCATCGTGCAGCCGGACGACCTCAGCCCGTTCGTCGGCTCGATCACCTTCAGCAGCGACATGTTCGTCGCGCCGGACGGCCTGCTCTACTTCCGAGCCGGGACCGGCGGCGACACCGCCCTGTTCTCGTTCGATCCGGCGGCCGTGGATCCGGCGTCCACGGTCTCGGTCGTGCTCTCCAATGAAGACCTGAACGACGGCCCGGCCGGCAGCGCCTTCATCAGCAACCTGAGCTGGCACGAGGGCAACATCGGCTTCAACGTGTTCAGCGGCGGGTTCTACGCCGTTCCCGAGCCGGGCAGCCTCGCCCTGCTGGGCCTCGGCGGTCTGCTGGTGGCCCGCCGCCGACGCTGATCCGCGTGCGGCACGCCTGATTGCGCGTTAATCTCAAGCCGGTCGATCTCCGTGATCGACCGGCTTTTTTTGGCACTCACCATGAACGATCGCACCACGCCCTCGACGATCACCCTCACCGGCGACTTTGACAGCGGCGGGCTCGATGTGGGGCGATGCCGCGTGGACGGTGACGTCGTGCATCTCGCCGGTCGCGACAACTTCAACCCCGGTCAGTGGAAGTGGCTGCATTTCCGCGCCGCCGGCGTGCGGGGCCGGCGACTCACCTTCGAGATCGACGATCATTTCGAGCCCGGTCGTGAACGGCTCGACCGACACCGCATGGTGTACAGCTACGACGGGCGCACGTGGCAGTGGTTTGACCGGCACGAACACCTCGCCGATCCGGAGAACCTCTATCGATTTGGGCTCGACCACGCGTTCGACCGTGATGAGGTGATCGTGGCATACGGAATCCCTTATCCGGTCAGCCGGGCCAGCGAGATGATCGCCCGTGTCCGCAGCCACCCGAGCGTCAGTCCCACACCCTCAGCCGATGCTTCGCTCGTGCTCGGCCGATCGGCGGGCGGCGTGGATGACACAGGACGGCGCATCGACCCGCACCCCCTGTACGGATTCCGGATCCGTGAGGGTGATCCGCACTCGCGGAGGGCAAGGGTCGTGCTCATGGGCGGCGTGCACCCGAACGAGCCGCTGGGCAACCACGTGCTCGAAGGGTTCGTGCGCTTCGGCCTGGCTGACGAGCCCGCCGCCGCCACCCTCCGACACCACGCCGAGGTGATGGTTTATCCCATGGTCAACCCGGACGGCCGCTATGCGGGCTACAACCGCAGCACCGTCCAGCACCCCGGTCGCGACGCGAACCGCTGCTGGCGTCCCGACCTCTGGAGCGACATGGACGAGGTGCGCATCATCGGCGAGTCCCTGCTCCGTGACGTCGGCGACCGACCCGACTACTTCATCGACTTCCATTGCTGGACCGACACGACCGGACACTTCGGGATCCTCAGCCACGAGCAAGGCTTTGCCGACGATCCGTTCTGGCGTGAGCTGCGCCGCCTCGAACCCGGCATCGGCACCAGTGACTCGGGCTGGAAAAACCCGTCAACCGAAACCTTTGCGTTCAAGACGCTGTGCGCCCGCTTCTGCATGACGTTCGAGACCATGTTCATCCCCGGGGAGACGATCGAACGGCTGCACGAGCTCGGGGCCAACATGGGTCGGGCACTGGCGACCGTCCTGTCGCAGCGTCCCGACAGGTGCCTGACGGAGAACACGCGATGATACGCAAGGCATTCGTGATGCGGGTCCATCCCGACCGCCACGAAGAGTACGAGCGCCGACACAACCCGATCTGGCCGGAGCTGCACGAGGTGCTCAAGGCGCACGGAGTGCACAACTACTCGATCTTTCTGCACGAACAGACGCACCAGCTCTTTGCCTACGCGGAGATCGAAGACGAGCAACAATGGCGGGCGATCGCGGATTCGCCGGTGTGTCAGAAGTGGTGGGCGCACATGGCCGAGCTGATGCCGACGCACCCGGACCAGAGTCCGGTGGCGACCGATCTGCGCGAGGTGTTTCACATCGATTGAGAGTCGAACGGCGTCGGCGTGGTGGGGTCAGGCGTCGGTCGGTTCGAGCGGGCCGTCGCAGGCCGCCAGTGCGGCGATCGTATCGCGGCGATCGTGCAGCCGGAGGGTCAGATGGTAAACCCGTGACTCGCCGGGATCGAGTGTCTGTCGAGCGCGCGGGTGCGGGTCCTTGTCGCCGCCAACCATCGTGCCGTTGAACGGCTCGATGCCGGTGACGTAGCAACCCGTCGGGCCGTAGTGGTGCCAGTTGGCAAATCGCGGCAGCTCGGCGAGGGGGTACTCGAGTTCCAGACCCAGCCCGAGGCGGCGGTTGATCAGGCCCACGTGCGCGATGCCGGCGTCGTCGGCGTCGAGATCGACGAGAATGACACGCTCGCTTGACCCGATGTGTTCGGGGATGGCGGCCGGGACGAGCTTGCATCGCTGCCACGCCGCGCGCGACCGGGGCCTGGGCCCGCCAGCGGCCACGTGCGCGCGACCGCGATAGATCAGCCGCGCGCCCTCGTCGAGCAGCGGGTAGCCGGGATTCACGTGGTAGAGCAAGCTGTGTGAACAGGGCCGATCCGAGCGATTGATGACTTGGTCAACGATGCGGATGACCGGCTCGCCGAGCCGACCGCTCACCGTCCGTTCGACCTCGACCGTCGGGCCGAACATCCGGGCATCCCGGACGCGCATGACGAGCTGGAAGTCAAAGCGCTCGCGTTGCGGATCGGGGTTGTGAACGGCGATGACGGCGGCGGGCGTGTTGCTGTGGTGGCCGTGAAGGCTGACCGGCACGCCGTCTTCCACGCGTGGGTGGCCGATGTGCTGGGGACCGCAGGTGGTCAGCAAGCCGCCGGGCCAGCTGGCGAGCCACTCGGCGTCGCGCTGGTAGGCGTGGCCGGGCGGAGCGTAATCGTTCGGCGTCAGGAAGACGAGGTTGATCCCGCGGTGGGAAGCCTCGACGATGTCACCGCCGCGATCGATGGCGACGACGTAGCGAAGCCCGGCGCCCGTGTCCACGTGAGCGACGCGACAGGACCGGCCGCCGCTGGGATTCGGAAAGTCAAGCGTGCCCGTGCGGATGCCACCGAGCTGAAGGGGGTGCTCGAAGCGGGAGGCGTTGAACGGTGAGGCCGTGTCGGGAGTGCGACGGTCTTTCTTCGCCATTGGCAGTCACCCACGAGACAAAGGAGGTCATGGCGGACCCGTATGCCGGCGACGCGGTCGCGTCAATCCTCGACGACCTGCGGGATACGCTGAATCGCCGGATCCGTGAAGATGTCGTGTTCGTCTCGACTGGTGCTGGAGAACTCAGAGACGATCGCGCCCTCGTCCCCCGCCTGGAACCAGTGCAACGTGTTCGGAGGGATCGTGTACTGCTCACCGGGGTTCAGCTCGATCTCGTGGAAGACCGTGTACACGCGTTCCTTGCCCTTTGGCACCTGCGCCTTGGGCTGAGCGGTCGGCTCGCCCTCGACGTACAGCCAGACCTTGCCCGATCGACAGCGGAACGTCTCCATCTTGCCCGGATCGTCGCCGACCGGCGGGTGCTTGTGCTCCGGACACGTCTGACGCGGAAACAGCACGAGCTCCTTCGCACAATACCGGTCTGTATTGACGTACACGACGAGTTCCAGGCCCTCCTGCTCGACGTGACCGAGGCCGAGTTCGGCAACCTCGATCTGCTCGCGTTCGGCGTCCGTCAGTCGGATCCCGGCACGGTCGAGCATGTCCGCGGCCCGCTCCTGGTGCCGACGCATCTCGCTGCGCTTGATCATGTCAGACTGCCTCCTTTCCGGGCGCCCCGTGCGCCATCGCGTGCCGTATCCTAACACGTCGCCCCGGCCGGCAGAGTGCGTTAGAGTATCGTCATGACGCCCGATGGTGACGAGGCGAGGATGCAGAGACTGCGCCGGTTCCGGAACCGCAAGGCGCCGGACCTGAGCCTGCGCTTCCTGACCGAGCAGTTCCGCCGCGACGTGGATCGGCCGTACCGGCAGTTGGCGGGCATCGCGGAGCTGTGGGCGCAGCACGTGCCGGCGGAGCTGGCGGCACACACCCGACTGGAACGGTTCTCGCGGGGTGTGCTGCACGTCGGCGTCGACGACAGCGCCCACCTGTACGAGCTGGACCGGACGCTGCGGTCCGGGCTGCGGGAGCGGCTGGTAACCGCGTGCCGTCACGCGTCGCTTCGACGGATCCAGTTGCGGGTCTGTCCGCCGGAATACCCGCCGGATGATCCGCCCGTCAGAACGGCCAGATCCAGGGCGTGAGCGACACGGCAACGATCATGACCAGGAAGTTCAGCGGCAGCCCGACCTTGAGGTAGTCGCTGTAGCGATAGCCGCCGGGACCGAACACCATAAGGTTGGTCTGGTAGCCGATGGGCGTGGCGAAGCCGGCCGAGGCCGCGATCATGATGACCGCGGCGAAGGGCATGAAGTCGACGCTGATCGACTGCGCCGCTTCGCGCGCGATGGGGTAGACCAACACCGCCGCGGCAGAGTTGGTCATCAGCTCGGTGAACAGGTTCGTCATGACGTAGACCGCCAGCAGCACGAGCATCGGGTGGTCGCCAACGACGTTGAGCATCCCTCGGGCGACGCCGCCGGCGGCGCCGGTGGTCAGCATGACCTGCCCGATTCCAAGCGCCGCGCCGATCACCAGCAGCACCTGCCAGTCCACCGATCGCTTCGCCTCCGTGGACGTGCAGCATCGTGTCACGACCATCGCACCGGCCGCGATGAACGCCGCGTTCAGCATGGTCAGCCATCCCCCCGCCACGGCGACGACCAGCCCCGCCAATATCGCCAGCGCGAACGGCGCCTTGTCGTGCCGCGGCGGCGTCGACCCCTCGACAGGGCTGACCAGGAAGAAGTCCCGGCTGTTTCGCTGTTGCTCGACGAAGTCGCGGTGCGCCTCGAGCAGCAGCGTGTCCCCGGGTTGCAACTCGATGTCACCGATCTTGCGGTTGATCCGTTGGCCGTTCCGTGCCACCGCGATCACCGCCGCGTTGTAGTTCGTGCGAAACCGTCCCTCACGGATCGTACGCCCGACGATCGGGCAACTGTTCGACACCACCGCCTCGATCAGACACCGTTGCGTCTGAGGGGCGTTGATCTTGAAGACCTGGTTCGTCGCCGGCGTCAGGCCCCGCATCTTGCGCAGGTCCACCACCGACTCGACGACGCCGACGAACACGAGACGATCGTTCGGCCGAAGGACCTCCGTCGGCGGCACCGCGGTGATCGCCTCTCCGTCCCGATCGATCTCGATCAGGTAGAGCTGGGGCAGGTGGCGCAACCCCGCCTGCTCGATCGTCTGTCCGATCAGCGCGCTGCCCGGCTCGACGATCATCTCGACCGTGTACTGCCGCGGGTCATCGGCGGCGCTGAGCGCGGCCTGGCGTCGGGGCAGCAGCCATCGGCCCAGCACCAGCATGTAGATCAGGCCGACGATCGCGCACGGCAGTCCCACCGCGCCGATCTCGAACAGCCCCATCCCTCCCACAGTCGGGTCCGCACTCAAGAGACCGTTGACCACCAGGTTGGTGGAGGTGCCGATCAGCGTGCACATCCCGCCCAGAATCGCCGCATAGCTCAGCGGAATGAACAGCTTGGACGGCGCCATCCCCGACTTCTTGCACCAGTCGCTGACGACAGGCATGAACATCGCCACGATCGGCGTGTTGTTCAGAAACGCGCTGAGCACGCCCACCGGCAGCATCAGCCGCGTCTGCGCGACCAACGGGTGGCGCGGCTGACCGAGCAGCGGTTTCGTGATCAGTTGCATCGCCCCGGTCTGGCTCAAACCCGCGGCCACGACGAACAGGACCCCCACGACGATCAGGCCCTCGTTCCCAAAGCCCGCGACCATCTGGCTCGGGTCCGGAAACCGGCTCTTCGGGATCGCCCCCAGCGTCATCAGCAACGCCAACGCCCCGAGCAGCAGCGTCTCCGGCGCCGCCAGGTTGCGCAGCAGTCCGAAGGCGATCAGCCCGATGGTGGCCAACGTCACCCATGCTTCCCAGCCCATCTGCTGCTCCCTGATCGACCGCCTGAGGATCGCTCGGCCCGGGCGGCCTCGGCGTAAGCGACGCCGCTCGATCGACCGCTCCGACGGAGATTCTATCGGCAGCCTGTTCCGAAACGGCCAGCGCGCCGCGCGGGCGTCGAACGCTCTCTGATATCGATCCCTCGACGCAAGTGATCACCTGCGCCGACAACCACGTCCGAATAACCCGCAACGCCCGCGGCGCCGCCGATGCTTCCCGAGCAAGATCCGTCAGCCGTGGCGATGAGGCCCCCGCTCACACCCTTTCACCCGCCGTGGTCAAGTCCCGAACGACGATGCTCGATAAGTTGTAGGGATTGGACCGCCTTGACCGCGGTTCCGGAGCGCCTGATGGCCACGACCATCGTGAGAATGATCTGCCCCAATCTGAATTGCCGCAAGGTGCTGTCCGTTCCGCCGACAGCGCGGGGCAAGACGGTGCGCTGCCGGAACTGTGGGATGCGGATCCACGTGCCGGCCCCGGCGAAGCGGCCCGAGCCGGAAGCAGACGCCGCGGTCGTGGAACGTGAGAAGCCCGCTGACTGATCCGCGTGGCGTCACGCGCCTGGCCGGAGTTTACCGGCCCCAAATCCCATCACACGATCACGATGGCGAGGTTCGATCCTCGGCCTCGTCCGGTTCATCGTCCGGAAAAGTCCACGTCGTCGTCGTGTCCTGCTCCAGCTCCGCACGCGCCAGCCGGTCCAGCGCGGCCACGGGGTCGTCGAGCTCGACGGCTTCAACGGTGTCGGCGTCGCCCGACGACGTCGCCTCCACGCCGCGTGATCGCTCCGCTGGCTCTGACTCCGGCTCGGTCGAGTCCGGCAACGCCCGAAGAGGCTCGGCCGGTTTCCCATCGATCACCACCGTAAACGAAACCGGCCCGACGGTGATCGTGTCGCCCGCCGCCAACTCCGCCCGTTCCACGCGGGTATGATTGTGAAACGTGCCGTTGCTCGAGCCGAGGTCCCGCAGAACCACGCGCGGCGGGTCGATCCGAAGCTCGCAATGCTCTCGCGAAACCGAGGGCACCGGCACCCGCAGGTCACACGTGTGACGCCGACCGATCACGATCCGGTCACTCCGCAACGGGAAGTCATGCCGGCTGCCGTCGGATTTGAACATGACCAGCGAGACGTTCATGACGAGCTCTCGAACGACCGAAGTGACGGCCACCGTCAATTCGGAGTCTAGCCCCGCCCTTCCATCGCATCAACAAACGCCAACCCACCTGCGCGCCGACCAGGCCCCCTCAACGATCCACGGCCTCTATCTCCACGTGCCGTTCTGCTTTCACAAGTGCCACTATTGTGACTTTTACAGTCTCGTCGATGGGCCGGGTCGCGATCGGCAGGGCGCGTTCGTCGACGCGATGATTCTAGAACTTGACCGCGTCACGGAGACGTACCGCCCGCGGCCCGAGACCCTGTTCGTCGGCGGCGGCACCCCCACGCTGCTCCGCCCGGATCTCTGGCGCCGGCTGCTCCATCGCCTCTCCGAGCTGGGCCTGCTCCACGAAGTCGTTGAGTTCACCGTTGAAGCGAACCCCGAGACCGTGACCGACGAGCTGGCCGCAGCCCTCGCCGCCGGAGGCGTCAACCGTGTATCGATCGGCGCCCAGTCCTTCGACCGGGACCTGCTCCAGCGTCTGGAACGGTGGCACGAACCGGAGAACGTCGGCCGCGCCGTGGACCGGTTCCGCACGGCCGGCATCGACAACATCAACCTCGACCTGATCTTCGCCATTCCCGGTCAGACGTTGGAACAGCTCGACGCCGACCTCGACGCCGCGCTCGCCCTCGAGCCGACGCACCTGTCCTGCTACAGCCTGATCTTTGAGCCGAACACGCCGCTGACGCGAAAGCTCCAGCTTGGTCGCGTCCGCCAGGCGGGCGAAGACCTTGAACGGGCCCTGTACGAGCGTGTGATCGAGCGACTGGCTGACGCCGGGTATGAGCACTACGAGGTCTCGAACTGGTGTCGTCCGGGCCGACCGTGCAGGCACAACCTCATGTATTGGCGTAATGAGAACTGGTTGGGCATCGGGCCGTCCGCGGCCAGTCACGTCGCCGGCTGGCGATGGAAGAACGAGCCGCACCTCGGACGGTACCTCTCCGGCGCACCGACGACCCCCGTCACGGATCTCGAGCACCTGCCGCGTGCGGCGCGGGTTGGCGAGGCGCTGATGCTCGGCCTGCGCCTGCGTCAGGGAGTCGATCTTGCCTGGCTGGACTCCCAGCTTGAGCCCGAGGACGAACGGCGACGGACAATCGACGAGCTGATCGATGCCGGCCTGCTTGAAAAGAGTGACGCACGGTTGCGCCTCACGGATACGGGCCTCTTCGTCGCCGACGGCGTGCTCGCCGGACTTCTGTGAGGTCGAATGTGCTTATGATGCAGCGGGATTGAGGCGATCCGAGGGCAGGTCCATGTCGCTCGACACGAAGCTCGAGTTGATCGGGATGATCGTCGTCGTCACCGCGCTGCTCTTTGCGCTGCTTGGGCTGTGGGCGGTGTGTCGGGCGATCTCGCGGGTGCTGGACCGGCGGCCGCGCGAGTCGGTGCGTTGTTCGAAGTGCTGGTACGACCTGCGTGGCATTACGGCGGGCGACTGCCCGGAGTGCGGACTGGACCTGACCCGGGCCGGCGTCTGGCCGCCCGGCAAACCCGTGCGCCGGCACTGGGTCAACGCATTGGGATTCTGGACCGCCGCGATCCTGATCCTCGCAGTCCCGGGGACGTGGTATTTCTATCAGGCGACCCGCGTGGTGACGTACTCGCTCAACGTAAGAGTGCAGGAGTCAGGGGATGGGGCCGATTGGGCGTTCACTGGCACCCGGTCAGGTGAAAAAGTGAAGTGGCCTCTTGTGCCCCTTGGGAGCGTTCAACCAACGGCCATGTCTATCGTGCTTCGCGACGCCGACCCGCAAGGAATTCTCTGGTACGAGCTTGACGCCCGCACCGGCGTGCCAGTCGGCACACCCTATTTCACTGGACCGCAGCCGCCACTTCCCACCGGACCGCTCACGCGCAACATCCTCATTCAGCAGTGGAAGGCGACGACCGGTCAGGACCCGGATACGGAAATGACGGCGCATATGGAAACGGCGGTCGAGGTGCTGGAGGCGATGCTCGACATAAAATCGCTGGCCGCTGACATGGACGAGGCGACCTCGGCATGGTGGACCGCGCGCCTAAAACAACTTTCTTCACCACGGCACAGACTCAACGTGAGTACGGGGACCTACGGCAGCGAGGCCGCGCCACTTTGGGTGGCCTGCGTGCCGACCTTGTTCGCTTTCATCGTCTGGCTGATCGGCTGCGTAGCGATCACCCTGTGGTTCCGCAGGCGGAGCCTGGCGCGATGGGCAGAAGTGCAAGTCGCGGCCTCGACCGAGAGCGCCAGCGTCTCCGGACCATCATCGGCGTGACGGACCGGCCGCGCGGCGGCTCTGAGCATGCCCCGCCGCGGCGGCCGCCCTCATCGGCTCTTGCGCTTGCGCTGCTTCGTGCGCGTCCCGCCGGACTTGCGTTCGCGGGCCTCGGCGGCGCGGCGCTGCTTGCGCGTCATGGGGCGTGCGGCGCGACCGCCGGCACGGTCGGCGGCGTCGAGGTCGGCGCGTTGCTCGGCCGTCCCGGCGTCGGCCTGGCTCGAAGCGCCGCCGGCCGCCGTCCCGGCCGCCACGCCCGCCCCCGCCGGCGCCGTCTCGTGCTGCGCCCGCTGCTGGTCGCCGTACGCGCTGCGCACCTGGACGTTCGGCGTCAGCCGCGCCCGGAAGATCAGCTCCGTCACGCGATCGCGCACCGTCCGCTGCATCTCCTGGAACTGGTTGGCGCCCTCGCGCTTGTACTCGATCCGCGGATCGCGCTCCGCGTAGCCACGCAGACCCACCGAATCCTTGAGCTGATCCATCGCGTAGAGGTGGTCCTTCCACGCGTTGTCGAGGATCTGCAGCAGCACGAACCGCTCGAGCTGCGTCAGCTCCACACGCATCGCCTCGCGCGCCCGTCCCATCACAAACGCCTTGCGCTCGTCCGCGTCGTCGGGCAGCTCGTCCTCGTCCACGGCGACGTTGAACCGCTGCCGCATCCACGCGATCAACGCTTCGGTGTCGCCGCCAATCTCGCCGAGCTTCTGCTCGACCTGCTCGCGGAGCTTGCCCTGCTCGAGCCACTGCTCGGCCATCGCGATCAGGCGCTCCTGGACCTCCCGGCCGTTGAGCCCGACGACGGTTTCGGGCGTCCATCCCGCCTCGAACCGCTGATTCGCCCACGTCACGAGCTGATTGATCGCCCAGTTCTGATCCTGCTGAGCGCCCTGGAACACGACCTCGAGGATGAACTCGACGGGGTAGGTGATCTCCCGGCGGCGGTAGGCGTCTCGCGCCTGGGCCAGGATCTGCTCGCCGGCCTGCTCCATGCCGAGCTTGTCCAGCTCCTCGGGCACCAGCTCGATCCCGAACTTGTTCCGCGCCCAGTTCGCCAGGGCGCGTGTGCCGTAGTGGGGAACCAGGAACTTCTCCAGCCCCGAGAGGTCCTTGCGGTCGATCTGTTCGATCGCGGCCTCGGTCAGCTCCTGCGCCACCTCGGCCGGGTTCATCTCGCGGAGGCGATTCTGCTTCAGGTCCACGTTGAAGCGGCTCATCGCCCACTGCGACAGGCCCTTGAGGTCCCACTCGTCCGGCGGGACGTCGTGAGACATGTACTCGCCGAGCGTGACGTCGATCGTCTGCTGCACCTCGTGCCGAGCCGCCTTTCGCACGATCTCCTGCAGCTCCTCCAGGTCGTCGAGGCGGATCTTCGCCGGGTCCACGCTCACGTCCAGGTTCTGCCGGCACCACTCGGCGACCTGCGTCGCCACGTAGTCCGTCGTCATGTACGTCTCGACGGCGTCGACCACCGCGTCACCGATGTAGTCGAAGATGATCCGGCTGACGTTGCGTCCCTCGAGCACCTCCTGGCGGATCCCGTAGAACGCGTTGCGCTGGTACTCCATCACCTCGTCGTACTCGAGCAGGTTCTTGCGGATCTCGAAGTTCCGCTCCTCGACCTTTTTCTGGGCGTTCTCGATGCCGCGGTTGACCCACTTGTGCTCGACGACCATCTCGTCATCGCCGGCCAGGCGACTCATCGCCTTGAGCACCCATTCGCCCATGAACAGCCGCAGCAGCTCATCCTCGAACGACAGGAAGAAGCGCGAGCTGCCGGGGTCGCCCTGCCGGCCGCAGCGACCACGGAGCTGGTTGTCGATCCGGCGGGATTCGTGGCGTTCCGTACCGAGCACGTGCAGGCCGCCCAGCCCGGGCACGCCCTTGCCCAGAACAATG
>CAYSIX010000044.1:0-22343 GCA_964431205.1 uncultured Phycisphaeraceae bacterium
GAGCGCCAAGTCAAGTCCCAGTCTGGCTTTACAAAAGGGGCTTTCCTGGCGGCCTTGGCGACCTGGCGGTTGCCCATGGCTCCCACCGGGCCTTGGGCTTCTTCCATCGGTGTCATCGGCGTCCATCTGCGGTTCCACGGCTCGGATTGACTTGTCAAAGAGCGCAGCGGCCGCGCGGAACGCGACGACCGATCATGTTAGCATTCCGTTCGGTTCGCGTCAAGCGGGCGGAAAGACGAACCGCCGCGGCGCGGACCCCGCGGAGAGAGGCAGGAACCCACCACGGAGAACACGGAGGGCACAGAGGACGGATCAAAACGGCAGCGATGCTTGCCGCCTTCCTCTCGGTGAACTCTGCGTACTCGGTGGTTGATGAACGACTCGGCCTACACGGGGCGTGTCCGTCCCCGCGTCCGTGTGGCTGTAACCGCGTCGTGAGACCCGTGTCTTGGCCGCCAAGAATGCCGCCGATCTGGAACGCAACGCCTACGAAGATTACAATCGGCATCGGATCGTGGCGAGCCACTACCCTCCGGCACCGGTCGCCATACGTAGGGCGGAGCCTGCCCCGCCGGATTACTATCGAAGAATAAAGACCCGCCCGGGACCGGCCGGTCCGGGTCGCGCTCAAATGAAGTGAATATCGTGTGCTCTGGCTAGCGCGCCTTAGCGCGCGATCCGCGACTCCCCGTGGTCCATACCCGGCCCGAACCTAACGCGGCGGGGGCGGCTGCCCACTGTCTCATGTTGAGACGAGCTTGCAGGCAGTTTCAGCGTTGAACAAAACCGCCTTCAAGGCGCACCTCCAATCTGGCGGCCATTTGGGGCCGCGGCATGATTACCAACCGGCGGACTCGTCCAGAACGTCGACCAAGTAAGTCTTCTGCGCACCGGGTCCTGTTACTGCATTATCTTGCATCAAAATGGAACCTCCCCCGCTGAACCCGATCGCACTCCCCGTCGAACCAAAGTAATGTCGATAGTAATCGTCGGCAGCGTCGCTCATCTGGTCGTGCGAAAGCTGAACGGGCAACTTACCTTCAACCCGGCCCACCTCGAGAGGTTCGGCCTCAAACTGGCTACCGTATGGCTGGGTTACTCGTACCGATAGACCCTCATAGCGTTTGCCTTCGTACTCGACAACCAACGGCAGAACGGCCGTGAGGATATTTGTATTCGCGTCACGATCGTTCACATTGTGCTTTTTCTGATCAACTTGAATAAACGTAACAGCAGCCTGCTTCATCTTGCGACTCCCTAACAGGCCTGCGTCCCCTAAGCACAGGACATTTGAAGCATTTTTCCCTCCGTTATGCAGGCAGTCAAGTGAGGGGGTTTATGCGACAGGTCTCTGGCCCGACGGCCCCTCACTCCGTCCGGATGCGTGGGTCGATGACGTCGCGGAGGCTGTCGCCCAGGACGTTGAGGGCGAGGACGGCGAGGGTGATGGCGAGGCCGGGGAAGACGGCGACCCACCAGGCGAGTTGCATCATGTCCTTGCCCTGTCGGAGCATCATGCCCCAGGAGGGGGTGTCGGTCTCGCCGCTGAGCCCGAGGAAGGAGAGGGCGGCCTCGGCGAGGATGGCGAAGGCGAGCGAGAGGGTGGTCTGGACGATCAGGGGCGGGGTGGCGCCGGGCAGGACGTGGCGGAGCATGATGCGGCGGTGAGGGAGGCCGAGGGCGCGAGCGGCCTCGACGTACGGCTGCTCCCGTATGCTGATGACCGCGCCGCGGCAGACGCGGGCGAAGATGGGGGCGTAGACGATGCCGATGGCGAGGGTGATCTCGTTGAGCCCGACGCCGATGATGGCCATGACGACCAGCGCGAGCAGGACCTCGGGGATGGCGAACATGACGTCCATGCATCGGCTGAGCAGGGTGTCGGTCCACCCGCCGAAGTAGCCGGCGAGCAGGCCGACGAGCGACCCGACCAGCAGGGCGAAGCCGACGGCGGAGAGGGCGACGCGCAGGGAGATGCGTGAGCCGTAGATGACGCGGCTGAGGATGTCGCGGCCGAGCTGGTCGGTGCCGAACCAGTGGGCGGCGCTGGGCGGTTCGAGCAGGGCGTCGCTGATGGCCAGGGGCGGTTCGGGGGCGATCCAGGGGGCGCCGACGGCCAGGACGACGAAGAGGGCGACGACGGCCAGCGCCGCGGCGGCGGCGGGGATGTTCGTCAGCTCTCGGCAGACCTCGATCAGCCGTCGCACGGTTTACTCCAGGCTGACGCGCGGGTCGGCCCACGCGTGCAGGACGTCCACGATGAAGTTCACGAGCAGGAACACGGCGCCGATGAGCAGGATGACGGCCTGCATCGACGAGTAATCGCGATCGCCCAGGGCGCGCAGGACCAGGGCCCCGACGCCGGGCAGGGAGAAGACCTCCTCGATGACGATGGACCCGCCGAGCAGGTAGCCGGCCTGGAGGCCCGCGATGGTCAGCACGGGGATGATGCCGTTGCGGGCGACGTGTTTGGCCATGAGGACGAAGGGGCTGACGCCCTTGGCCTTGGCGGTGCGGACGAAGTCCTGGCCGACGACCTCGAGCATGGAGGAGCGGGTCATGCGGGTGAGCACGGCCATGACGGCCAGGCCCAGGGCGATCGAGGGCAGGATCATGTGGCGGAGGTTCTCGACGGGGTCGACGGTCAACGGGACAAACCGGCCGGAGGGCAGCATCTCGAGGTGCAGGGCGACGACGAGGATGAGCAGCGTGCCGGCCCAGAAGCCGGGGACGGAGAGGCCGATGAGGCTGATGACGGAGACGCCGGCGTCGGTGGGCTTGCCGCGGCGGACGGCGGCGAGCATGCCCAGGGGGATGCCGACGAGGATGGCGAAGGCCAGGGCCTGGCCGGCGAGCTGGAGGGTGACGGGCAGGGCCTCGGCGAGCTCGGCGGCGACGGGGCGGCCGCCGGTGGTCTGCCCGAGGTCGCCGCGGACGATCCCGCCCAGCCAGACGGCGTACTGGACGACCAACGGCCGGTCCAGCGCGTATTTTTCGCGCAGGCGTGCGGCGGCCTCGGGCTCGTAGTTCATGCCGAGCATCGCCGTGACCGTGTCGCCCGGGACCAGCCGCACCAGCGAGAACGCCAGCAGCGAGAGCCCGAAGAGCACCAGCAGGGAGATCAACAGGCGTTTGACCAGGTAGCTGAGCATGGCAAGGGGTCGGGTGCGGGCGACGCCGGCCGCGGGCGCGGGCGTCGATGCTGATATGGTTTAAGACGGGTTACGGGGCTTCGGCGGCGGCGACGGGCGCGGGCGACGGCACCGACGCGCTGGCCGCCCACAGCGTCGTCCCGGTCGGGTGCACGACGTAGCCCTCGACGGCCTCGCGCATCGCGGTGGTGTGCGGGTTGACGTAAAGGAACACCGTCGGCGCGTCCTCGGCGATCAGCCTTTGCAGCTCGCGGTAGATCGCGCGGCGTTCGTCGCGGTCGTGGACGCGGGCGCCCCGCTCGATCAGCTCGTCCACGCGCTCGTTGCGGTACGCCTGCTGGTTGTACGCGCCGTCGGAGTGGTAGATCTCGGCGACCCACTCGTCGGGATCGACGAAGCCCAGCCAGCCGACGAGCGTGCTGTCGAAGTCGCGGTCGTTGAGCTGCTGGTAGAAGACGCCGGGCTCGAGGCCCTTGAGCTCGACGCGGATGCCGACGGCGGCGAGCTGCTGCTTGACCATCTCGGCGGCGCGGACCTGGTAGTCGATGCTCGAATCGACGGCCATGCGCATGGTGAAGCCGTCGGGGTGGCCGGCCTCTTCGAGCAGCGCCCGGGCCTTGTCACGATCGACCTCGGGGTACACGTGCAGGTCGGCGTAGGCCCAGTGGTTGGGCGGGATGTGCCCGCCGTCGAGCACGGTGGCGTGGCCGAACTTGATCGCGCGGTTGAGCTGCTCGCGATCGACGGCCCAGGCGATGGCCCGGCGGACGCGGACGTCGTCGAGCGGGGGTCGCTGCGTGTTGAGCCCGATGTATTCCCAGAACGTGCCGGGCACGGACTCGACGCGGACGCCCCGGGCGCGTTGAAGGGCGTCGCGGTCCTTGGCGGGGACCTCGTGGAGGATGTGGACCTCGCCGAGGCGGATGGAGGTGGTGCGGGCGGTCTCGTCGGCGACGGGTCGGTAGATGAGCGTGGCGGTTCTGGGCAGGTCGGGCAGGTGGTAGCCGTCGTGCCGGGCGAGCTCGAGCCGGCGGCCGCGCTGCCAGCGGACGAGGCGGTAGGGCCCGCTGCCGGCGTCGGTGCTGCGCAGGTCCCCGCCGTTGGCGTCGATCGCCTCGCGGTCGACGATGGCGTTCATGGGGTAGGCGAGGTAGGTCAGCAGCGGCGCGGTCGGCTCGGCCAGGTGCAGCACGACGGTGCGGTCGTCGGGGGTCTCGATGCGGTCGATGGTTGCCAGGTGCCGGCTGCGCACGCCCTCGTCGCGGATGCGCTGCAGGGAAAAGCGTACGTCTTCGGCCGTGACGGGTCGGCCGCTGTGAAACGTGGCGTCGGGGTCGAGGTGGAACGTGTAGGTGAGCTTGTCGTCGGAGATCTCGTGCCGCTCGGCGAGGTCGGGCCGCAGGGTCATGGCCTCGTAGTCTTCGCCGTAACGAAGGAGGGTGCTGTACAGGTTCTCGATCATGCGCATGGAGGGGGCGTCGGTGACGGCGTGGGGGTCGAGGCTGTTGGCGTCGCCCTGGACGGCGAGGATGAGCGTGTCGGGGGGCGGGGCGTCGACGCGGCCGCCGCAGCCGACGGCGGCGAGACAGCCGGCCGCCAGGAGCGTGGCGGCGACGGGATGACGAAGGCGGCGGGTCATATGGCGGGGTCCGGGCGGATGACGGCGTCGGGGGCGCGTTTCTCGGGGACGGGCGGCTGGACGGTGTGCTGCTCGGGGAAGCCCTCGAGGTCGGCCAGCTCGGCCTTGTCGCGTGGCACCGCCGGCTCCGACTGCATGTAGAGCGTGATCAGCTCGGTCAGGCACACGAGCGAGTCGATGTGGGTTCGTTCGTAGCCGTGCGAGCCGTCCACGCCGAAGCAGATCAATGCCGTGCGGATGTCGTTGCCGGACTCGACGGCCGACGCCGCGTCGCTGCGATAGTAGCGGAACACGTCGCGACCGTGCCGGACGCCGTAGTGTTTGGCCAGGTCGAGCAGCTTCTGGGTCAGGTGGTAATCGAACGGGCCGGAGGAGTCCATCATCGCGACGGTGACGTCGTACTCGCTGGCGTTCTGCTCGGGGGCGTTGGGCGCGTTGTCGATGCTGACCATCTCGGCGACGTCTTTCTGCAGCACGCCGGCGGCGCCGGTGCCGACCTCCTCGAAGATGGTGAACAGCAGGTGGCAGACGATCGGCAGGCGCAGGCCCAGCTCGCGGATCTGCTTGGCGGCGGTGAGGACGCAGGCGACGCCGGCCTTGTCGTCGAGGTGACGGGAGATGACGTAGCCGTTGTCCAGCAGCTCCGGCGCCGGGTCGATGGCGATGTAGTCGCCGACGCGGAACCCGCTGTGGAACAGCTCCTGCTCATCGCGGGACAGGTCGTCGACGCGGACCTCGACGTGGTCCCAGCTCACGGGCTGGGTGTCGATCTCGTCGTCGTAGGCGTGGCCGGAGGACTTCAGCGGCATGATCGTGCCGCGCTGGTGCCCGAAGTCGGTGTAGATGGTCACGCGGGCGCCCTCGGCGAAGCGGCTGGACCAGGTGCCGATCGGCCGGCAGGACAGCCGCCCGTTGGACTTGAGCCGGGTGACCATCGCGCCGAGCGTGTCGAGGTGGCTGACGACGGCGCGGTGGGGTTGGTCGGCCTCGCCGTGCAGCGTCGCGCGGATCGCCCCGCGGCGGGTCAACGCGCTCTCGATGCCCAGGCGGTTCAGCTCTTCGCAGACGAACCGCGAGATGCTGTCGGTGTACCCCGAGGGGCTGGGGATCTCCAGCAGCTCCTGGAGGATGCGCAACATGTACTCGCGATCCACTTCCGGCTTGACCAGCCGACCGTCGTGTGATTCCGCCCGCGCATCTGAGATCACGATCACCTCTCCGCCGTTTGGGGAAACAGAAAGTCGATGAACTTCTCCGCCGTCGGCTGCGGCTCGTGGTTGGCCAGGCCCGGCCGCTCGTTCGCCTCGATCAGGACGTACTCCGGCCCGGTCACGTCCGGCACGATCAGGTCCAGCCCGACCACCGGGATGTCCAGCGCCGTCGCCGCCTTGACCGACGCCTCGGCCAGCGCCGGGTGCAGCTTCGGCGTCACGTCGTGGATCGTCCCGCCGGTGTGCAGGTTCGCGGTCTTTCGCACGCGCAGCCGTTCGCCGACCGGCAGCACGTCGTCCAGCTCGTAACCGGCCTCGCGCACGCAGCGGGTCGTCTGCTCGTCGATCGGGACGCGGCTCTCCCCGCCGGTCGCCGCCTCGCGACGCCGGCTGTAACGCTCGATCAGCTCCCGGATCGTCCGGTGCTGCGCCCCTTCGACCTCCGCCGGCCGACGGACCGCCGCCGCCACCACCTCCCGGTCGATCACGATCACACGCAGGTCCTCGCCCTCGACAAACTGCTCGAGCAACACCTGCTCGCACCACCGCTGCGCCTCGCGGACCGCGTCGTTCAGCTCCCGCTCCGAGCGCAGGTCCACCGACACGCCCGCGCCCTGCTCGCCGCGCGCCGGCTTGACCACCACCCGACCGTGCTGCTGGAGAAAGGCGCTGTCCCGGTCGGCGTCACCGGCGCGCTGCTGCGCCGGCATCCTCACGTCCGCGCGCTCCAAAACCCGACGCGTCACCGCCTTGTCGTCGCAGCGGCTCATCGCGATCGCCGTCGTCCGCTCGGTCAACGACTCGCGGCAGACGATCGACAGCCCGCCGCGGTGCAGCTCGAAGTAGCCCGCCTCGGCGTCGAGCACCTTCACCACGATCCCGCGCCGCCTCGCCTCGTCCGTGATGATCCGCGCGTACGGGTTCAACGTCTCTTCCGGCGCCGGCGCCGTGAAGTACTTCTCGTTGATCGGGTTCTTGTACTTGACGCAGAACGCCGGGATCCGCTTGAACCCCAGCTTCTCATAGAGACGGATCGCGTCGGTGTTGTTGTGCATGACCGACAGGTCGACGTACTGTCGGCCGCGCGTGAAGTGATACTCGACGACGTAGCGGACCAGGCCCTCGCCGACGCCGGGCGTCTGGCACTGCGGGTCCACCGCCAGGCACCAGAAGCTGGCGCCGTTCTCCGGGTCGTTGAACGCTTCGACGTGGTCCACGCCGGTGATCGTGCCCAGGACCGACCCGTCCTGCTCGGAGACGGCGACGAAGTACGTCCGCAGCCGCGACGCGGCGGTGTCGAGCATGAACTTGGTGTCGGCGGTGACCATGCCGCGAGCGGTGTAGATGCGGTTGGCCTCGCGGGCGTCCTCCTCGGTCTTGATCCGGCGGATGATGAAGCCGCGGCGACGTTCGGCCCGCTGTCGGTACCGGTCGCTCCACAGCCGGTACGTGTGCGACGGGTCCAGGAACAGGCGGTCCGGCGCCAGCGAGAGCACGACGTGCGGGTCGCGCAGGTACAACGCCAGGTCGCGCTTGCCCTTGCCCTCGCGGCAGAGCTCGTCGGCCAGCGCCTGACTGGTCTCGTACGTCTGACCGAAGATGAGCCGGCCCCAGCCCATATCGATCGCGGTGTTCGGGCGCATCTGCTCGCGGGCCGGCGGGGTCGGCGGCTGCCAGTTGCGGACCGACGGCCCGCTCGTCCGGTCGAGCCGGTGCTCGGGCTGGTGGGGCTTGGCGCTCGGCATGATCAGGCCTCGCTTGGGATGTGATGGGTCTGCAGCCATTTCTCGAGCAGCGCGACCTGCCACAGCTTCGAGCCGCGCAGCGGCGTGATGTGCGCCTCCGGGTCCTTCAGCAGCTTCTCCACGTACGCCGGCTTGAACAGTTTCCGCCGACGCGCCTCGGGCGACGTGAGCACCTCGCGAACCATGTCCAGGTACTCGCCGCGCAGGTACTTCAGCGCCGGGACGGGAAAGTATCCCTTCGGGCGATCGATCACCTCGGCCGGGATCACCTCCCGCGCCGCCTCCTTGAGGATGTGCTTGCCGCCCTCCTTGACCTTCAGCTCCGGCGGGATCCGCGCGGCGAACTCGACCAGCTCGTGATCGAGGAACGGCACCCGCGCCTCCAAACCCCACGCCATGGTCATGTTGTCCACCCGCTTGACCGGGTCGTCGCAGAGCATGATCGTCGTGTCCAGCCGCAGCGTCTTGTCGATCGCCGTCGCCGCGCCCGGCCGATCAAAGTGCTCGCGCACGAACGCCGTGCCGTAGTCCTCTCCGACCAGCTCGTCGTGCACCGCCTCGGTGAACTCGGCATGGTCGCGGTCGAAGAACACCCTGGCGTAGTCGGCCACGGGGTCCCGGCTCTGCATCATCGGCGGGTACCAGTGGTAGCCGCCGAACACCTCGTCCGCCCCCTGGCCGCTCTGGACCACCTTGACGTGCTTGCTCACCTCTTCGCTGAGCAGGTAGAAGCCGATGCAGTCGTGACTGACCATCGGCTCGCTCATCGCCGCGACGCAGCGGTCCAGGCTCGGCAGCGCCCGCGACGAGTCCACCTCGATCTTATGGTGCCGCGTCCCGAACCGCTCGGCGACGACGTCCGAGTACCGGAACTCGTTGCCCTCTTCCTTGCCCACGGTCTCGAAACCGATCGAGAACGTGTTCAGGTCCGCCTGCCCGCTGCGTGCCAGCATGCCGACGACCAGGCTCGAATCCACGCCGCCGGACAGCAGGCACCCCACCGGCACGTCGGCGATCATCCGCCGATCGATCGCCGCCTGCAGCTCGCTGAGCAGCCGATGCTTCCAGTCCTCGAAGCTGTACCTGGCCTCCTCCGGGTCGCGGTTGAACACCGGCCGCCAGTACGTGTGCTCGCGTCGCTTGCCGTCGGGCTCGATCGTCATCGTCGTGCCCGGCGGCAGCTTGCGCACGCCGCGCAGGATCGTGTACGGCGCGGGTACCACGGCGTGGAACGTCATGTAAAGGTGCAGCGCCACCGGGTCGATCCGCGTGTCCACCCCGCCCGAGGCCAGCAGCGCCGGCAGCGCCGAGGCGAACCGCAGGCCCTCGTCCGTCTCCGCGTAATACAACGGCTTGATCCCCAGCCGATCGCGCGCCAGGAACACGCGGCCCGTGTCGCGATCGCTGATCGCGAAGGCGAACATGCCGTTGAACCGCTCGACGCACGCCTCACCCCAGGCGTGATACGCCTTGAGAATGACCTCCGTGTCGCCGGTGGAGAAGAACCTGTAGCCCTTGACCTCGAGCTCGCGGCGGAGCTGGGGGTAGTTGTAGATCGCGCCGTTGTAGACGATCGCGTGGCCGAGGTGCGGGTCGATCATCGGCTGCTGGGCCGCCTCGGTCAGGTCGATGATCTTGAGCCGCCGATGCCCGAACCCCATCCGGTCGCGCAGCAGCAGTCCGCTGCTGTCGGGGCCGCGCGCGGCCATGGCGTGTGTCATCCGCCCGATCGACGCCGGGTCGGTCGCCGCGCCGTTGAATGTCAGTTCACCGCAGATTCCACACATGACAAGTGGTGCTCACGGTAGGCCATCGCTCATGTGTCAGCCCTGACGCGACGCCGCAAGCCACGCCGCCCTATTCCGGGATTGTAGCGGATGGAACCGCTTGAGTCTTGCGCACCCCTGTTCCACCTGGTTTCATGCCTCTCCCGTGGTCCGGCGGGCGGCGCACCCACGTCGCGGACAAACCGAGCGACCGTCCCCGCGATGTGCGCGGAGCCCGCGACGTGGAAGTCGCGCCCGTTCGACTCCTAGGATGCGCTTGTGCATCCAGAAACTCAGGGCGGGGCACGAGCAGGAACATTACCATGAGCAACACCGCGACTTCGACCCAGACACCACCCGCGTCCCCCGTCACCCGTCAGGACCTGATGCGGTGGGTTGAGTCCGGCACGCCCGGCACGCACGTGACGATCCTGATCCCGACCAGCCCGTTACCGAACGACGCTGACCCGAACCGCGTCCGCTTCAAGAACGCGTTGAAGCAACTGCGCCAAGCCCTCGACCAGTCACAGAACGACAAGACCGCGCAGGACAACGATGAGGTGACCGCCCCGCTGTTCGAGCTCGCGGATCAGTGGCTCCAGGACGATTCGTTCTGGCGTCAGCAGCGCCAGGGGCTGATCGTGCTGGCCAACCGCCAAGGCATCGAACATCGGCGAATCGCACGCGAGGTGCCGCTGACGGTCGCGGTCGCCGACCACTTCCACATCAAGCCTCTGATCCGCATCGTTCAGGACGCCGCGCGGTACCAACTGCTCTGCCTCAGCGTCGATCGTATCGCGTTGTACGACGGCCAGCGTGATCGGCTCGAAGCCGTGCGCCTGCATCCTGACGTCCCGGCCAGCATGGTCGAGGCGCTCGGCCCGCCCGACCACGTCACCAAGTCGAAGCGCAGCGAAATGGAGCCGGCCGACAGCGACCAGCGCGACCGCCAGCTGCGACGCTACTTCCGCCGCGTCGACGAGGCCCTTGCACGTCACCACCACGAAGACGTGCCGCTGGTCCTCGCCGCCCTGCCGGAATACCACGGCCACTTTCGCGACGCCTGCCATCAGTCGCGCCTGATCGACGGCGGTGTCGAGCGCGACCCCTTCAAGGACATCGAGACACCCGAGCTGGGCGAGCTGGCGTGGGCGACGGTGAAACCGACGCTGGACCAGCGGTTGCGTGAGCTGCGCGATCGTTACCACGCGGCCGCGGAGCATCAGTCGGCCAGCGACCGCGTGGAAGCCGTCGCCCGCGCCGCCGCTCAGGGCGGCGTGGACACGCTCGTCGTCGAAGCCGACCGCTCCCTGCCCGGTTCGGTCGACAACGAGTCCGGTCAAGTCACGCTCGATTCGAAAGAAAACGGAACCGGGCACGATGTTCTCGACGACGTCGCCGAGCTGACCCTCCGTCATGGCGGGAAGGTGTTCGTCCTCGCATCGGAGCAGATGCCGACGGACACCGGCCTCGCGGCGATCCTGCGCCCCGGCGCCGTCACCGAGCCGAGCGGGTGAGCACGGGCGCACGGAACGGACAGGCTGCGCGCAGCCGGGCACCGGTCCTACCGAGCCTCCTGCGACTGGCTGACCCCCGCGGCCCGACGTATCCTTGTCGGCCGGTAAACAGGACCCGATCCCGTCGGGCAGGCAAGGAGGCCGCATCGATGCACCTGACAAGTCGGACGTTCCGATCGCTCGCGATGTTTCTGCTCGCGCTTGCGCTGTCGTTGGGCGCGTGTCAGAAGCAGGTCGTCGAAGAGCCGCGCTACGCGACGCCGCTGCCGCCCGGGGCGTTCGCGCTGCGCAAGATCGAAGACCCGTCCCGCCGGCCCGACCTGACGCCGCTGGCGCGTCAGCTCGGCGACCCGGCCTGCCGTGAAGCGCTCGGCCGCAGCCTCCGCTGGTTCGGCTACCGCTCCTCACGCGCGTTCTTCCCGATCGGCCCGATCAGCCACGAACAGGTCGAAGCCTCGCTCTTCGCCCTGCGTGCTCTGGCCGATGAGCCGCCCGGCACGCTGTCCGCCGCGCTCGACGAGCAGTTCGACGTCTGGGCCTCCGTCGGATGGGACGGCCGCGGCACCGTCCTGCTCACCGGCTACTACTCGCCCATCTTCCGCGCCGCCCGCACCCCCACGCCCCCCTACCGCTTCCCGATCTACAAGCGGCCCGACGACCTGGTCAGCGACCCCGCCACCGGCGAAACCCGGGGTCGGCAGACCGACGCCGGCCTCCTGCCTTATCCCACCCGCAGCGAACTCGTCAGCTCCGGCGCCCTCGCCGGCCTCGAGCTCGTCTACCTGCCCTCACGCCTCGACGCCTACCTCATCGAGGTCAACGGCTCCGCCCGACTCCACATGACCGACGGCTCGACCCTGCACGTCGGCTACGCCGGCAACAACGGCCACGACTACACCAGCATCGGCAGGCTCCTGGTCGCCGACGGCAAGCTCGACCCCGACCGCCTCAGCCTCCCCGCCCTCCGCCGATACTTCGACCAGCACCCCGACGAGCTCGAGCACTACATCCGTCAGAACGACCGCTTCGTCTTCTTCACCGAGTACGACGGCGACCAGTGGCCCGCCGGCTCGCTCGGCTTCCGCGTCACCCCCATGCGGACCCTCGCCACCGACAAGGCCATCTTCCCCCGCGGCGCCCCGGTCTGGGTCGAGACCACCGCGCCGACCGAGACCGGCGGCCAGGCCCCCTTCCGTGAGCTGCTGTTCGACCAGGACACCGGCGGCGCCATCCGCGCCGCCGGCCGCGGCGACATCTACTTCGGCATCGGGCCCCGCGCCGAACGCCTCGCCGGCCGACAGTCCGCCGAGGGCCGCATGTATTACCTGCTGCTCAAACCCGAGTACGTCTCCATCTGGCAGCAGCGTCTCCGCAGCGTCGCCCACGCCCGGTGATCGCGACGACGTTCAGCCGGCGGGTCGGGTGCCACGGTCGCTTGCGACCGTGCGGTGCGCCTCGATGGACGCCCGGTGATGGCCGTGACGTTCAGCCGGCGGGTCGGGTGCCACGGTCGATTGCGACCGTGCGGTGCGCCTCGATGGACGCCCGGTGATGGCCGTGACGTTCAGCCGGCGGGCCTGCCCGCCGGTGCCCGGATCGGCCACCCCCCGCGTCCACCCCCTCTCACGCCGTCGCGTCCGGCGCTGAGTCCACCGCCGGCGTCGGCCGCCGCACCGCCAGCCCGCCCAGCGCCCGCCGCAGCGGCTTGATCGCCACCACCACCAGCACCACCACCGACGCCACCGCCAGCCAGTGCGGCACGACGTGCCCCGCGTGCTCGACCTGATCGGCCACCACGATCGTCCACCGCCGCGCCAGCCAGTCCGTCGCCAGCCCCGCCACCAGCGCCGTGCCCCCCACCCCCAGCAAGTACGTGCCCAACGCACGCCCGCCCAGCTCACGCCGCACGATCCCCAGCGTCGCGATGTTCGTCGCCGGCCCCGCCAGCATGAACACCAGCACCGCCCCCGGCGAGACCCCCGCCAGCAGCAGCGACGCGGCCAGCGGCGTCGACGCCGTCGCGCAGATGTACATCGGGATCCCCACCACCAGCATCACCAGCATCGCCGCCAGCCCCCCGCCCACGCCGGCCAGCGCCGCCGGCGGGATAAACGTCATCACCGCCGCCGCCAGCAGCAGACCCACCAGCAGCCACCACGCCAGGTCGTCGATCAGGTCCGTCACCGCGAAACGCATCCCCTCGCTCAGACGCTGACGCCAGGGCGCACGCGCCGCCGCAGCGACCTTGGCATCGCCGCCGCCCAACCCCCCGGCCCCCTCGCTCCCGCAGCAACCGCTCGTGCCACAACAATCGCCCCCGGCCGCGTCGGCACCCCGTACGCCGCCTGCCCCACCGGACGCCGGCTCCGCCTCGCCGCCGGCGAACCACGACGTGCTCAGCCCCGCCACGATCGCGCTGGCCACCGCCGCGATCGGCCGCACCACCGCCATGAACGGGCCCATCAACGCGTACGTCACCGCCACCGAGTCCACCCCCGTCTCCGGCGTCGCGACCAGAAACGACACCGTCGAACCCTTCGACGCCCCCTGACGACGCAGCCCCACCGCCGCCGGGATCACCCCGCACGAGCACAGCGGCAGCGGCGCCCCGATCATCGCCGCACGCACCACCGACCCCAGGCCCCGTCCGCCGATCCAACGCCGCATCAGCCCGTCGGGCACGAACGCCCGAATCAGCCCCGCCGCCAGCATCCCCAGCAGCAGCCACGGCCCGGCGTCCAGCGACAGGTCCCACAGGTGATCCAGAAAGTTCGTGATCCATTCCATGTCGGACATTGTACGGCCATCGCGCGCCTGTGACGCGTCACACCATCAGAAGGAAAGGTTTCGAGTCTCGCGTCCGGGGCACGCCCGGTGATGGCCGCGAGCCTCGCGTGGCGATTGTCGGACGCCCGGTGATAGCCGCGAGCCCGAGCGAACGGCCTTCGCCCGGACACGTCGTGCCGCCCGCCAAGCCGGTGGCGCTCGCGTCTTTCTCCTGACTTCTGACTCCTCCCCTCCTGACTCCTCAACGCTTGACTCCTCCACGCCTCGCCTACCCGCGGCGCTTCAGATGCCCACGATGCTGAACCCGCAGTCGACGTGGACGGTTTCGCCCGTGACGCCGGTGGCGAGGTCGCTGAGCAGGTAGACGGCGGTGTCGCCGACCTCCTCGCCGGTGTTGCAGCGCTTCATGGCGGCCTTGCGCTGCTGGTGGGCGATCATCTCGTCCATCCCGCCGACGCCCGCGCCGGCGAGCGTCTTGAACGGGCCGGCGGAGATCGTGTTCACCCGGATGTTCCGTGACGGCTCGCCCAGCTCGTAGGCCAGGTACCGCGTGGTGTGCTCCAGCGCGGCCTTGGCGATGCCCATGACGTTGTAACCCGGCGTGACCTTCTCCCCGCCGTAGTAGGTCAGGCTCACCATGGCGGCGCCGCGCTGCGGGTCGACCAGGGGCAGGGCGCGTTGGGCCATGGCCAGCAGCGTGTAGGCGCTGGTGTCGATCGCGCTGAGGTACACCTGCCGGGGGGTCTTGTGGAACGTGTCGGGCTTGAGGTAGTCCCTGTCGGCGAAGGCGATGGAGTGGACGACGAAGTCGAGCGAATCGAAGTCGGCCTTGTACTGGTCGAAGACGCGGTCGAGGTCGTCGTCGGAGTTGGCGTCGCAGGGCTGGAGCCAGGGGTCGGAGACGCCGAGGGACTCCGCCGCCTTGCGGACGCGGTGCTCCATCTTGCCGATGGGCAGGTAGGTGAAGGCGCAGCGGGCGCCGTGCTCGACGAGCTGCTTGGCGATGAACCAGGCGTAGCTGCGTTCGTTGGCGATGCCGAAGATGATCCCACGCTTGCCTTGCATCAGGGCCATGAGGCGTGCTCCTTGATTTTGTGGTGCGGGCGGAGTTTACTGGATGGGGCGGCGGGCGTGTGGCGGTCGCCGGGGCCGGTGTCATCTCTGGCGGAGGATCGAAGATGCGGACGATGCGATGGGCGAGCGGCTTCGCGTTGGGGTTGCTGTCGCTGACGGCGGCGACGAGTGTCTGGGGCGCGACGCCGCACCAAGCGAGCGGTGGCGAGGCGATGCGTGAGGGTGCCGAACGGCCGGCGCTGCCGAGCCAGCCCACGACGGACGACGGCGAGTGGTTCTTCCTCGATGATGAGCTGGCGCACCTGCCGGCCCAGCACGTGCGTCACGGCGAGCTGTTCGGCTCGCTGGTGGACGGGTACAACCGGCTGATCCTGGAGGCGATCGACGCGGTGCAGGCGCGGGCGATGGACGGCGGGGGTTACCTGATCGGGCGGACGCTGGACCCGCCCTCGTCACCGATCGGGTACGAGCTGACGCTGTTCGAGACGGCGTTGATCGACCCGCCGCGGCCGACGAGCTACTGCACGGGCGCGACGTACGCGGCGTGGGTCGAGGCGATGAACCGGCTGTACCCGGACGGGGCGTCGCGTCTGAGCGCCGAGCGAGCCGAGGCGGCGCGGATGCAGGAGCCGGACGGCGGTCGGCGTGAGGACGGCGTGAAGCTGTGGGGCCACTGGAACGACGACGGGTTCGGCAATCACTTCGCGCTGGTGCAGTACACGGGGATGGGCGAGGCGGTCGAGCCGCGGCGGGCCCGGCCGGGCGACTTCATGAATATTTCGTGGACGAACGGCGGGGGGCACGCGGTCGTGTTCCTGGGCTGGTACCGCGACGCCGACGGCGGCCGCTGGCTGCGGTACTGGGCGAGCCAGAGCGGGACGAACGGCCTGGGCGACCAGCTCGTGTCGCTGGAGCGCGTGCGGGCGGTGAAGGTCGTGCGTGTGACCGAGCCGGGGCGGCTGTTCGAGTTCGACGTGGCCGCGTCGGTCGATCGGCGGGTCCCGGGCGACAAGGTCGAGTGGGAGTGAGTCGGCGGCGGACGCGCCGCCTCGCGCAGCGGTCCAATCCGCCCTCGGCTTAGCGGTAGTACTCGACGATCAGGTTGACGTTGACGTCGAACGGGATCTGGTCGGACGTGGGCACGTCGAGGACGCGGGCGGTGAGCGTCGAGGGGTCGAAGCTCAGCCACGCCGGGACGTTGTGCCCGGCCATGGTCTCGAGGTTGTCACGGACGACCTTCTTGCAGTTGTCCTTCTTGATCGTGATCTCGTCGTTGACCGAGACGGGGTAGGAGGGTCGATCGACCTTTCGGCCGTTGACCATCACGTGCCCGTGGGCGACGATCTGGCGCGCGGCCCAGATGGAGCGGGCCCAGCCGAGGCGGCGCAGGACGTTGTCCAGACGGACCTCGAGCATGCGCAGCAGGTTCTCGGCGGTGTTGCCCTTGGCGCGGCCGGCCTTGTCGACGTAGTTGCGGAACTGCTTCTCCATCACGTTGTAGTGATAGCGCAGCTTCTGCTTCTCGTTGAGGCGGACGCCGTAGTCGCGCAGGCGTCGGCCGCGGAAGCCGTGCATGCCCGGGGGGTTGAGCTGGCGCTTGGTGGTGTGTTTGGGCAGGTCGGCGACGGGCACGCCCACCCGCCGCGACAGCTTGACCTTCGGTCCGGTGTAGTTGGCCACGATCTTCACCCGCCCGTCGCTGGCGCTTCCGGGTCGGGCCCTCTTCGGTGCTCGGCCGAGGCTTCGGCTCCGCGGGTCCTGTGAAGTTCAGAGCGACAGTCGCCCTGCCAGAGCCCCACATCAGACCAGATCGGCCGCGGCGGGTCAAATGAAGGGGCGGCGTGCGGGGTGATCAGGCCTGAGCGCTGAGGCGAAAAGGCGCGGCGTGGCGGCGGCTCAGGCGTCGGGGCTGGGCAGCGGTGCCGGCGTGGGGCGGCGACGCCGGGGCGGTGAATTGGCGGGCCTGACGCCCTGCGGCGCCGGGTCGGCGAAGCTGCGCCAGAACCGCAGCGGCAGCAGCCCGACCGACATGATGGTGAGCTGGCTGACGATGAACGTCGCCAGCCAGAACATCGCCGAGTCCATGAACCCGTACGAGTGCAGGCCGACGCCGAGCATGTTCGTCCCGAACCAGGACCAGCTCGTGACGATGTTGCCGCCGACGGCCAGGACCATCATCCCGCGCTGCCTGATCATCCCGCCCCAGCGCGCGTGCAGGATGATGGCGCTGAGCAGCACGATCAGGGCGGCGCCGTTTTCCTTGGGGTCCCAGCCCCAGAAGCGGCCCCAAGACTGGTCGGCCCAGATCCCGCCGAGCACGGTGCCGACGAAGCTGAACAGCAGCGTGAAGCAGACCACGCCGTAGACCATGCGTGTCAGCTCGCGGGCCAGGCGGTCGGTCAGCCAGGGGGTGAACGCGCCGATGAGGATGTAGGCGATGGCCAGGACGCCGGCGAGGAAGGCGGCGGAGTAGCCGATGGTGATGGTCACGACGTGGGTGGCGAGCCAGAAGTTGGAGTCGAGCACGGCCTGCATCATCTCCATGGTGTCGCCGTCGCCGCCGAGGTGGTGGGCGATGACGAGGGTGATGAAGCCGACGACGGCGGCGGCGATGCTGGCCAGGCCCAGTCGGCTGAACCGCTCGACGACCAGCGCCAGGCCGACACAGACCCAGCCGATGAACACGGCCGAGGAGTAGAGGTTCGTGACCGGCGGGCGGCCCTGGAGGTAGACGCGAGATGCCAGGCCGAACGTGTGGATCAGCAGCGTGAACACCAGCAGCCAGAACGCGCTGCGGGTCAGGGCGCCGGACCACTGGCCGCCGCCGGCCTGACGCAGCACGAACCCCGCGCAGCCGAGCAGGAACGCGAACACGTACAGGGCCGAGGCGTGATAGAACGGCGCGAAGCGGTTGAAGAAGACCTCGAAGTCGGCCTTGTTCACGCTCCGCGGCAGGCGGGCCGTCACCACCTCGCTGTACGCTCCGAGCGTCTGGTTGAACAGCGCGGGATCCTCCTGCTGATACGCCGAGAAGATCAGCGCCAGCGATCGCGCCGCCGGGTGCAGCGACCCGTCGCCGTGCGGGCGCATGACCTGGTCGGCCAGCGGCGCCCACTGCTCGCCCTCGGCCAGCGGCGGGATCAGGTACGGCCGGTGGGTCATTTGCAGCTCGAGGTAAAGCTGCATCCGCTGAAACAGCTCGAGCAGGTGCTTCTGGTACGCGTTGCGGAAGCGCGATCGCACCTGCGAGGCGAGCACCGCCTGCTCGTTGATCACGCGGCGGTGCGGCGAAAGCTCGTCGAAGCTCAGGCGCACGCTCGGCTCGCCCGGGCGATCGAGCAGAGCCAGCACGCTCGGGTCGTCCACGCGGAAGACGCGGTACGCCGCGGCCTCCTGCGGCCGGGCGACCGCGTCGAGGTACCAGCGGATCGCCGGATACGTCTGGCCCTCGTGGTGCAGCTCCTGCCGGCCGCTGAGAATCATCAGGCTGTTGCGCGCCACGGTGTCCAGCGGCTTGACGCGGCCCTCGGCCGAGACCGGCAGACGCGAAAACGTCTCGAGGTCGTACGGCCGCGACGGCGAGGGCTGCGTCGCACGCGAGGCCAGCCACGCCCCCGACAGCACCACCACCAGCAACGGCATCCACGGCAAAAGCCGTCTCATCGGCTGACCCTCCGCACGTACCCGATCAGGTGCATCCCGAACTGCAGCACCAGCCCCGTCGCCACCATCCCGCAGGCGACGTATGGCAGCAGCCACCCGGGGTTGTTCACCACCTGCAACACCGTCCCCGAGTCGTCCGGCAGGAACGCCGACTGGTAGAACGTCTCGCCGTTGTACCGCAGGGGATTGTTCATGTAGATCAGCACGCGGCGGTCCTCGTTCTGCGACGGGTCCACCAGGCGCACGAGGCTGGAGAAGTTGCGCGGCTTGTCGGTGCCGACGAACTTGTCGTGCCGGAAGTCGATCAGGTGCATCGTGTAGGGCTTGTAGGTGCGCTTGAAGCGCAGGGCGATGTCGAACGAGCGATCGCCGACGGTGACGGTCTGCGTCGGCTCGAGGTGGGCCGAGACGAGCCAGCGGCCGAGCGACTCCCCGTCGCGGGACAGCGAGACGATGGCGCTGGGCACGTCGACGGTCTGGCCGTCGACGCCGGAGACGCGGGGGATGCCCATGACGGCGATGCGCGTGCCCAGGCCGCGCGTGGCCTCGGGGCGCGCGTCCGGTGGGGCCATGGCGGGCCCGAACAGGCGGGAGTTGGGCATCCAGCGTTCGATCGTGACGTCGAAGGGCAGGCGCGGGTCGCGGATCGTCTGGCCGGGACGCTTCAGGAGCGCGTGCGGGATCGCGACGACGCGGTCGCGGTCGGCCGGCGAGCGGTCGATCACCGCCAGCTCCGCCGTGCGGATGTCCTCGACGTAGTTCGCCGACCCGCCCTCGACGATCGTCATGTTCCCCTCGGTGGCGTACAGGCCGGTGACGAACTCGCCCAGCAGCAGCACGATCAGCCCGCCGTGCAGCAGCACGATCCCGAAGCGCCTGCGCGTCAGCTTGAATCGCACGGCGTGGGCGGCGATCAGGTTCACGATCAGCAGCCCCGCCAGCAGAAACCCGCCGGGGAACGGGATCGCCCAGGACGCGTCCCCGGCCCCGCCCGGCACGAACAGCCCCGGATCGATCCACACCCACAGGCTGCGGAAGTAACGCTCGACCACCGACCACGTGCTGTCGTTCACCTGCGCCAGCGTGCCGGCGAAGATCAGGAACATCGACATCGCCATCAGCGTCACCGTCAGCCGCAGCGACGCCAGCGGCTTGAGCAGCATCGTCACCGGCGCGACCGCGCTCATCGCTCGCGCTCCGTTTCGCCGCCGTTGAGCACCGGGCCCGGCAGGCCGTTCGATTCCGGCATCGGCGCCGCGGCGTCCGGCGGCGGCGACTCCCGCCCCGCTTCCACCGTTCGGAACGATCGCACGAACGCCAGAAACTCCTGCCGATGCGCCGCCAGCTTGGCCGGCGTGTCCATCGCCTTGACGAACCACGTCTCGTCCCGCGACGCCGGCTCCAGCGACGCCGCGAGCATCCCCTGCACTTGACCCGACGCCCCCGCCTCGCTTTGCTGCATCTGCACCACGAACCCGCTGACCCCGTCGCCCTCGATCGGCTCGAGCATGCCCGAGAGCTCGTCCGCCTGCACCGCCGGCAGGCCGAGCTGCCCACGCCAGCGGTTCACGTTCGCCAGCACCCCCCCCACGTCGCCGGGGAACGCCGTCACCGCCACTTCCAGCGGCGACGCCTCATCGCCCGCGAAAAACGTCGCGACCCGCATCGGACGCGCCTCCGCCGACTCCCGCCAGCCCTCGGGCGCCTCCCAGCTCAGCACGCGTCCGGGCGACGCCACGCCGCTGACCGGAACCGAGCCCATCGCCCCGGCGTCCGTCGGTGATGCGGCGCCCGACCCGCCCCGACGCTGCGCGTCGGGCTCCCGCCCCGCCGTCGGATCCTTGGCCACCTCGTACTCGCGGATCGTCTCGTCCTCGCACGCCAGCGGCGCCCACGCCAGCAGCGCCGCACTCAGCGCCGGCACGAGACCCCCACGGCGCACCGCCCTCGACCGCCGTGACGCCGCCCGCCGCGCACCCCGCTCGATGTCGTTCGGTCGATTCATGGGACCGAATCGTAGCCAGTTTGGCGCGGAAGTCAGATCGGCGTGGGCCGGTTCGTTACGATGCGGCGATGCCAGCCGGACCGCCCGGGCCCCTGCCGTTCGCCGACGCCGATGCCCAGCACCCGCCGCGCGTCATGGTCGTGGCGGAGCTGGGCGTGAACCACGACGGCCAGCCGCGGCGTGCGGCGGAGCTGGTGCGTGCCGCGGCCGAGGCCGGCGCCGACGCGGTCAAGCTCCAGCTCTTCGATCCGGAGCGGCTGCTCTCGGCCGAGGCGGTGCTGGCGGCGTACCAGCGCGAGTCGGCGGACGACCCGCGGCAGATGCTGCGCGAGCTGACGCTGTCGGTCGAGGCCGTGGGCGAGCTGGGCCGCGAGGCGCGGTCGTGCGGGCTGTGGTTCATCGTCACCCCGTTCAGCCGGGAGGACGCGGCGGCGCTGGAACGACTGGCGGTCGACGCGGTAAAGATCGCCTCGCCGGACGCGGTGAACACGCCGCTGATCGAAGCCGTCACCGCCTTGCGAAGGCCGGTGGTGATCTCGACGGGCGCGAGCACGCTGGAGGAGCTGGAGCCGGCGGCGGCGCTGCTGCGCGGGCACGCGCCCGGCGGGGCGCTGCTGCAGTGCGTCTCGGCGTACCCCACGCCGTTCGACGCCGCGTGCCTGTCGGGCATCCGCGTGCTGCGCGAGGCGTTCGGCCTGCCGGTGGGCTACTCCGACCACACGCCCGACCCGGACACCGGGGCGCTGGCGGTGGCGGCGGGCGCCGTCGTGCTCGAAAAGCACCTGACGCACGACCGCGCGGCGCGCGGGCCGGACCACGCGGCCAGCCTCGACCCTCCGGGTTTCGCCGACTACGTGCGACGGGTCCGCGCCGCGGCGACGGCGATGGGCCCGCGCCGCAAGCGCGTCCTGCCCATCGAGCACGACGTGCGCACCACCAGCCGCCAGAGCCTCTGCGCGACCCGCGACCTGCCCAGCGGCCACGTGCTCGGCCGCGAAGACCTGACGATCAAACGCCCGGGCACGGGGCTGCCGGCGGCGCAGCTCGACGCCGTGCTCGGCAGCGAACTGGCCCGGCCGATCGAGGCCGACACGCTCGTGCGCGACGAGCACCTTCAGGCCTAGAGCGGCTCGCGCACACGCTCCCCGCGCGTCAGCCGCGCGTATCGCTGCGCCGTGAGCAGCGCCTTGCGGTACTGGAACGCCAGGACGAGCGCCCAGATCCAGAAGACGATGGCGGGAATCATCAGGGTGAACGTCGCGATGGTAAACCAACCGGAGGGCGTATACGAGAACTGAGAGCGGCTCGTCACGCGAAAGCTCTGCTGAATCACTTGGCCGGACGCGTCCCGCGTGGTCGTTTCGACGCGACGGGTTCCGTCGGGCTCCACCGTCGTTTTGGTCGTGACCGTTTCGCCGTTGGGGTGCGTGACCGTCTGCGTGGTCGTGACCGCGCCCGAGGGCGACGTCGTCGTGGTCGGTGCGCTTGTGGCCGAACCGGGCGTTGGCGACGGCTGCACGACGGTCGGCGGTGGCGACTGGCCCGGCGTCGTCGGCGTGGCGGGGGTTGTCGGCTGATGAATCGGAGAGGGAGACGTCAGCGGCGCGATGCTTGCCACGGTAGCCGTCGCGTGCCCGTACCCCTGCACCATGGCGCCCAGCAGGCCGGTGACGAGTATCCCCCACGCGACCACACGGGTGCGCTTGGCGAACCTAGGATTGGGCATGCGCCGGGCCAGGCAGCTCACGTAGCAGAGCAATGCGAACATCGCCAAGGAGGCGACG
>CAYSIX010000045.1:0-21896 GCA_964431205.1 uncultured Phycisphaeraceae bacterium
GCCGCGGCCCGTTCGGTCACCCGGTGGTCGTAGAAGTAGAGCCCGGGGACGGCGAAGTGGCTCTTGGGGCGCTGGGGCTTCTCCTCGATGGAGATGGCCCGGCCGTCGGCGTCGAACTCGACCACGCCGTACCGCTGCGGGTCGCGCACGGGGTAGCCGAAGACGGTGGCGCCCTCCTGGAGTGAGGCGGCTTCCTGAAGCTGGCGGCGCAGGTCCGCGCCGTGGAAGATGTTGTCGCCGAGGATCAGGCAGACCGGCTGGTCGCCGATGAAGTCGCGGTCGAGCAGGAACGCCTGGGCCAGGCCCTTGGGCTCGGGCTGCTCGGCGTAGGAGAAGGACAGGCCCCAGCGCGAGCCGTCGCCGAGCAGGTGGCGGAAGTGGGGCAGGTCCTGGGGCGTGCTGATGATCAGGACCTCGCGGATGCCGGCGAGCATGAGCACCGAGAGGGGATAGAAGATCATGGGCTTGTTGTAGACGGGCAGCAACTGCTTGCTGACCACCCGGGTGAGGGGGTACAGCCGCGTTCCGTGGCCGCCGGCGAGGATGATGCCTTTCATGGTGCGGTGCCGCCCTGTCGGGTCGCGGGGTAAGGCCGGCTCCGATAAGCCGACGCGCCCACGACGCGCTGTGGTGGAACATCGGTCCGAGCCCGTCGGGGGTTTGACCGATTCGTTGCCCGGGCGTGGTAGCGGCCTTATGATACGCCAGACCGGAATCGGGGACGATCACGAGGGGTCGCCGCCGCCGCTCGCCGAGCCGCGACAGGTGTGGCGTCGAGCGCTGCGCCCGCACCCGGGCCCGCCGGCCCGCTCTCAGATCGTCCATCTCCTATCCACGCAGCGACGTAACGAGCAGGACAGGGCATGACTGACAAGCCGATCGGATCATGGCAGACGCTGAGCACGGTGACGTTCGTGGGCAGCTACCTGCCCCGTCGGTGCGGGATCGCGACGTTCACGGCCGACCTGGCCGAGGCCATCGCCGCCGCCGACCCCCGGGTGACCAACTGGGCCGTGGCCATGAACGATCGGCCCGAGGGGTACCGCTACCCGCCGCGGGTCTGGTTCGAGATCAACCGCAACCGCCCGGGCGAGTACCGCCTCGCCGCCGAGTTCCTGAACATGTCCAACGTGGACGTGTGCAGCCTGCAGCACGAGTTCGGGCTCTTCGGCGGGGACGCCGGCCGGCACATCCTCGACTTCGTCAGCCGCCTGCGCATGCCCGTCGTCGCCACCCTGCACACCGTGCTCAAGGAGCCGGACAAGCACCAGGTCGAGGTCACCCAACGCCTCGCCGAGGAGTGCGACCGCCTGGTCGTCATGGCCGAACGGGCCCGCGAGTTCCTCACCGGCGTCTACGAGGTCCCCGACGAGAAGATCGCCCTCATCCACCACGGCATCCCCGACGTGCCGTTCGTGGACCCGAACTTCTACAAGGATCAGTTCGGCGTCGAGGGCAAGCGCGTGATCCTGACGTTCGGCCTGCTCGGGCCGAACAAGGGCATCGAGAACATGATCGACGCGCTGCCCCGCGTCGTCGAGAAGCACCCGGACGTGGTGTACATCGTCCTGGGCGCGACGCACCCGGGCGTCATGGCCGAGCAGGGCGAGGACTACCGCCTGGGCCTGCGCCGCCGCGCCGCCGAACGCAAGGTCGATCAGCACATCAAGTTCGTCAACAAGTTCGTCGAGACCGACGAGCTGATCGAGTACCTGGGCGCCGCGGACGTGTACGTCACGCCGTACCACAACGAGGCGCAGATCACCTCCGGCACGCTGGCGTACGCGCTGGGCACCGGCAAGGCCACCGTCTCGACGCCCTACTGGTACGCCCAGGAGATGCTCGCCGACGGCCGGGGCAAGCTCGTGCCGTTCAAGGACCCCGACGCCCTGGCCGACGCGATCGTCGAGCTGTTCGACCATGAGACCGAACGCCACGCCATCCGCAAACGGGCTTATCAGTTCTCACGCCGGATGCGCTGGCAGGAGGTCGCGCATGAGTACCTGGACCTGTTCGCCGAGGTCCGCGAGCAGCGCAACCGCCACCCCAAGCCGGCGGTCCGCGGCGGGCACGTGCCCGACACCACGCCCGAGCACGAGCTGCCCGAGATCAAGCTCGACCACATCCGCCTGCTCACCGACGACGTGGGCATCTTCCGCCACGCCAAGTGCACCATCCCCGACCGCCGCCACGGCTACGCCACCGACGACAACGCCCTGGCGCTGATCTGCGTGCTGCTCGTCCACGAGCACATGCCCTTCTCGGCCGGGGCGCACCTCGACGAGCTGCTGACGCGGTACCTGGGCTTTCTCGATCACGCCTTCGACGAGGAGACCGGCCGATTCCGCAACCGCATGTCGTTCTCGCGGCGGTGGGCCCACGACGAGGAGGCCGAGGACTCGCACGGCCGGGCGATCTGGGGCCTGGGCGAGGCCGTCGCCCGAGGCCACCTGCGCGGGCACATCAACCTGGCGACCAACCTCTTCCACGCCGCCCTGCCCGCCTGCGAGCAGCTCGCCCACCCGCGGGCCCAGGCGTTCTCGCTGATCGGCATCCACGCCTATCTGCGCCGGTTCAGCGGCGACAGCAGCGCCCGCCGCGTCCGCGAGAAGCTCGCCCACAAGCTCATGGAGGCCTTCCACGCCCACGCCGCCGACGACTGGCCCTGGCTGCTGGACACCCTCACCTACGCCAATGCCCGCTTCCCCCAGGCCCTGCTGCTCGCCGGTCGATGGATGTTCAACGACGAGATGATCCAGGTCGCCCTGCGCAGCCTCGAGTGGCTCTACGAGGTCCAGTCCGGGCCCAACGGCCAGTTCGCGCCCATCGGCACCGAGGGCTGGATGCCCCGCGGCGGGCAGAAGGCACGGTTCAACCAGAAGCCCATGGAGGTCGCCGACACCATCGACGCCTGCCTCGAGGCCTACCGCGTCACCGCCGACCGCAAGTGGCTCGACCGCGCCCACCGCTGTTTGCACTGGTTCCTCGGCGACAACGACCTGCACCTGCCCCTGTACGACCAGACCACCGGCGGGTGCCACGACTGCCTCGAAGCCCACGGCGTCAGCGACAACCAGGGCGCCGAGGCCAGCCTCGCCTGGCTGCTGTCGCTGCTGAGCCTCTACGACCAGCAGCAGGACGACCGCAAGGCGACGCGGGCGCCGGCCGAACGCGCCGCTCCGTCGGTCGAAGAGCCGGTGGTCACGGAAGACGGTGCCGCCGCGGCCGCGCCGCCACGCCCCCCACGCCGGCCTACACGCACCCGCCCGCCCAAGCCCGGCCGGGCCGTCAGCTCCACCTGAGCCGCGCCACCGCCGCCGTCCGGCTCCGCACCCCCAGCTTCTCGTACACGTTCTGCAGGTGCTTCTCCACCGTCCGCGGGCTCACCCCCAGCGCCGCGGCGACCTCCACGTTCTCCAGCCCCGCCTCGATCGCCCGCAGCACCTGCACCTCCCGCGCCGTCAGCCCCAGCCGCCGGCTCACCTCCGCCGTCGCGCGGCGGCTCCGACGCTGCAGCGCCAGCGTCACCCCGCCGGCCCCGTCCGTCCCGATCACGCGGATCAGCAGCCGTTCGCCGCCGCGCCGTCGGCCCAGCGTGGCCCCCGGCCCCGCCGGCGACCCGCCCCGCGCCCGCACCCACTCCACCAGCGCCCGCGGGGCGCGGTCCGGCCAACGGTCAAAACCGTCAAAAAACCGGTGCAGCCACCGCAGGCCCCGCCTCGACGCGCCGACCACCCGCCCCGTCGCCGTCAGCTCGATCAGGCACACACCCTCCGAACCCTCGGCCGACCCCGCCCGCTCGTGCAGAGCCCGGCGCAGCCGCGCCATCGACCGCGCCCGGCGGTACGCCTGCGACACGTGCGGCCGCAGCAGCTCCAGCATCCGCCGGTCGCGCTCGGTGAAGCTCCTTCGCGGCCGCGCCAGCGCGATCGCCACCTCCTCCCGGCCCGGCACGTCCAGCATGAAACCCATCTGGTCCTCGACGCCCAGATCTTTGTGAAACCGTTGATACAGGTCCAGCTGATGAAACCGCTTCGCGCTGAGAAAGTCCGAGATCTTGACGGTCCCGTGATCGCCCGTCTGTGCCACGTGCCGGATGCACGGGTGCTGGTGCATCAGCGCGGCGAACTCGGCCATGCGCTGATCGGCGTCCTCCAGCTCGGGCGTGGTCACGAACGAGGCGCGCGGGACCGACAGGGCCATGGTGTTGAACGACGTCAGCTCCGAGCCGACGATGCGCGGGATCGCCTCCACCGCCCACTGCGCGAAACCTTCCGGCCCGCGCGGGCGGTACAGCTCGTGCAGGAATCGGCTCAACGCCGTGTGGTCCTCAAGTCCGGGTTCAGCCATCGCTGACACCCCCTCTAAGACGTGCCCCAGCACGCTTGCAGGGTACGCAAATTTACGCATGAATGCAAGCCTTTTTGTCGGTATGCTCGCCGCTGATGCGGGCCGCCGCGGCCGGGCCAACCTCGGTCGCGTGCAACGGTCCACCGGGCGCGTGCCGGGGTGCAGACGCCCGATCCCGATTCGCCGAGGCCGGATCGCCAGACGATCGGTACGTCACTGAGCGAGGAGAAGAAGTCATGAAGATGCCCCCGCGAACGACAATCACGGCGCTGGTCACTATCATCATGATCGCCCCTCACCGGTCCGCGCTGGCGGACGATGAGGTGCCCGATGACGCGATCTTTTCCATCGTTCTGGAGGCCGCCAACATAGTGAGCTTCAGCCAAGCCTTCGCGCCAAACACGCTAGACGGATGGGAGTTCGAAGACGTGGTCGACGAGGTCTTCGATGAGTGGGAAGGGGATTACGATCCTTTCATATCTTTCACACTTGTCATCGAGAACACAACCAACCAGCCCACGGACATTCGGTTGAACACGTTCGCGAGCATGGAGCCCCAGTTCGAGGACGCGCCGCTGTCCGCGACCATGGACGTCACGCTGACCGACGGCACGAGCCAGACCGATCCCGACGGTAATGTCTCGCTCACCGGTGCGGCGTCAGGCAACCCCATCGCCTCCGCCTTTGTGCGGTCGTTCGACGGTCTGGTCAGAAGCTTCGGCTTCTTTGAGCAGCCGCTCTTCGCGGACGACCTGATGACCGCCGGCGAGCATCACGATCAGAGCGAGGGCGTGATCGCGTTCGACGCCGCCGACGCGCTCGGCCCCGGCATCGGATTCATGGCGCCGTGGAACGAGATGCTGCTCAACCTGGAGGGGACGCTCTCGGCCGGCGACACCGTCGAGATCAGCGGGCGCTTCGAGGCCAACGTGACCGACACCGGGCCCGTCGTCGGCGACGCGGACGGCGACGGCGACGTGGACGCCTTCGATCTGGGCATCTGGCAGACGCAGTTCATGATGTTCGGAGACGACCTCAGCGCGGACTTCGATGACGACGGGGACGTGGACGGATTCGACCTTGGTCTGTGGCAGACGAACTTCGGCACCGGCGTGGACGACGGCGCGGTGCCCGAGCCGAGCACGCTAGCGCTGGTGCTGGCGGGCTGCCTCACGATCCGCCGATCCGTGGCGCGGCGGGGGTGAAAAAAGCAAGGCCGTCGGCAGGTGGGCGGTGGCGGCGCGTCAGCCGTCGAGGCCGGGCATGGGCTTGGCGGGCGGCGAGAGCGTGGGGTTTTCCATGGAGGCGACGGGGAAGGCGCAGTAGTCGGCGGCGAAGTAGGCGCTGGGGCGGTGGTTGCCGCTCTTGCCGACGCCGCCGAAGGGCAGCTTGCTGGAGGCGCCGGTGGTCGGGCCGTTCCAGTTGACGATGCCGGCGCGGACCTTGTGGTAGAACTGTTTCCACCGGGACTCGTTGTCGCTGAGCAGGGCGGCGGCCAAGCCGTACGCGGTGCGGTTGGCCTCGGCGAGGGCGGCGCCGAAGTCAGAGACGCGGACGACCTGGAGCATGGGGCCGAACCACTCCTCGTCGGGCCGGTCGTCCACTTCGGTGACGTCGATCAGGCCGGGGCTGAGCAGGGCGCGGCAGCCGGTGCCGTGCGGGTCCTGCTTCATCTCGATGAGCACGTCGCCGTCGCGTGAGGCCAGGTCTTTCTGGGCATCGAGCATGCGATCGGCGGCGTCGGCGTCGATGAGCGGGCCGTAGAACGGCTCGGGCTCGTCGTCGGGCACGCCGACGCGGAGTCGCTCGATGCGGTCGCGCAGCTTCGCGAGCAGCGCCGGGGTGCTGCCGTTGTCCGGCAGGATGAGGCGGCGGGCGCAGGTGCAGCGTTGGCCGGCGGTGATGTAGGCCGAGACGACGGCGTGGTAGGCGGCGGCGTCGAGGTCCTTGGCCTCCCAGACGATCAGGGGGTTGTTGCCGCCCATCTCCAGGGCGAGGATCTTGTCGGGTCGATCGGCCAGGGCGCGGTGGATCGCCCGGCCGCCGGCGAAGCTGCCGGTGAAGAACAGCCCGTCGAGGCGGGGGTGCTTGATCAGGGCCTGGCCGGTCTCGCGGCCGCCCTGCACGACGTTGACCAGCCCGTCGGGCAGGCCGGCCTCGACGAACAGCTCGCCCATCTTCTGCCCGACCAGCGGCGTCCGCTCGCTGGGCTTGAAGACCACGGCGTTGCCGGCCAGCAGCGCCGGGACGATGTGCCCGTTGGGCAGGTGCGCGGGGAGGTTGAACGGCCCGAAGACCGCCACCACGCCGTGCGGCTTGTAGCGGGTGTAGCCCGTGCCGCTGGGCACCTCGACCGAGCGCACCGCCTGGCGCGTGCGCAGCGCGTCGACGGAGATGCCGACCTTGGCCACCAGCAGGTCCGCCTCGCTGCGCGACTCCCACCTGGGCTTGCCCGTCTCCCGCCAGATCGCCTCGGCCAGCGGCTCGCGGTTGGCCTTGACCACGTCGGCGTAACGCTGGAGCACCGCGACGCGCTGCTCCAGGTCGGTGTCGGCCCAGGCCTCGAACGCGCGGCGGGCGGCGGCCATCGCCGCGTCCACCTCCTCCTCGTTCGCGGCCCGACCCGACCACGCGGGTTCTCCCGTCGCCGGGTCCGTCGAGCGGAACCGCTCGCCCTTGCCGGCCTGCCATCGCCCGTTGATCAGGTGGATGCGCTCGTCGCTCACTTGCGGGGCGGCTCCTTGACCTTGGGGCGAAGCGTCGCGACACGCATCCGCTCGCCCACCTTCACGCCGATCGCCAGCGCGTCATCGTACTCGATCCGAAACTTCTCACCGTCGAGCATCTCGACCGGCCCGCGCGTGGCGCGGAACTCGCCGTCCACCTTCGCCAGGATGTGCTCCTCGGACTCGATCCGTTCGGTGGTGATGTCCGCCAGCACGCCGGCCGTGCTCTCACGCACGGTGCGGATCATGTCGCGGGGGCAGGTCAGCACGGGCCCGGCCTCGAAGATGTCCACCATCCCGCTGAAGCGGAACCCCTCCTGCTCGAGCATCCGCTTGGCCGGCTCCGTGTGCGGGTGCACCCGGCCGACCACCTCCTGCGCCTCGGCCGGCAGCATCGGGATGTAGATCGGGTGCTTGGGCATCAGGTCGGCGATGAACCGCTTGTCCACCGCGCTGTGGTAGTTCGCGGTGGGAAAGTCGATCTCGAAGAAGTGCTTGCCGATCGCGTCCCAGAAGGGGCTGCGCCCGTGGTCGTCGATCACGCCACGCATCTCCGCGATCACGTTCTCGTCGAACCGCTCGGGGTACTCGGCGACGAAGAGCAGGCGCACGAGCGAGAGCAACCGCCCGTTGCCGGCCTTGCGGTACTTCGGCGAGAGGAACAGGCTGCCGATCTCGCTGGGCCCGTTGTGCTCCGAGATCAGGTGCAGGGCCCGCACCTCCTTGTGGACGTTGAGCGTCTCGGAGTGGTGGTGGGTGGTCTCGATGCGGTAGGCGTAGAAGGGCTCGAACCCGCCGATCTTGGAGAGGATGCCGCTGACCCCGACGATCCGCCCGGTCTTGAGGTCCTCCATGGCGAAGAGGAAGGTCTCGTCCTTGCGGGGGTTGTCGTGCAGGCGTTCGAACCCGCCGAGGGAGTCGAGGATGCGGCGTTTGAGCAGCTTGGCGTCCTTGGGCAGGGTGGTCAGCCCGAAGCCGGCGTCCTTGATCAGCTCGACGAGCTGGTCGAGGTCCTCCAGGCGGATCGGCCGCATGATGACCATGGGGGGGTCGGCGTTCATAAGGGTTACTCAGAATGACGTCACGGCCTGACCCGCTTCAGCGGGTCGGGGCGACGAATCAGTCCCCGGCCACCTCCGCCAGCGCCCGCTCCACGATGTCGCACACCTCGTCCACCTGCCGTTCGCTGAGCACGGGCATCGGCGGCAGAAACCGCAGCCGCATCGGGTCCGCCCCGCAGCCGAACGCCACCACGCCGGCGTCGAACAACGCCGTCAGCAGCTTCTTCACCGTCGCCGGCGACCCGTCCAGCGGCGTGAACGCGAGCATCGCCCCCTCGCCGTACGGCCCGCGCACGCGATCGGGGTGCGCGGCCGCGATCTTCTGAAAGCGTCGGCGGAACTGCGCCGCGCGCTGCGCCACCAGCCCGTCCTCGCCGTACAGGTCGCCCTCGTTCATCCGGTCGAGGATGCGCTGGGCCGCGTGGATCGACGACGTGCTGCCGGTGAACGTCTGGCTGATCAGCCCCGGCTTGGGGTTGTACTCGTCTCGGAACAGCGTCGCGCAGACCTGCGTCAGCTTGCCGACCGTCACCACGTCGATCAGGGGATCGAGCCCGAAGTGCTGGAACGCGAACGGCCGGGTCGTGCGTCCGAAGGTCTGGATCTCGTCGGCGATGACGGCGACGCCGGCCTCCTTGAGCCGGGTCATCAGCTTCGTGAAGTATTCCCGGGTTCCGGCGTAGTACCCGCCCTCGCCCTGGATCAGCTCGAAGATCATCGCGGCGTGCCGGCCGGGGTAGCGCTTCAGGTGCGCCTCGAGCGTCTCGAGCGATCGCCGGGTGCTCGCCTCGGGGTCGGACTCGTCGTAGAACGGCACGTAGTCGACGTTGACGGTCTGCGGGATGCCGACGCGGTAGGCCGCCTTGTCGGTGATGTGGGACAGGACCATGGTGCGTCCGCAGAAGCAGTTCTCGAAGGCGAGGATGCGGTCGGCGGGCGCGTGCCTCTGGAAGACGATCTTGAGCGCGTTCTCCTTGGCCATCGCGCCGCTGGTGGTCAGGAAGACGTGCGCGAGCGGGGCGTCGGAGGCGGTGGCCATTTCGAGCAGGGTCTCGCTGAGCCGGAGCGAGTCGGTGTTCTGCTGGAGGTTGCCCTGCATGACGGTGTCGGCGAGTGCGGCGTCGATGGAGGCGTCGAGCAGGCCGGGGTGGCTGTGGCCGAAGAAGTGGACGCCGATGCCGCAGATCATGTCGTACTTGACGCTGCCGTCGTCGAGCTCGACGAGCGGGCCGTGGCCGATGCCGCTGCCGAGGTAGGGGTACCAGAGGGTGCCGCCGCGGACCTGGCCGAAGCGATCGAGCAGTTGCTGATAAGCGGTGGCGCGATCGGGGTCGGGCGGGCGGACGGAATCGAGGCTGCCGGCGTGCTCGGCCAGGGCCTGGTGCAGCAGCTCGCGGGCCTGGGCGACGCGCGGGTCGTCTCGCAGGGCGTCGGCGGTGGTCGGGTCGGTCGGTGTGGCGGTGGAGCGGGCGGTCATATCGGTTCTCGCGCAGGCGGTGTGAGGCGTCCCGAAGCGTAGCGCATCAGGAGCAGAGCGGTCAGCTTAGCCCGTTCGGTGAGGCTGTCCAGCAGGAGGTATTCGTCGAGGCTGTGGATCGCGCCGCCGCGCGGGCCGAGCGTGTCCACGGTCGGCAGGCCCGCCGCCGCCAGCTTGTTGCCGTCGCACACCCCGCCCGACGCCTGCCACGCCAGCGCCAGGCCCAGCTCGCGCCCGCACGCCGCGACCTGCTCGAGCATCGTCCGCAGCGCCGGCGTCTCGGGCTTGGCCGGGTTGCGGAACTGACCGTGCAGCTCAACCTCGATGCCGTCGCCCGCCAGGCCCGCCACGATCTGCCGCACCGCCTCATCCGCCGCCGCCTGCTGCTCCGCCGTCTCGCAGCGCACGTTGAATCGCGCGATCGCCAGGTCCGGCACCATGTTCACCGGCCCGCCCCCACGCACCTGCCCCACGTTCACCGTCACCCCCGCCAGCCGACCGTTCAGCCCGTCCAACGCCACGCACGCCCGCGACAGCGCCGCCACCGCGTTGCGCCCCAGCTCGAACTCACGTCCGGCGTGCGCCGCCCGGCCCCGCACCACCAGCGTGAAGTTCCCCGAGCCCTTGCGCGCCCCGATCAGCGACCCGTCCGGCAGCGCCGGCTCGTACACCAGCCCCACGTCCGCCTCCGCCGCTGCCTCACGCAACAGTCCGAGCGAACCCGGCGAGCCGATCTCCTCGTCCGGGTTCAGGATCACACGCCAGCCCATCCCCCCCGCGTGCTCACTTTGCTCGAACGCCTCCAGCGCCGTCAGCAGCACCGCGATCCCGCCCTTGGCGTCCGCCACCCCCGGGCCGTGCAGCGTGTTCCCGTCCCGCCGCGAGACCTCCTGAAACGGGCTCTCGGGGCCGTACACCGTGTCCGTGTGGATCACCAGCAGCGCCCGCCGCGGCGCCCCCGGCCGCTTCGTGATCGAAAGCGCCCGGCCCAGCGGCGTCGCCACCGCCCGCCCCGACTCGTCCACCGCCTCGTACGCCGGCACGTCCAGCACGCGCACCTCACCGTCGAGCGTCGCCACTTCCCCGGCCAGTTGCTCCACCAGCCGGTTCACCCCCGCCACGTTCCGCGTGCCCGTGTTGATCGCCGCCCATCGCTCGACCCGCCGACGCATCGCCTCCGCACGGCCGTCGATCCAGCTCAGCACTTCCTGTTCTTTTGCGTTCAAACCGTGGCCTTTGTTCGTTCGTGCAGCGGGCCCTGCATCGGGCCCCTCCGTGCGCCGCCGTTCGTCCACGGGGACGATCCGCCGGCCCCATACCATATCGTCACCATCGACCCGCACGGGGTTCGTGCGCAGGGGCTTCTCCGGTATAATCGTCGAACAGGTCATGAGTTGTCTGCATCGCATCGTGGTGGTCGGGCTCGCGGGCTGGCTGATGGTCGCCGCGACCGCCGCCGCCGAGGGCTCCGCTCCAGCTTCCGTTTCCGCCCACGACGCCGCCGAAAACGATGGCGCGGCGAACGACGCCGCCTCCAACGACCACGACCACGACCAAACCGCCAAGGCTGACTCCGCCAACCCTTCCTACGACACGCCCGCCGACGACCGCCCGCCCGCCGACGATCAGGCCCTGGCCTTCCACGTCCTGAACCGCCTGGCCTTCGGGCCCAGGCCCGGACAGGTCCAGCAGCTCGCCGCCTCCGACTGGCGCGACTGGGCCCGCCGACAGCTCCGGCCCGACCGCATCGACGACGCCGACACCCACGCGTTCATCCGTCGAAGCTGCCCTTCCCTGCTCATGTCGCTCGATCAGACCTTCGAGCACTACCGGCCCGCTTACGGCAAGAACCCCACCGCCGAGGACCGCGAGCGCCAGCGCGAGCGGCGCCGCGCCCTTCGCCGCGAGCTCCGCCACGCCGTCCTCTACCGCGCCGCCCACAGCGAGGCCCAGCTCCGCGAGGTCGTCGTCGAGTTCTGGCGCAACCACTTCAACGTCGATCAGAACAAGGACGGCGTCGAGTGGGTCGCCAACCACTACGAGCAGCACGTCCTGCGCCGCTACGCCTTCGACCGGTTCGACCGGCTGCTGCTGGCCACCGCGCAGCACCCGGCCATGCTCATCTACCTCGACAACCACGTCAGCCGAAAGCCCCTCAACGCCCGCGAGGTCCGCCTGCGCGACCGGCTCGAACAACGCAAGTACCTGCCCGACATCGTCCGCCGCTTCCGCCACCGCGGGCTCAACGAAAACTACGCCCGCGAGCTCCTGGAGCTGCACACCCTCGGCGTCGACAACGGCTACACCCAACGCGACGTCACCGACCTCGCCCGCGTCTTCACCGGCTGGACCGTCGGCGAGCCCCGCGGCGACGCCATGATGGGCTCGAGCACCTACGGCTTCGTCTACCGCGACGACCTGCACGACGACGACCCCAAACGCGTGCTCGACCTGCAATTCCGCGGCGGCGGCGGGATCGACGAGGGCATCGCCGTCATCGCACGCCTCGCCCACCACCCCCACACCGCACGCTTCATCGCCGCCAGGCTCTGCCGATACTTCGTCGCCGACGACCCGCCCGACGGGCTGATCGACCGCGTCGCCGACGTGTTCGACCGCACCGACGGCGACCTGCCCAGCGTCTACGAGGCGATCATCTTCAGCGACGCGTTCACCGACCCGAAGCACTTCGGGGGCAAGTTCAAGACGCCGCTGGAGTACGTCGTCTCCGCCGTGCGCGCCACCGACGCCAAGGCCGAACGCCCCGGCGAGCTGCTCGCGGCGCTGGAGCGCATGGGCCAGGACGTGTACCGCTGCGTCGACCCGACCGGCTACGCCGACACGGCCGAGGCCTGGCTCGACCCCGGCGTGCTCGTGTACCGCTGGACGTTCGCCCTTCGGTTCGCCGAGGCCGGCGTGGGCGACGTGCGCGTGCCCGACGCCTTCCTCCGGCCGTTCCGGGGCCGCCGCGGCCCCGCGCTGGCCGACGCCATCGCCTCGCACCTGTTCGCCGACGCCATCGACACACCGACCCGCGCCGGCCTGCTCGACGCCGTCCCCGCCGACGCCGGGCCACGCACCGCCCTGGGCATCCTCCTGGGGTCCCCCGCCTTCCAGCGACAGTAATCGCCCGCGAGACCGCCTATGAAAACCACACGTCGCCAGTTCCTCCAGCAGACCAGCGCCACGGTGCTCGGCGCCGCCGGCCTCGACGCCCTGTCCCCCTACGTCTTCGCCGGCCCGCCTCGCTTCGGCGAGGCGGGGTCTCGTGAAGCGGGTAGCCCACGCCCCACCCTCGTCGCCCTCTACCTCCGCGGCGGCGCCGACCCGCTCAGCACCGTCGTCCCCTACGGCGACGATTACTACTACAAAATCCGCCCCACCATCGCCATCCCCCACGCCGTCGACGGCGCGCCCGGCGTCATCCCCGTCAACCGGTACTTCGGCTTCCACCCCGCCATGAAAGAGCTCGCCCGGCTCTACGCCCAAAAACGCATGGCCGTCGTCCTCAACACCGGCTCCACCCACCCCACGCGCAGCCACTTCGACGCCCAGGACTTCATGGAACGCGCCGCGCCCGGCATCAAGTCCATCTCCGAGGGCTGGCTCAACCGCTACCTCGCCGCCACCCGCACCGCCGACGACCGCGACCTCCGCGCCGTCGCCGTCCAGCCCGTCCTGCCCCGCTCGCTCCGCGGCCGGTACCCCGTCCTCGCCGTCCCCGACCCCGGCGCCGACCGCGCCATGAACCTGTTCGCCAGCCTCTACGGCTGCGAGGACGAGAAGGCCGCGGCCAAGCGCCTCGGTCCGCACGCTTCCAGGAGCGAAAGCACCGCCGACCGCGTCGTCCAGACCGGCGCCGACGGCATCCGCAGGCTCCGCCGCCTCAACGCCGTCCTCGGCGCCGAGCCCGCCGACGACAACCAGCCCGCCGTCGTCTACCCCGACGACCCGCTCGCCCGACAGTTCCGCGACGTCGCCCGCATCATCAAGGCCGGCGAGGGCCTCGAGGTCGCCGCCATCGACTACAACGGCTGGGACCACCACGCCTACCAGGGCGCCGTCTCGGGCACCTTCGGCCGGATGCTCCGCACCGTCTCCCGCGCCATCGACGCCTTCGCCCGCGACCTGGGCCCACGCATGGACCGCGTCGTCGTCCTCGCCATGTCCGAGTTCGGCCGGACCGTCCGCGAGAACGGCAACAACGGCTCCGACCACGGCCGCGGCGGCTACATGATGGCCGTCGGCGGGCCCGTCCGCGGCGGGCGCATCTACGGCCGATGGACCGGCCTCGAACCCGCCCGCCTCGTCGACCGCCGCGACCTGCCCGTCCACACCGACTTCCGCGACGTCTTCGCCGAAACCCTCGACGCCCTCTTCGGCTTCGACGCCGACGCCCACCGCTTCTTCCCCGACTACGACGCCCGCGAACGCGCCCTGCGCTTCCTCCGCCGCGTCGAGGCGTGAGTCCATCGCGCGCCGGCACATGCGTCACCGCGTCGTCACTGCGCCGCGCACGTTTCGTGCGTCGATCCGATAAAATGCGAACCGGGGCGCAAAAATCCTTGACTCAACGGCTTTGCCCGGGTATTTTGCGTTAGGCGACCTGCACCGGGTGGGCCGCGGGCAAGCCCTTGCCGCGACGCGGTTGGGGCGTCACTTCGATCCAGGGAGCACATCATGTGCAGGCATCAGTTCCGGACAGCGGGTTTTGTCGCGTTTTATAGCATCCGTAACTCATTGCGGGGGGGGGCGTTACGTTTATTGGTCGTTGGCGCTGCGCCCATAGCAATCTCTTCGATCGGCGCTGCCCAGGAGGTGGCGCCCGTGCTTGACGTGACGCGGCTGGATGAGAGTGGAACGGCGACGACACTGGTCAACAAGATCAAGGGGGCGGGGGTAGGGACAGTGAGCAATATCTCCCTGATCGGGGATGACGAGCAGGCCGGGACCTTCATAGGCGGCCTGCATGCCGGTCTGTCATTTGAATCAGGAGTGCTTTTCGCGACGGGACGTGCGTCGGATGCCGAGCCAGACTCTGCGGAACCGGGCGGCAATTCAACGGGTGGCGTTCTCTCTGAGAATCTCACCTCGAGTGGCGACTCTGAGCTCGGCACTCTCCTCGGTGCGACGACGGACAACGCGTCCGGACTTCAGTTCGAATTCCAAGCAACCAGCACAGGCAGACTCCGCTTGGACTTCAGTTTCGCCTCGGAGGAATACTTCGAGTGGGATGGAGTCGGTGACAATCTCTTCGAAGACGGAGTGGGTGTCTTTGTTGAACGGATTTCCTCGCCCACACAGGACTTGGAAAACAATGCCTGGGTCCCGACAACACCACTCGAAAAGCCCGTGTCGCTCGACGAAATCAACGGTGCGGCGAAGACGTACTTACTCAATGACAATGACTATTTTGACTCCGGCGATGTTCGGCCCGGTTTTCATATCGAGTACGACGCACACACCACAAGAATGATCGCCCAGACCACCATAAATGTCGTTAACGGAGAGGATTACGAGATCAAGATCGTAACAGGCGACGCGTCTGACGATGTGTTCGATTCCGGCATCTTCCTGGAAGAAGGATCCTTGCGCGTCGAGTCGGCACCTTCCGAGCCGTCAACCGGCGGCGCGATTGCCGACCTGCGCAAATGGTCGCGCTTCCAGACGCCGTCCGACGGCTCATCCATCACCGTCGGGTCCACGCAGACGGTATCCAAGGCCTCCAGCACGGAGATCAAGGAGATCGTCGACGTCGACGGCACGTTCAACCACAACACCAATCACAAGCTCGTCGCCCTGCACACGGTCGTCGCCAAGCCAAGCTCCGGATCGGCCTCCTACAACCTCTCCACCGGGTTTCTCTACAGCGGGACGCTTCAGATCGGCGAGGGGAATGACGACGGCGAATTCAACTTCACCGGCGGAAAGCTGGCCGCCAACCGGGTGCTGGTTGGCTCCGACGGCACGTTCAACGGCGACCTCAACTGGTCGCACGACGGAGCGATCGACGTCGACGGTGGTACGCTTGATTTCGGCCCCGCCAGCGGCACCGGCAAGTCACTCACGATCGAGAAGTCCGGGCGATTCAGCCTCGCCTCCGGGACGGTGACCGTGGGCACACTGATCACGGAAGTCGGCAGCTACGGCCAGGTGCTCGGGATGACAAGCACGGACGACGCGACTGCAACCCTAGACGCCTTCCGCATGTCCGTCCGTGGTCGCTTCCACCAGCTTGCCGAAGAGACCGCCAGCGGGGATCCCAGCTCCGGCGGTGACCTTGACGTGACGACCCTATCGGTCGCCACGGGAAGCGCATCCGTTGGAGCCCAGTTCCTTCAGGCCGGGGGAAGCGGGGATTACAACACGCTCTCCATCGGCTTTGATTTCATCAACAACGCCAACAATGGCGACACGAGCACGTACGAGCTCTCGAGTGGTAGTCTGACTGTGAATAATAATCTGTACGTGGGACCCGACACGATCCAACCTCATTTGTTCAATCACGTCGGCGGCGATGTCAATGTCAGCAGTGGTACTGTATGGGTCGGCGCCAGTGCCGGCAATGGCACCTATGAGATTTCGGGGGGTAGCCTGATCGCGAACAAGATCATTGTGGGAGATTTTTCTACGGGATTGTTCAAGATCACCGGCAGTTCCGCCGGGATTGTCGCCCATCGCGAGCTGCGGTTCGCCTCCGGCTCCTCCTACGAGACCACAGTTTCGCCCACCATCGTGTTCACCAAACCAAACGCGGAGGTCGAGATCGCCTCGACAGCCGATACCGCCCATTCAGGGACCAACGACACGACACTGCATTTCACAGGCGACAACAGCAGCAGCGGCTTCTCCACGCTCGAGGTGGCGAGCGAGGACTTCGGAAACACCGCCAGTGGCCTGACCGACAACTTCGCGTGGGATGAGATTCTCATTGGTACGGGGTCTACCAAGACCGTGCTCAAGCTCCTGAACAGCTTTGATAACGCTCCCGGTGCCGACGTGCTGTACGTTCGTGAGATCGATTTCGCCAACGAGTTTTCGGAGTTCGATCTTAACGGGTTCACGGTGTATGCAGAGCTCATTGATTTAGAAGGCACATTCAAGAACGGATCGGTCACGCAGATTAACCCGGAGCCATCAACATTGGCGCTGTGGGTCTTCTTGATGTTTGCGAGCACGCGTTGGCAAGGGCGTTGTGTGCGCTAATTCCGTTATTTTGAGCTTGCAGTCCCTCTGCTTCCATTGGGATGGCGTTTTGTGTATGGATCTCATTACCAAGTTCGTGTGATGAAAAGAACGCTAACTTACAATCCGCCGAATCGAGCGTTTACTCTCATTGAGCTTCTGGTGGTGACCTCAATCGTGTCCCTGCTGCTCGTGCTGTTATTGCCGGGCCTATCTCTGGCGCGCGACCACGCGAGAAGCGTGAAATGCAAGAGCAATCTCAGGCAGATCATCGTCGGTCTACATTCCTATGCTTCGATCAGCGATGGGCTTTTTACGAGCCCGACCAAGGATTGGATGCATCCAGACGTCATCGGCGAATATCTACAAGCGCCGAGGATCGATCCCGGCGATCCGGAATCTCTTCTGGGCGGTGGTGTACTCGTGTGCCCGAGCGACCGAGAGCGCGCTCTCAGTTCGTACAGTCTTAATACTTGGGCCGTGCATGATGGCAGCGCCGACAGATTGAAGCGGATGCAGCGTCTTCACCTTGGCTTGCACTTCACCTCCGCGGTCACACAACCAGACGATATCATGCTTTTGGTCGATACGTTCTCGGCTGGTTTTTATGGCAGGTTTGGTTTCACATCAGCCGCTAAAATCGGTGCGAGGGTTGCCCATGTGTTTACGCCGGGTGTCAGATTTGCGTACATGCCAAATCCGCCGCTAGACTTTACCAATCGGTATGGCGGTGCATCTCTTCCGAACTACCTTGACTACGTGCGCCACGGGAGGAACGGCGACTACAGCAAGCCCGAGGGCGCACTGAACATCGGCTACGCCGACGGGCACGTTTCCCTGAAGAAGCACACGGACCTGTACTACTACGGCTCGGACGGGATCGCGCGCAGCACGTTCGACACGCTCTGGTCGCCCGTGGATCGCAAAGTGGAGCTGCCGCCGTGATCGGGCACCGCGAAGCGGCGAAGCGGGTGAACGGCACGAAGAGAGACGCGAATCGGAACGGACCGAGTCGGAGATGGGCCGGTACGGGTGGGGGACTGGAGGAATGAGATGAAGCGGGCGTATGATGTTGCAGAACATTGTGGCGGACTGGTGGTTGTGTGCGCGATATTGGGGTCTGGAAATGCGCTCGCGACGGTTGAGCCGATCCTGGTCGATGGCTTCGACGATGGCTTCTTCGAGCAGGTCTATGATTCATCCAACCCGCGCCTAGAATTGACGCAGACGGGTTCGATGCTCGGAGGCGTGAGGCGGGTCAGCGAGATCCGGCGGCAGCTTGATCCGACGCTGTCTCTCGAAGTGGAACCGGGCACGTCGTTTCTCGCGTTCACAGCCGAGCGCAACAGCTCCGCGCGGTACATCCTGACATATGGCGGCTTGAGTGCGAGCGACGGCCCCGGCCCGTTAAACGCGGACTGGTCCGGGCTGACCGCCCTCGAATTCGAAGTTCTCGAGGCGGTGAACATCGCTTCGATCTTCGTCAACGTGGACGACGGGAACACGAACGTCGGGCTCGCGACCGGTGACGAGGTGATCGAGCCGGGCACGCACCGATTGCCGTTAGATCAGTTGGGTGATGAGACTGTCCTGAGCGACGTCGATCGATTCGGGATCGCGGTGTTTATCGTGCAGGGTGAAGCGGCCAGTATGCGGCTCGGATCGATTCGCGTGATCCCCGAGCCGGCGACGCTGGGCGTGCTGGCGGGCGCACTTTGTATGGTCTGGCGTCGGCGGCGTGGTGGTTGACGAGGCGCGCGTCAGCGAGCGGGACCATGCCGCTGCGTCACGATCGCGGATCGAGGGACGCGGTGGCAGAATCTCACCGGGTTGGTGCGAGATTCGCCGACGGTCGCGACATGGAAGGGGGGAGGCGCTGCGCCCGCGTCGGGCCGATCGCCTGTCAGGAGGTGTTGTGTGCGGCAAGCGTGTCGGTCGATCGTTCTGTGGTCCGTGGCGGGGCTGATGGTGGTGTGGACGGCCTCGCGGTCGGGGGCGATCGAGGTGGGGCTGGTGTCGGACTTTCAGGACGGCACGACGCAGGGCTGGACGAGCGGGGACGCGAACCCGAACCCGCCGGTGCGGGAGCCGGACGGCGGGCCGGGCGGCGTCGGCGACGCGTTTGTGAAGGTGACCGGCAGCGGCCAGAGCGGCGCGGGCGGCAAGCCGGTGACGTTCAACCGTGATCAGTGGACGGGCGACTACGCGGAGGCGGGGGTGCTCGCGATCACGGCGGACGTGCGCAACCTGGCGGGCTCGGCGGAGACGCTGGAGGTGCGTCTGGCGTTGCTGGGCTTCGGCGGGCCGTTCGCCTCGCAACAGTCGTTCGTGCTCGAGCCGGGCAGCGACTGGACGCCCGTGCGCTTCGACCTCGAAGCCGAGCGGTTCTCCGGGTTCGGCAACTTCAACTCGACGCTGACGAACCTGACCGAGCTGCGCTTCTTCCACGGCACGTCGGCGTCCAGTCCGGGGCCGGACGCCGAGCTGATGTTCGGGCTCGACAACGTCACCGCCGTCGGCGCGATCGAGGCGGTGCCGGGCGACGCGGACGGCGACGGCGACGTCGACGCGTTCGACCTGGGCCTCTGGCAGACGCAGTTCGGCGCGACGGGTGACGGGCTGAGCGCCGACTTCGACGTCGACGGCGACGTGGACGCGTTCGACCTGGGGATCTGGCAGATCCACTTCGGGACGGGGCTGAACGGGGCGGCGGTGCCCGAGCCGGCGACGCTCGTCGTGCTGGTCAGCGCGATGGCCCTGGCCCGACGCGCGAACACCCGCGATGGCGTGGCGCCGCGTCGCGGCCTGTAAGCCGGGGTGGAGTGAGGCACGGGCGCAGCCCCGGTCAAGCCGGGCTAGCGGCGGCCGTTTGTCACGACATGCGCTGGCCGACCGGGCCTTTCGCGCCTTGTGCGGGTGCCGGCCGCCCGCGGCGAGGTTCACGGCGCCTGGAGGCGGGGGTGGAAACGGGATAGACTTGTGCCTTGAGCGCTTCTCTGGCGAAACTCGGCGATGTCTGAACCCGCCACGCCCATCCAGGAGCCCCGCCCCCGGCCGATCGAGTTGCGTCACGGCCGCGCGATCGTCGCGGGCTTCGGTCCGGTGGGCCGGCTGGTCGCCGACAAGCTCGAGGAGGCCGGGCTGGACGTGACGATCATCGAGCTGAACCTGGCGACGATCGAGCGGCAGCTCAACCTGGACAAGACGGTGGTGTACGGCGACGCGCGGGACCCGCAGGTGCTGCACCGGGCGCGGATCGAGGAGGCGGACGTGCTGGTGATCGCGATCCCGGACGAGGAGGCGGCGTTGGAGGCGTGCCGGGTGGCGCGGCGGCTGCACCCGGAGCTGTTCATCGCGGCGCGGACGAACTTTTTGAGCAAGGGGATGCTGTGCAGCCAGGCGGGGGCGGACGCGGTGGTGGTCGAGGAGGTGGTGACGGCCGAGGCGATGCAGCGGGCGGTGCTGCGGCGGCTGTCGGGCGGGAAGGGCCCGGGCGACGACGGGGAGGAGCGTGGCGGGGATGAGCGCGCCGGGGAAGCTCGCTAGAATGCCCGCGACGAGGGGCCGACGTAGCTCAGTTGGTAGAGCAAGGGATTCATAAGCCCTGGGTCGCTGGTTCGAGTCCAGCCGTCGGCATTGCGCCCGCGCGGCCGCTCAAGGGGCGTGAGCGGGCCCGGCCGATCCATCACGCCGATGACGAGCGGCGCGTGGATGGAACCGCGTGGGGACCGAGTTGGGCGCGTGGGTGCAACCGGCCGAGCGAAGTCCACGGGGGTGACGGGCGTGGCCAGCCGATGCGCCTTTTCCCGCCTAGGATCTGGCCGACCGATCGGAGGTCGCTGATCAGTCGGGCCGGCGTTCGCAGCGGGTGAACGCGGATCGCCTTATTATGTCGGCGACCGTCCTGTTAAGCAGGGGGGATTTGGAGAAGCTGGACGGCCTGCTGGCGTCCGGAACCGTGGGCGAGTGCCGCGGCGGCCGGGAAGGGTTGACGACGACACCATTAGCCTGAGCATGGATTCGACAATCGATCGCTTTCTACAGCGTTCGTCGTGTGCCGGACTCTCTTCCGCGACGGGCCCGGGGCGGTCGCGACCATCGCCCGGCGGGCGGGTCGGCGAGGTCGTGCGGGCGTGCCGGCCGGCGTCACGGTGCGGCGCGGCCGGCGCGCGGCGAGGTGGCGTCGATGATGTTATAGGACGTTGGCCACTTCACGCGACGGGCCGGGCCGGCGTCGACGGCGAGGGCCCGTTCCTGCGCCGACTCGGCCTGCGCAGATCGGGGGATAACCCGTTGATTCAATCGGAGGCCGGTGGGCGTGAGCCGCGCTCACCGCAGTCTCGATGCACGGCGCGCGAACGCGTGATGTGGGCGGCACGATGATTTATGTGATGAGCCGACATGGGGTTTCGGTCGGAAACTTCTCGATATGTAGAACGCGATTGGAAGGCATCCAGGCAAGCGACGACGAGAAAAGAGGCGTCGGGTGACGAGTTCGCGATCAGGCTCGACTGTGTGCGATGTGGTGGTGCTGGACCCGGACGGCGAGTGGCGTTCGCGGGTGGTGGCGGCGTTCGAGTCGGTCCACCTGGCCGTGGCCGCCTTCGAGTCGCCGGTGACGATGCTGGAAGAGCTGGAGGCGGTCGAGCAGGTCGGGTGCGTGGTCTCGGAGGTGAGGCTGCCGCGGACGAGCGGTTACGAGCTGCAGGCGTGTCTGGGGCAGGGCGAGTCGTCGGTGCCTTTCGTGTTTGTGACGGCGTACCCGGAGATCGAGTTCGCGGTGCGGGCGCTCAAGTGCGGGGCGGTGGATTACCTGGTCAAGCCGGTGTCGGAGCAGGTGCTGCTGGACACGGTGCAGCGGACGTTGCGGCACCGCGAGGCGAGGCGGACGCTGCACCGTCGGATGATGGGGTTCGGCCGGCGTCTGGAGTCGCTGACCGATCGGGAGCGGGCGGTGCTGCGGCTGCTGCTGCGGGGGGAGATGAACAAGCAGATTGCGCGGGAGCTGGGCGTGAGCCAGCGGACGGTGGAGGTGCACCGCGCGGTCCTTCCGGGTTTCTCATGGGTGGATGGTCTCGATGTGGGATGATGGCGGCA
>CAYSIX010000046.1:0-15663 GCA_964431205.1 uncultured Phycisphaeraceae bacterium
ATGATCAATCTGATGCTGCATCGGTTACAGCCGGGCTAACGCGGGCTTCTCACACATGTTCTTAAGCAGTGCTCCAGTGCAGACCGTGGAGCCCTCAGCGCGTTCCACGCGGAGCCTAGCAACCCCATCAAGGCTCAATCCGAAAAAGTCCTGTCCTGGCGGGACATGATGATATTTGATGGGTTCTCCTCTCCTGCCTGCGACGCGGCAATGTCATCTGGATGAGAGGAGACGATCGCACCTGCAGGTGTGCCCGTGACGAGGGGTACAAATCCTCCGGCAAGCAAGAAGAACAACCTTGCGAGCGTCGACGCAATCCGCTGCCTACTCCATCGCGAAAAAAAGAGCACATATCTCATCAACCTATCCTCCTTTACCGTCCATCGAGAGAAAGAGGAATGGTTATTGCAGACCCAGTGCCTTCTCTTCGATGGAGCGGTCAGATGGGGACCAGAGGACGTTGTACGTCGATCGCACGGGATGGACGATCGGGGGTGAATACGGGGCTGCCGTGGCGCGATCTCGACGGGTGTGCATGGGCGAGTAATACGTATAAAGCTCGGCATGATGAGCGAGTGAAACGTGTCCATCCCCATAGGCGATATTGACCGCACCCTTGGCCAAGTGGCGATCTTCGTTCTCACCGTGTCGGATATAGTCAAGCTCAGTGGCGATGGATGCGACGCGAAATCGTTTGATAATGGGATCATTGAGCATGTAGAAACCACCGCCTAAACGTGGACCGCCGAATCGCTCTCCGGGCAGGCCCCAAAGGCCAATCAAACCAGGACTTACCCAACCAGAGGGGCTGGGCTGGGCAGACACTGCATCCGTGAATAATAGGAGTTGCGCGATTTTCGGATCGTTTGAATCAAAGAAGCGACGAGAAGATGGGAGTTCTGGGTCGTCGCGCCCATGTGGTTCAGCGGCCACTTGTCTCGACGCCCAATAGTTCATACCATAAGAGCGGACCGAACCTGTGGCATCCGATGGGCATAGCATCAAGCCAACGATCAGGCCGTCACCGTGTTCGCTGGAGTGGAGTACGTTACCCGACGCTTCTCGATCCGGGCTATCACCGTTCCGGTGGTAGGGTAGATAGCGTCCGACTTGAGCTTCGCCATACCAACGCGCCCGAAAAAACAGCCCTTTGAAATCGTTCGCGTACTGATGCGCCGCAGCGGCGAGTTGCTTCAGATTGGCGGCACACTGGGCGATGCGCTGGTCGTCGCGGGACTTGGAGACGGCGGGGAGGACGAGGGCGGGTGCGATGCCAACGATCGCCAGTACGACGAGGGCTTCCTTCAGCGTTGCCCCTGCGTGTCGCCGGTTGCCGGAGGCGAGGGATGTCGAAATAAGCCCCGACCTACGATCGGTGGGCTTGCTCGCGATCTCGTGTTGGCCCGATCCCGGAGACATCCGAAGGCCCCAGATCTTCGTGTCGCTGTCAAGCCGACCCTATCGAACCCGACCTGAGAGGTCAAGGGTTTTCTCACACACTCCGTGATTTTACGTTGAAGTGCCGGGCAATCTGGGGCGGGGCGATTTCGAGGCGTGTCACAAAAGAAGCGCGGCGTTGGAAGACGAAAGGCCGGGCGTCGAGGCGACGGGGCGTGGACGGGGACCCGGGGCTTCGCTCGTGCCTCGCTCCGCCCCGGCTTGACCGGCAATTCGGGGCGAGGTCTGTGTTTTCTCGCTGCGCCCCGGCGTGGGTCCGGGGTCGGCGTGGAATTGCTGGAACGGGGCTGGGATTTTCTCGCGGCTGTGATATAATTGGGGTAATCAGAAGGAGGCGGCCGCCACGCGCGGGCCTCGGGTTGAGTACACGCCGTCTGGGAGAAGCCGTGCCATGCGGGACCGAGGCCGGAAGCGGACGAGAGGGACATCCCATCGCAACCTGAAGCGCACGGACCGGGCCCGGCCGGGCGGGGGCGTCGTGCATCACGAGGGCGCGTCGCCGGCGATGCTCGAGCCGCTCGAGCCGCGGCTGCTGCTGTCGACCACCGGGTTTGACCCGTACAGCGAGAACTACCGCGAGCAGGTGATCGACCTGGCGACGGCGGCGGGGCTGGATGCGCAGCTCATCGCGGCGGTCGAGGCCTCCAGCCAGGCGCCCGCCAGCCACGCCGGCACGCTCACGCCCGTCGGCTCCCAGCCGCAGGGGGTGCTGAGCGGCAAGATCGTCTACACCCACGCCGGCCACGGCTGGACCGCCGACAACCTCGGCTCGGGCAACTGGAGCACGCAGCGGCCCGAGACGTTCGAGATCGTCGAGGACTTCGGCAACCAGGACCAGATGAGCTTCTTCGTCGATTACCTGTGGAACGCCGGGGCCACGATCGTCCCGCTCCGACCGGTGCACCACCAGCCCAACGAGGTCGTGCTGGACAACGACGACGCGGGGGTGACCTTCAGCGGCGCCTGGAGCGACAGCGGCTCGCCGATCTTCTTCGGCGACGCCGGCGACACCCCCTACCGTTTCGCCAGCACCAGCGCGAGCGAGACGGCCGTCGCGCGGTTCCGCCCCGACATACCCGAGGCGGGGTTCTACCCGATCTACACCTGGGTCCGTCACGGGTCCGACCGCGTGGACCAGCTCTACCGCGTGCACCACAGCGGGGGGACGACCGAGGTGCGCGTGAACCACGAGCGCGTGGGCAACGGGTGGGTGTACCTGGGCAACTACTACCTCGAGGCGGGCGACTCGTCGTACGTCGAGGTGAGCAACGCGTCGGACGAGGCGGGCGTGGTGATCGCGGACGCGATCCGCTTCGGCAACGGGATGGGCGACATCGACCGCGGCGGCGGTATCTCCGGTTTCCCCCGAGAGGACGAGGCGGGGCTGTACTGGATCGAGGCCCAGGCCGGCCAGGGCATCCCGTCGAGCGAGTGGCGGACGTCGAGCAGCGATCGGACGGCGACGGTCAGCGCCTCGCCGCGCTGGGCCGAGCAGATGAACCGCTCGACCGACGGGGCGATGACCGACCGGGTGTTCCTGAGCTTCCACTCCAACGCCGGCGGCGGGCGCGGCGCGGTGGGCCTGCACAACACCGCCCAGGGCGGCAACACGCCGAACCAGTTCGCGTGGGCGGACCTGGTCGGTCGCGAGACGAACCTGGACATGCAGGCGATCGGGACGGCCGGCGGGCTCGAACACTTCTGGAGCACGCGCACCAGCCACGCGTTCCAGCGCGAGTTCAACTTCGGCGAGATCAGCAACTTCGTGATCAACAACGAGTTCGACGCGACGATCCTCGAGACCGCGTTCCACGACAATCAGCTCGACGCCGAGCTGATGCGGGACCCGAAGGTGCGGAACTGGATCGCGCGGGCGACGTACCAGGCGACGGTCAAGTACTTCCACCGGTTCGACGGGGGGCAGACGCCCGAGGCGCTGCTGCCCGAGCCGGTGACGGAGGTCGCCGCGGTGGCCAACGCCGACGGGAGCGTGACGATCACGTGGGACGTGCCGGTGGTGGACGGGATCGGCGGAGACGCCGCGACGGGTTATCTCATTCAGAGCTCGAGCAACGGGTTCGGCTTCGACGCGGGGATCGAGGTCGCCGGCGGGAGCACGACGTCGTTCACGATCCCGGCCGAGGTGCTGGAGGGCGCGAGCGCGAGCTTCTTCCGTGTCGTGGCGACCAACGCGGGCGGGCACTCGCTGCCGTCGAAGGTCGTCGCCGCACGCCCGGCGGGACAGGACGCCGCCTCGGTCCTGCTCGTCGACGGGTTCGATCGGATCGATCGGACGCAGAACGAGCGCCAGTCCATCGGGGCCGGACAGATCATCGACCGCGTGCGCACGCGATTCGGCAACACGCAGGACCTGGCCGTCCCGGTCGCCGCGGCGATCTCCGCCTTCTCCGGCTCGCTCGGGTTCGACACCGCCGACAACGACGTGGTCATCGCCGGCGACGTCAACCTCGCCGACTACGAGCACGTCATCTGGATCCTCGGCGACGAGTCCGTCGCGGACGAGACCTTCGACGACACCGAGCAGAACCTGCTGCTGAGCTACGTCCAGGGCGGCGGGAACCTGATGGTCAGCGGGTCGGAGGTCGGGTTCGACATGGTCGCGAACAACAACGGCCCGGGCTTCCAGGCCCTCGTGCTGCGCAGCGACTTCGTCGCCGACGACGCCGGCACGAACGACGTCACCGGCGCCGCCGGCTCCATCTTCGACGGGCTCAACCTCGCCTTCGACGACGGCGCCTTCGAACGCGACATCGACACCCCCGACGTGATCAGCCCCGCGCTCGGCTCCCAGGCCGCCCTGACCTACACCGGCGGCAGCGGCGCCGCCGCCATCCAGTTCGACGGCGGGTTCTCCCACGGCAACGTGGTCTACTTCGGCTTCCCCTTCGAGGCCATCCTCGGCCAAAGCAGTCGTCAGCAGACCCTTGCCCGCGTGCTCGAGTTCTTCGGCGAGACCTCCGACGCCCCGCCCGCGCCCACCGGCCTGGCCGCTCAGGCCGTCAACGGCGCCGTCCTGCTCAGTTGGCAGCCCACCGACAACCCCGACGTCGTCGGCTACAACGTCCTGCGCGCCACCAGCCCGGCCGGGCCCTTCACGACCCTCAACGGCGTCACCCTCCCCGACACCCTCTTCCTCGACTCCGCGGTCACCAACGGCACCGAGTTCTTCTACGCCGTCCAGGCCGTCGTGGACGACGCCCCGCTCAGCCCGCTGAGCGCCCAAGTCGCCGCCACGCCGCAGGGCGTCGGCCAGGCCGTGTTCGACAACGACGACGGCTCGCCCGTCTACGTCGAAACCGGCGGATGGACCACCAGCGGTTCCACCGGCTTCAACGGCGGGACCTACCGCTTCGCCACCGCCGGCGACGCCGCCACCGCCGCCTGGAACTTCACCCTCCCCGCACCCGGGGCCTACGACGTCAGCGTCTTCTACCGCGCCGGCGACAACCGCGCCTCCTCCGTCCGCTACGACGTCCAGCACGCCGACGGCACCAGCGTCCGCTTTGTCAACCAGCAGCTCAACAACCTCACCCCCGTCTCGCTGGGCACCTTCCAGTTCGATCAGACCGGCGGGTCGCTGCGACTCGACGCCGCCAACAGCACCGGCGGGTCCGTCGTCATCGCCGACGCCGTCCTCCTCACCGCCGAGGCCGGCCAGCTCCTGCCCGGCGACGTCGACGGCAACGGCCTGGTCGACCTCGCCGACCGCGACGCCTTCATCGCCGCCCTCGCCGCCGACAACGACGCCGACGCCTTTCTCGCCGACGTCCCCGGCGGCCGGCTCGATCAGGCCGACATGAACCAGGACGGCTCGATCGACAACCTCGACGTCGTCTGGTTCCGCAGCGCCCTGAACCACGCGCTGACCGGCGACGCCTCCCTCGCCTCCGCCTCGGCCGGCGAGCCCGCCCCCACCGCCGCCGGCATTGGCGACGGCACAACCCACAGCGACGCGCCCGCCCAACGCTTCGCCGCCTTCCGCCAGCAACGCACCGCCCGCCAGCTCGGCATCCAGCGGACCGAACCCGCCCGACAGGCCCCCGTGCTCGCCCTGCTCGCCGAGCGGCTCTACGCCGCCACCGAACGCGCCCTGCCCCTGGCCGCGTTCGACCACGCCCTCGACCTCGCCGCCGGCGACGACGGCCACGACGAGGACACCCGCGCCCCCTTGCCGGTCTGATCGCCCCACGGTCAACCGGACCGACTAACCCTGCCCGACCCCGCCGACCGACACTAAGATCGGACACGGGCGCGCCCGCCGTTATCGGGGCCCCGCCGTGATCGGCTCGATCACGCCCCGCCCGCACTCGACACGGAGCCCGACATGACCCGCACCGTCAGCCTCGCCGCGTTCCTGCCCGCCCTGATCCCCGCCCTCGTCGCCCTCGCGCCGCGCGCCGGCGCTCAGTTCGTCGAGCTTGAGGGCGCCGTGCGGCCGAGCCGCGTGGTCACCCTCGCCGCCCCCGTCGAGGGCCGTCTCGCCGAGGTTTTGGTCGAGGAGGGCCAGCGCGTCGAGGCCGACCAGCTCCTGGTGCGCATGGACGACCGCCGGCAAAGCCTGCGTGTCCAGGCCGCCGGGCTCCAGGCCCGCAGCACCGCCGACATCGACAAGTGGCAGGCCGAGCTGGGCGAGCGTCAGCTCCTGCTCGACCAGGCCGAGCAACTGCTCGAGAGCGAAGCGGTCAGCGACTGGGAAGTCCGCCAGCGTCGCATGCAGCGAGACCAGGCCGCCGCCGACCTCAAAAAGGCCCGCGAAGACCACGAGCTCGCTCAGGTCACCCTCCGCCTCGAAGAGGAGGCGCTCGCACGCCACCACCTCAAGGCCCCGTTCCCCGGCCACGTCCTGCGCATCCGCAGCGAGGTCGGCGCCACCCTCGAGATCAGCGCGCCCGTCATCGAGTTCGCCTCGCTTGAGCCGCTCGAAGCCCACCTGTTCGTCCCCGCCGAGTCTTACGACCAGCTCGTCCTGGGGGCCCGCTATCGGCTGGAAGCCGGCCCGCCCGTCCGCCGCGAGCTGATCGGCCGGCTCAAGACCGTCGACCCCGTGATCGACTACGCCAGCCAGACCGTCCGCTGCGTCTTCACCATCGACAACCCCGACGCCGCCCTGCCCGCGGGCTTCGAGGTCCGCCTTGCCACGATCGAACCCGTCGACACCGCCGCCGACGCCGACCAATGAACGAGTGGCCGCGTGATTCGGGGTCGCGTGATTTGGTTTGTGCCACACCACCCGACGCCGCGCCGTGGCGTCCGGATATCAAGAACAAACCATACGTGTCGATCCGTGGACAGCGTCGCCGCGGTGTCCTTGCCGACCGGGTCAGCCTGGGGCGGGCGTGAGGCCGAGGCCCTCGAGGCCGGCCAGGCTCATGCGGGCGGACTCGAGCGGGGGGATCGGCGTGCTGTCGCGTTCGACGCAGACCCAGCCGTCGTAGCCGGCCTGCTCGAGCGCCTGGAAGAGGGCGGGGAAGTCGAGCCCGGCGTTGCCGTGGCCGATTTCCATGAAGGTGCTGGCCCGGTCGTCCCAATCCTTGAGGTGCACGTGGGCGATCTGCCGCGGGTAACGGCGGACGAGGGCGACGGGGTCGCTGCGGACGGCGATGAGGTGGCCGCTGTCGACGCAGAGGTCCAGCTCGGGCAGGTACCGCAGGAGGCGTTCGGTCTCCTCGATGGTTTCGACGATGCAGCCGACGTGGGGATGGAAGGCGAGGCGTTGGCCGAGCTGAGCGGCGTATTCGCGTGCGGCGGCGAGGTTTTCGGCGAAGAGCTTGTAGTCGTCGTCGAAGGTGTTGCGTCGTTTCGCACCGAGGAACCCGCCGCAGACGGTGATGACGCGGACGTCGATGGCGGCGGCGTAGTCCATCGCGCGGCGGTATTCGTCGGTGTTGGGCGGGTGGGGGTTGGCGGTGACGGCGGCGGCGAAAGCGGGGACGCGGAGGCCGCGATCGGCGAGCTTGTTCGTGAAGGTGCGGGGCGCGCCGAGGGTTCCCTCGCCCCCGCCGACCTCAACACCCTCGTAGCCGGCCTGCTTGACCTCGTCGAGCAGCAGGTCCAGGTCGAACGGCTGGTCGTGCTTGCGCCACCAGCCGGTCCAGGTCATGGCGTGGTGTGCGAGCGGGAAAGGCATGGGTTGCTCCTTGATACCGTGGTGGGTTCGATGCGTAAAAAACCGTTTCTGTGACGGGGCTGAGCCGGACGCCGATCAGGTGACGGCGACCTCGGCGACGGGGACGACGCGGCCGGTCGCGGCGGACTCGAAGATGGCCTCGGCGACGGTCATGACCTTGAGGCCCCAGGCGGCGTCGGCGACGGGATCGGTGCCGTGCTCGATGGTGTCGAGGAAGTGAGCGCGCAGGTCGAATGGGGGTGCGAGTTCAACGGGGTTGAACGATCCGCCGAGCTCGCTGAACTGGACCTCGGTGCGCCAGGGGTCGGTCTGGGCGCCGCCGTTGCGGCCGTGCAGGCCGATGAACATGTTGGGGGTGGCGGCGAGCCAACTGCCCTCGTGCTGGGCGACGGCGCCGCAGGCGAGGTTGAGGGTGAACCAGACGTGGTCGTTGGCGCGTGGGTGGGAGGCGTCGTGGGCGGCGGTGCGTGCGAAGACGGAATCGACGTCGCCGCCGAGGGCCATCAACCAGTCGAGCTCGTGCACGTTGATCTCCAGCAGCAGGCCGCCGGACCTGGCCGGGTCCATACGCCAGCCGGCATGGGCAGCGGGGTCGAGATAGTGCAGGCGGCGGGACCAGAGGCTGACGGGCTGGCCGATGGCGTCTTCGCGGAGCAGCCGCTGGAAGGTCTGGACGGGTGGCCCGAAGCGGACGGAGAAGCCGACGGTGCAGTGAACGCCGGCGGCGTCAACGGCGTCGGCGATCTGCCGGGCCTCGGCGGCGTCCAGGCCCATCGGCTTCTCGCAGAAGACGTGTCGGCCGGCCTGGGCGCAGCCGACGGCGTGGTCGCGGTGCAGGAAGTTGGGCGAGGAGATGACAACGGCGTCCACGTCGTCGACGAAGTCGCGGAAATCGTCGAGCGGCCGGGCGTCGACCTCCTCGGCGAGCTTCGCGGCGCGGTCGCGGTCGGGATCGGCGATGGCGACGACCTCGGTGCGCGGCGACTGGTGGTAGTAGCGGGCGTGGCCGGCGGCGTTGTTGCCGGCGCCGATGATGCCGATGCGGATCATGGGAAATTGCTCCGGGTTGGACGCGGCGGTGCGTGGTGGTGACGTTCGACATTCAGGTGACAAGCCAGGCGGTATCGACCGGCGGGCAGGTCGAAGGCGACGGCGTCATGTTCGACGGCGATCTCGCGGGCGTCGGGCGAGTCGGCCAGGGGGGCGTCGCCCTCGGTGACGGAGTCAGGATCGTCGGTCGGGACCGAGACCCGGGCGGTGGTGTTGGGCGGGAGGTTGAGGTCGAGGGTGAAACGGTCGGCGTCGCGTCGCCAGTGCGAGCGGATTTGGCCGTACACACAGCGGAGCTCGGCGCGGGCCCAGTTCAGCCCGCCGCCGGGCCGTGGTCGGATGATCAGGCGGCGGTAGCCGGGGTGGTCGGGGTCGGCGTCGATGCCGGCGACGTGCTGGTAGAGCCAGGAGCCGATGGAGCCGTAGGCGTAGTGGTTGAAGGAGTTCATGCCGGGGTCGGCGAAGCCGCGGTCGTGGGTCCAGCCGTTCCAGCGTTCCCAGACGGTGGTGGCGCCGCGGGTGACCGGGTAGAGCCAGGAGGGCCAGGAGGTCTGCAGGAGCAGTTGGAAGGCCAGGTCGTCGCGGCCGACGGTGGACAGGACGTGGTTGATGTAGGGCGCGCCGAGGAAACCGGTAGAGAGGTGGCCGCCGCGCCGACGGATGTCGGCGGCGAGGAAGTCGGCGGCGGCGGCGCGGTGCTCGGGGCGGAGCAGGTCGAAGTGCAGGGCGAGGACGGCGGCGGTCTGGGTCATGCCGGCGATCAGGCCGTCGGCGGTGACGAATCGGCGCTGGAAGGCGTCGCGGGCGCGGTCGGCGCGGCGGGCGTAGGCGTCGGCGTCGTCGGGGCGATCGAGGGCGTGGGCGATGCGGGCCATGAGCCGCAGGACGTGGGCGTGAAAGGCGGTGCCGATCAGGTCCTTGGGGGTCGCGCCGTCGCGGCTGTCGAAGCCGTGGTCCATGGCGAGCCAGTCGCCGAAGCCGCCCCACGGGTCGACGTCGGGATGAGAGCGGACGTCGTCCTTGCATCGGTGACGGTCGAGGAAGTCGAGGTAGCGCTGCATGGACGCGTAGTGGCGTTCGAGCAGGCCGCGGTCGGCGTAGCAGTGCAGGACGGTCCAGGGGCAGATGACGGCGGCGTCGGCCCAGCCGGGCCCGCCGTCGGCCAGGGCGTTGCCGCCCGGGGAGGTGTTGGGGCAGACGGGTGGGATCCCCCCGGCCTCGGTCTGGGCGTCGGCGATGTCCCGCTGCCACTTGGCGAAGAACGACGCCACGTCGTAGTTGAACGCCGCGGTCCGGATGAAGACCTGGGCGTCGCCGGTCCAGCCCAGCCGCTCGTCACGCTGCGGGCAGTCGGTGGGCACGTCGAGGAAGTTGCCGCGCTGGCCCCAGACGATGTTGTGCTGCAACTGGTTGACCAGGTCGTTCGAGCAGGCGAACGTGCCGGTACGGGTCATGTCGCAGTGGAGGACGACGCCGGTGACCGCGTCGCGCCCGGGCGGGTCGATGTCGCCGGCCAGCTCGACGTAGCGGAACCCGTGGAAGGTGAAGCGGGGCTCAAAGGTCTCGACCCCGTCGCCGGCGAGAGTGAAGTGGTCGGTGGCGCGGGCGGTGCGGAGGTTGTCGGTGTAAAGCTCGCCGCGGTCGTCGAGCATCTCGGCGTGGCGGAGGCGGACGGTCACGCCGCGCCGGCCGCGCACGCGGAGGCGCACGCGGCCGACCATGTTCTGGCCCATGTCGAAGACCCATCGCGGGCGTTGCCAGCCCGAGCCGAGTCGGCGGGGATCGGCGACTGGGGTGAGCCGCTCGGTGGCGCGGACAGGCGGGCCGAGCATCGCCGAGAGGGTGGGGGTGGGGCCGTCGAAGGCACTGGCGGGACGCCAGGCCGTGTCGTCGTAGTCGGGGCCGGTCCACGGGCCGAGGTCCAGCCGCGCGTCGTGGCACTCGCCCATGATCAGGTCGGCTTCGAGGATGGGCGAGGGGGCCCAGCGCCACGCCGCGTCGGTGACGACGGTCGTCGTCTGGCCGTCCTCGCCGGTGACTTCGAGCTGGGCGAGCAGCCGTGGCCGGTCGCCGTAGAACTGCCGGTCCCGCCACTCGACGTGGCCGCAGTACCAGCCGTCGCCGAGCAGGACGCCGATCGCGTTCTCGCCCCAGCGGAGCAGGTCGGCCACGTCGTACACCTGGTACTGCACGCGCTTGCGGTAGTCGGTCCAGCCCGGGGTCAGCTCATCGCGGCCGACGCGCTGACCGTTGAGCCACGCCTCGTACAGGCCCAGCGCGGCGATGTAGAGTCGCGCCGATCGCGCGGGCCCGTCGAGCGAGAACGCCCGACGCATCGCCGGCACGGGCGGGATCGATCGCGGCCCGCCGATCAGCTCGCTCTCGATCCATCGCGCCCGCCAGTCGCCGGGCTCGAGCAGGCCCATCTCCCACCACGCCGGGGCGCCCCACGGCGTCGGCTCGCTCGACGCGTCCCAGACGCGCACCCGCCACCAGCACCGCTGACGCGAACCCAACGCCGCCCCGCCGTACGCCACCTGCACCGACTCGCCCGAATCGACCCGGCCGCTGTCCCACAGGTCGGCCGAGCCGTCCTCGCTCAGCCGCTCGGGCGAGCTCGCCACCTGCACGTGATAACCCGTCTGCCGGGCGCCGCGACGGTCGTCGCTCAGCTCCCAGGACAGCCGCGGACGCGGCGACTCGATGCCCAACGGGTTCACCCGATAGTCGCATCGCAGGCAGACGGGCGCGGCGACCGAGTCAGGCACCGACCACCTCCTGTCGCGGCCGATCCGGATCGGTCTCCAGGCACCACTCGATCAGGCGCGTCTGCAGCCGGTGCACGACGGGCAGCAGCGACGCCGGCGGGCCGTCCGGCCCCCAGAGGTTGTTCATCTCCCAGCGGTCCTCGGTCAGGTCGTACAGCTCGTTCCCGCCGCGCAGCCGCACCACCAGCTTGTATCGATCGGTGCGGATCATCTTCGCCCGCGCCATCGTGTCCGGGTCAAGCCGATATACGTCCTGCTTGCCGTCGCGGCGGTTCGGGTCGCGCTGCGGCTTATTGAACCGCCGGAGCATCTCGTCCTCGTGGCCACCCTCGCTGAACACCGCGTCCCGCCCGGGCTCGCCCGCGATCACCGGGAGCAGGCTGCGCCCGTGCGTGCCCGGCAGCGGCGACATCCCCAGCAGCTCCAGCACCGTCGGGGCGACGTCCGTGTGGTCCGTCAACGACTCCACGCGCCGGCCCCGCGGCAGGCCCGGCGCGTGCAGCACGAACGGCACGTGCGTCAGGCAGTCGGCGAACGTCGTGTCCCACTTCTCCGGCAACCCGTACTGGCCCGCGAAGTCCCCGTGGTCCGACCAGACCATCACGATCGAGTCCTCCAGCAAACCCTGCGACTCGATGCAGCTCAGCAGCCGGCCCATCAGGTGATCGACCTTGCTGACCATCCCGTAGTAGACGGCCTGGAGCTCGCGGAAGGCGGCCTCGGGCGCGTCGACGCCCGTGCGGACCTCGCGCTGCCTGACCAGCGGCAGCGGCGCGTTCCGCGGCAGGCCGTACGGGAACGGCGCGATCGCGTCGCGGCGGTACATCGAGAAGTACGGCTCCTCGACCTCGTAGGGCGGGTGCGGTTTCTCGAGGTTCACCTGGAGGAAAAAGGGGCGGTCCTTGTTGCGGACACGGGTGAGGTACTCGATCGCCTGCTCGGTGTAGGCCTCGTCGGAGGCCTCGCGCCGGCAGCCGCGGTAGGTAAAGCCGGCCTCGAGCTCGAGCGGGGTGGCGCCGTTCGGGTCGGGCCGGTCTTCTCGCGGCTGATCGCGGAAGCGGTGGTAGATCTCAGCGAAGCGGGGCGTCCAGGAGTGGTGATCGACGGCGAGGCCGCGCTGCCCCGGCTTGAGCCGCGGCGGCTCGTGCGAGGCCTCGAGCAGGTTCTCCCAGCAGTGGTTTTTACCGAACAGAGCGGCCTGATGGCCCTGGGCGCGGAGGGTCGCGAGCACGTCCGGCGTGCCGAAGGGCATGTGCTGGGTGATCGTGCGATACCCGTCGGTGTGGCAGTATCGCCCGGTCATGAGGCTGACGCGCGCCGGCACGCACTTGGGGAAGCTGGTGAAGTGTCGGGTGAAGTTGACGGCGCGGTCGGCGAAGCGATCCATCTCGGGCGTGCGGACGTCGGCGTTGAGGCCGTTGGCGCCCAGGCAGTCGCCGCGCATCTCGTCGGTGCAGAGGATGATGAGGTTGCGGGCGTCGGGCATGGGTCACTTCCGACGGGAGACGGGCGTCGCGGTGGCGGGCTCGTATTCGATCACGATGGGACCGTTCGACAATCGGTCGAGCGTGAAGTCTACGTAGCGCGATCGCTGGACCTTCGCATTGTCGAACGGGATCGCCTCGCCGTCGAGTCGAACCGACCGGGCCCGGGCGTCACCGGGCAGCAGGCAGTGGGCGTCGAGGCGATGGAAGCTGCCGGTCACGTCGAGCGTGAGGCGGCGGCGGCGGCGATCGAGGCGGTAGTCGTAGCTGACGTACCCACCGGACGCGGGGTAGTGCAGGCACACGCGGTTTCGGTCGGACTCCGTGGCGGCCCAGCGGGGGCAGAGGCGCACGCTCGAGAACGCCCGGCCGGTGTCCTCGACACCCGCCAGCCCCTCGGCGATCGCGTAATACACGGCCGCCTGCGCCCAGTTGTCGGGCAGGCCGTACGAGCGGATCGGGACCTCGTACGCCACGGGCCGATCGCTGGCCGAGATCGCCGCGAGCATCACCCCGCCTCGCGCCTTCGTCGGGTTGCGACGCGTCCCGACCAGCCCGGCCGCCGGCACCGCCTCGACGCGGATCCCCGTGATCGGCTCGTCCGGCCGCGGATTGTCCCAGCCGGTCATAAACAGCCCGACGTTCTTCCACGTGGGATTCGGCCCCCGCCACGCGACCCGCGCGATCGAGCGATCGACCGGGTCCTGACCCCGGCGCGTGTCCGCCCCGTCGTGCACGCCCCACCACAGCCCGATCTCGTGGCCGTTACGCACGCACCAGCGGTGCTCGACGCCGTCGCCGTAGCAGATCGTGTAGATGGCGACCGGCGCGTGCCGCGGCGCCGAGTGCGCCATCGCGTGCAGGAAGTAGAGGCTGCGGGCGATCACGTTGGGCACGGCGACGGTGACTCGGTCGGGCGCGTCGGTGGCCGTGTCACAGCGGAGCACGGCGCGGCCGGCGTTGCGTGCCGGGTCGATCACCTCGAAGCGGATCGGCCCGAAGCGCTGCCGGCCGACCGGCAGGTTCCGCATGTCGTTGTCGCCCTCGCCCGTCCAGGCCGCCACGTGCGGGTGGGCGCCGTGCCGCAGACCGCGGTTGACCACCGCGCTCAGGTCGATCGGCGTAAAGCGTGTCCGCGGCAGCCCGGGTTTGTCGGGCAGTCGACGATACGCCTGGTGCAGGTGCCCGCCGTCCCGCTCGCTCAGCGCCCAGACGCGGCGCAGGATGTCGACGCCGTACCCCTCCAGGCCGTGCTCGAACGCCGCCCGGGCGATCTCGCCCGCGACGATCGGACAGATCGCCCCGTTCATGTACTCGCCACGGGGGAACCCGGCACCACCCCCGCTGGGCCACTGCGCCGGCTCGTACGGCGGGTCCATCGTCCACCACTCCGCGAAGCTCTCGCCCCGCTTGGCCCGACCACGACGGCGGTACTCGTTCAGGATCTTCACCGCCATCTCGTGCGTCGGCAGCCCGCGGTTCAGCGTGTATCCGGTCGACAGCGACATCCGCTTGCGCTCGTCGCCCACCTTCGCGTAGACCTCCGCCGGGCCCAGCGTCTCGGGGATCATGTGCCCGTAGATCCGGTCAAAGAACAGCCTGGCGTTGGCGCGGCGGCGGAACCGCTCAGCCCGCTCGCGCAGCTCGGCGCCGCGACGCCGATACGCCCGCCGCCCCGTCGTCGCCGCCAGGTGCTCGTACATCTCGGCCATCCGCCAGTGCGAGGCGTACACGCCGCTGTTGTCGCCGTGAAACAGAAACTGCGGGTCGCCCGGGTTGATGCGACGGTGATCCCCGTGGCAGTAGATCGGGTTGACGAAGTCCCACGAGTCCATGCACATGGACCGGCGGACGAGCCGGTGCCTGCGGCTCCATCGATCCGGGTGCGACGTGTTGTACCGCAGCGCCTTCTCGAGCCGGGGCAGTTGGCGCGCCATCCACGCGTCGTCGCCGCTGGCCTTCCAGGCGGTCCAGACGCCCTCGGTGTAGAGAAACTCGCAGTCGGCCTCAACGGGGATGCGACGCACGATCCAGCGCCCGCCGTCCTCGTAACGGAAGAACCCCTCGCCGAGCGCCTCGCCGAACCACGTCGGCGCCGGATAGTCCGGGTTCGGATGGATGCAGTCCCAGAACATCCCGTTGGGTTCCTGGGTGTCCAGCCAGTAGTCGAGGCCCGACTTGACGTCGTCCAGGAAGAACTTCTGAGCCTTGAGCGTGTGGACGTGATCGCGACCCCAGGTGACGAGCATGCGGTGAAGGCGGCCGTTGATGACCAGGTTGCGCTGTTCGTGGTCGCGGAGCATGAGAAGCTGGATGCGACGGGCGAGGTCGCCGAAGGGCTTGCGGGCGGAGTGGATGCGGGTCTGGGGCAGAACCCGGAAGGTCAGGCGGTGCAGGGCCCGGTCGTCGCGGTCGCGGGCGACGGCGTGGTGGAGCCCGGCCGTGCCGCGAACGGTGAAGCGGAGGTTGGCGGCGGGGCGTGCCGTGCGGGCGTAAACGCGGCCGTCGGCGTCGGCGATCTCGAGGCGACAGGCGTCTCGGCGCAGCCGCAGGCGTCCGCGTTCCAGGGGCCGCCACCAGTCGGTGTCGGCATCCCGCTTCTCCAGGATCAGCTCGGGGCACGCCGGGCCGGACCGGGAGAGCGCGTTCGACGCCATAGAACGTTTCAACGGCACGGGCGAGGATACTAGCGAATGGGACGATGGCCGCAAATCGACGGGTCGGACGGGCGCTCAGACACGGCGCTAGTCCCTCG
>CAYSIX010000046.1:15673-21681 GCA_964431205.1 uncultured Phycisphaeraceae bacterium
ACCGATCAACGCCCCTTCGGCGGCGCGGTGCTCGCCCGGACCACCAGGTGCGGCGTGATGACCTGACGCGTCCCCGCCAGCTTGCGTCGCTGCTGGGGCTTGCGCACCATCTGCAGCAGCAGCTCGGTCGCCGTCTCACCCATCTCCAGAAGCATGTGGTTCACCGTCGTGAGCCGCGGCACCATCAGCGGCGCCTGCAGGTCGTCCACGCCGATGACCGAAACGTCGTCCGGCACGCTCACCCCCGCCCGCTGCAACGCCGTGTACGCCCCGATCGCCGTGATGTCGTTGTAGGCCATGATCGCCGTGAACGGCGGGCGATCCTTGCGCGCCGCGTGACGGGTCAAGGCCTCGGCCGCGTGGTCGATCAACTGCTCCTCCGGCGATCGCTTCTCATAGTCCGCGTCGGGAAAGCGCAGCACGCTGACCCGAAGCCCGGCCTTGCGTCCCTCGGTCTTGAAAGCCCGCTCGCGTGGATGGGCGTGACGCGAGTCCAGCGTCGTTTCCAGGCCCATCCACAGCACGTCGCGATGACCCAGCCCCGCCAGGTGCTCGGCCGCCTGGGCCATCCCCGCCGCCTCATCCCAGTCCACCACCGGCAGCCGCGTCTTGACGTCCGTCTCGATCGCGACGATCGGCACGTCCGGCGGATCGGTCAGCACCGGGTCGCCCTTGCGCTCAAGCGTCACCGCCGGGATGATCAGCCCGTCGAAACGTCGCTGCTGGATCGCGTTCACCCCGCGCGCCGGGGCACTGGCCGACTTCTCCGGCCCGATGATCGTCACCGAGTATCCGTGCTTGCGCACCGTCAGCTCGATCCCGCCGATCAACACCCCGAAGTAGCTGTTGCCGAACAGGCTGTGCGGCTCGCCCGTGTCGATGATGTCCATCGCCACACCGATCACCTCCGCCCGGCCGAGCTTCATCGACCGCGCGTGGTAGTTCGGCACGTACCCCAGCTTCCGCGCCGACGCCCGCACCCGCTCGGCGCACGGCTGGCTGATCCGGTCCGCCCGCTTGCCGCGGTTCAAAACCATGCTCGCCGTCGCGATGCTGACCCCCGCATCCTTGGCCACTTCAGTCAGACTTGCCATGACGCCGCTCCCGGGCAGACCCGCTGCCACTGGCCCGGTGGTGTGGTGGTAATGCCTTTCAACAACTCGCTATAGTTTACACCCGTTCGGCCGGTTTCGCCAGCCTCCACGCTTCGATCGACACCACCCACAGCCCTCACGCGCGAGCCCCACATGCCCGGTTCCCCCACGTTCATCTGGGTTGACTCCCACGGCCGCGGACGAAACCGCTACGCCCTGTTCCGCAAGACCTTTCGACTCGACGCCGACGTCGAATCCGCCCGCCTCGACCTCTTTGCCGACACCCGCTACCGCCTGACCGTCAACGGCCAGACCGTGTGTCACGGCCCGGCACGGTTCTTCGTCGCCCGGCCGCGTTACGACCGCATCGATCTGACCCCCTGGCTGCGCCCGGGCCAAAACGTCCTGGCCGTCGTGGTCAACAGCTATCACGGCGTGAGCTTCCACAGCGAGACGAGCATCGCGGGGCTGTGGGCCCGCGGCGAGGTGCGACACCGCTCGGGGCCCGGTGTGTCGCTGAACAGCGACGAGACCTGGCGGGCGATCGAGTCACCGGGGCACCGCCGCGAGACCGTCCACCTCTCGTTCGCGCTGAACCCGGGCGAGTCGCTGGACGCCCGCTCGATGCCGACGGGCTGGGAACAGCCCGATTTCGACGACGCGTCGTGGCCCGCCGCCGTGCCGCTGGACCGCCAGGACCACTGGGGCGCTTTGGACCAGCGACCGATCCCCATGCTCGATGAGAGCCGCGTCCGCCCGTGGCGGCTGCTGAGCACCTGGACCGCCGCGCCCCCCGCGGAGGAGGACGTCTATTCGCTGGTCGTGGCGACCGAAGGCGGCAACGAGCCGCGCACCCAAGCCACCGTAACGATCCGGACCCGGATCTACTCCCCGCGCGAGCAGACGGTCAGCCTGGGCTCGTGGTGGGGCCGGCACTGGCTCAACGGTGAGTCGATCGAGGGGGAGAATCATCCGACGCTGCCGCTTCGCCAGCAGTACGAGGCGCCGCTGCGCGCCGGGTGGAACACGTTGATAATCCTGCACGCGTTTGGGCTGGACTGCTGGGACTTTTACCTGGCGCTGCCGCGGGCGGCGAACCTGGAGCTGAGCGCCACGGGGTCGCCCGGCTCGGCGCACACGTTTCTGGTCGCCGGGCCGTGGGAGGGCGAAGCGGCCGCCCGGGCCGAGGCCCTGCCCTGGCCGCTGGTGTCACCCGATGACTTGCCCGCCGAGCTGGGCGCGTGGCGTCCCTGGCCACGCGACCGGGACGCGGGCACGCCCTGCCGTCAGCGCGCGTGGAAGCGTTTTGAACGCCTCCCGGGCGACCCGGCGCTGGCCGGCGACGTGCCGAACCTGACGGTGAACGTGCCGGCGGCGGCGCGACGCGTCGGCGCCCGATCGCTCGCGCTGCTGTTCGACTTCGGCGGCGAGATGCTCGGCCGACCCGTCATCGACTGCTCCGCCGCCGCCGGCACCACGATCGACCTCAGCTACACCGAGCGCCTGCTGCCCGACGGCTCGGCCGACGTCCACTCGCGGCACTTCGTCGAGATGGTCGAACGCTACACCGCCCGCCAAGGCCGCCAAACCTGGCAGACCTTCCACCCCCGCGGGTTCCGCTACCTCGAGCTGCTCGTCACCGGCGACCTCGAGCGATTCGAGCTCCACCGGCTCGAGCTGACCCGCGCGCTGTACCCGGTGGAGTCCGTCGGCTCCTTCGAGTGCTCCGACCCGCTGCTCAACGAGGTCTGGCACCTCGGCCCGCCCACGCTGCGTGCGTGCATGGAGGATGCGTACCTGGACTGCCCATGGCGGGAGCGCGGCCTGTACGTGGGCGACTTTCTCGTCGAGTACCAGGCCAACCGCGCCGCGTTCGGCGACGCCGCCCTGTTCCGCCGGTCGATCGAGCTGTTCTTCGAAGGCCAGGGCGACAACGGGTTCATCCGCCCCGGGGCGCATGGCCTGCCGCCGGGCCGACACCCCGATTACACCGCCATTCTCGTCGAAGCGTTGTGGACGTACTGGGCGACCACAGGCGACCTCAAGTTTGTCGGCGAGCACGCCGCCCGGCTCGAGCGCCTGCTCGACGCCATGGACGCCTGGCGCACCGCCGACTCACCGCTGGTCGACGCCTCGGACCTGAAACCCTACGTGGACCTGTCGCACCTCGACCGGGGCGGGGTCTGCTGCACGGTGAACTGTTTCGTCCAGCGGGCGTACGCGGCGGGTGCGGACCTGCTCGGCCGATTGGATCGGCGCGAGGCGTCTTCAAGACACGCCGGTCGGGCCGATGAGCTGGCCGAGGCGATCCGGGAGGCGTTCTGGGACGAGCGACGCGGCGTGTTCCTCGATCGCCGTGCCGGCGACGTGGACGAGCCCGAGCCGTCGGTCGCGTCGAACGCGCTGGCGATCGTGTTCGGGATGGCGACGCCGGAGCAGGCGGGGCGTGCCGGCGACTGGCTGAGTGAGGCGATGGCGAACAACTTCCGCGTCGTCCCGCCGACGGACAACGCCGACTGCAACGTCACGTCCTACTTTTCCTATTACGCGCTGCGGGCGCTGTACGCGCTGGGTCGTGCTGAGCCGGCGGAGCGGTTCATGCGGGCGTACTGGGGACGGATGCTCGGGCACGGGGCGTGGACGGCCTGGGAGTACTTCGTGGACAGGACGACGGCGAGCCGGTGCCACGCGTGGTCGGCGTCGCCGACGCATTACCTGTCCGAGCGGGTGCTGGGCGTGCGTCTGGCGGAGGCGGGCTCGCCGCAGCGGGTGGTGATTGACCCGACGCCGGGGACGCTGACCTGGGCGCGGGGGGTGTATCCGCACGCGGCGGGGCCGATCCGGGTGTCGTGGCGGCGGAGTCCGTCGGGGGGCCTGGAGCTGGACTACGACGCGCCGCCGGGCGTGGAGGTGGTGCCGCCGGCGAACCGTCGAGCGGATCGCGGCGCCAGCGGGGCGGACGTCGTCGATCCGATCGGTGCGGCGGGTGGGACATGAGTCAGAAGCCGGTGCGACTGCTGGTGCGTGCGGACGACGCGGGCTCGTGCGAGAGCGCGAACGCGGCGTGTCTGGAAGTGGTCGAGCACGGGATCGCCCGAAACGTCGGGGTCATGGTGCCGGGCCCGGCGTTCGAGGGCGCGGCGAGGCTGTTCGCGACCGTGGAGGCGGCGTGCATCGGGCTGCACCTGACGATCAACGCGGAATGGGACGGGGTGAGGTGGGGGCCCGTGCTGCCGGCGGATCGCGTGGCGAGCCTGGTGGACCAACGTGGGCACTTCCATCGCTCGCCGCAGGTGACGCACGAGGCGGGGGTGGACGTGGAACAGGTGCTGGCCGAGGCCGAGGCGCAACTGGCGCGCGGTCGCGAGGCGGGCCTGCGGTTCGGGTACATGGACACGCACATGGGCTTCGAGTGGCTGGCAGGGGTGCGGGAGGCGCTGGAAGCGCTGGCGGAGCGAGAGGGGCTGGTGTTCGCCGGGGCGCAGCCGCTGAGGCGGCTGCCGCCGGACCCGGCCGCGGAGGGGGACGCGGCGGCGGGGCTGAGTCGCAAGCTGGCCGCGGCGCCGCCGGGGTCCTATCTGCTGGTGACGCACCCGGGCCGGGACGAGCCGGACATGCGGGCGATGGGCCACGCGGGGTTGGAGCCGGGTGAGGTCGCCCGTCAGCGTGCGGCGGACACGGCGATGCTGACGGACGCGGAGGTGGTTGCGGTGTGCGAACGGCGGGTCGAGCTGCGGCGATACGACGACCGGGATCGGGCGACCGGAGCGGAAACGCTTTAAGTCTCTTTCTTAAATGAACTTAAGATTAGGCTACACTCGTGGCGGCGAGGCGGCGAGGCAAACGCCGGGCCAGATCGACCCCAAAACAAATTTTTCGCCTTGACGCCACTTGTAGTCCGCCGCACGTTTCGCTATAGTGCCCTGTTCGCGACGGCGTGGCGTTGCGGTGATCGGGACCCGGCGACAATCCCCACAACTTGTCCAACCCTTAGCAATCGAGGATGTCGATGCAGCTAAAGACGGTGCGCGACTACTCCAAGCGCGGCGACGTTCTTCCTATTCCCAATCTCGTTCAGGTGCAGCAGGCGGCGTACGAGCGCTTCCTCCAGCTCGAAAAATCTTTCGACCAGCGCGTGACGGACATGGGCCTGGAGTCGCTGCTGCGCGAGGTCTTCCCGATCGAGTCCTACGACGGGAACATGCAGCTCGAATACCTGTACTACAAGCTCGACGAGCCGCGGTACACCCCTGACGAGTGCCGCGAGCTGCGGCTGACCTACGGCAGGCCGTTCCGCATCGGCGTGCGCCTCAGCCGCAAGGACAACCCCAACATCGTCGAGGAGGAGATCTACCTCGGCGAGATCCCCATCATCATGGGCGGCGGCGAGTTCATCATCAACGGCGCCGAGCGCGTGATCGTCAACCAGCTTCACCGCTCGCCCGGCGTGGACTTCTCCATCGCCAGCGCCGAGGCCGACCGGCCCCTGCACTCGGCCCGGATCATCCCCGAGCGCGGCTCGTGGATCGAGCTGGAGGTCTCCAAGAAGGACGTCCTCCAGATGCGGATCGATCAGTCCACCAAGATCCCCGCCACCACCTTCCTGCGCGCCATCGACAAGGCATACTCGACCACCGAGAAGCTCATCGAGCTGTTCTACGGCACGGAGACGATCAAGACCGAGGACCTCAAGCCCGAGCACTACGTCGCCACGCCCATCCTCGACGAGGAGACCGGCGAGGAGGTCGTGCCCCTGGGCGCCCAGGTCGGCGAGAAGATCGAGCAGGTGCTGGCGTCCAAGCTCAAAAAGATCAAGATCGTCGCCAACCCCAGCGACATGCTGATCCTCAACACCCTCGCCGACGAGCGGTCGCACCACGTCGACGGCATGCAGGTCAACGAGCCGGACGACAC
>CAYSIX010000047.1:0-11064 GCA_964431205.1 uncultured Phycisphaeraceae bacterium
TCCACCACGAACGACTCGACCGTCCCCGCGACGACCTCCAGGTTCTCCCGTGTCGCCAGCAGCCGCCGCACCTCCCGCGCATACCGGTACTTGTCCGACTGGCACCGCGGCCCACGCACCGCCGGGCCCTTGCTCGCGTTCAGCACACGGAACTGAATCCCCGTCGCGTCCGCCGCCAGCCCCATCAGCCCGCCCAGCGCGTCGATCTCCCGCACCATCTGACCCTTGGCCAGGCCCCCGATCGCCGGGTTGCAGCTCATCGCCCCGATCTTCGACGCGTCCATCGTCACCAGCGCCACACGCCCGCGACGCCCCCCGCCGTCGTCGAACTCGCCGCGCAGCACGTTCGCCGCCGCCCACGCCGCCTCCGCGCCCGCGTGCCCGCCGCCGATCACCACCACGTCATAGCTCGCCGCTTCACACATCGCCGCGATTATAGACGGATCACCCGACGCCCCGTCACGGCCGCGACGTTAGCCGGCGGGCCTGCCCCCCGCTTCCCGACACCGCCCGGCCAACCGCCTTCGCCCTGATCAGCTTCCACGCGCTCGGTTTCGACCGGATCCCCGGATCTCCCGGATCCACCGGATGAGATCGGGGTGATTGGGCGATTGGGCGATCTGGCGATCGCACGGCGTCGTCTCCCTGCTTCCCGCTTTCCGCCTCCTCCCCTCCTGACTCCTGACTCCTTCCCTCCTCCCTTCCACCTCCTACTTCCTTCGCCTTGACTCCCCGCCCCCCTCCGATATCGTCACGCGTCCTCTTCCGGAGCGCGCCATGTCGCCCCACGCCAGCATCACCGCCACCACCGGCACGAACTGGTTTGATCCGAAGCACGACGCCGCGGGCAACATGACCGAGATGCACAGGCCCGGCGACCTGGCCAACGGCCTCGAAGCCACCTACGACGCCTGGAACCGCCTGGTCAAGCTCGTGGACAAGTCCGTCAGCACACCGATCGCCACATCTCAGAACGGTCGCCGACACTATCGCGGGACCCTTAAACCCTCGAAGAAGACACACACGGCGAAAGTAGAGTTTGTTTGTCTGAGTTGGGCTGTCTTGACGGTAAATGCATTCGGGTGCAGCAACCATGTTGGGCTGACAGAAGTTAAGACTGAGCCGTTACGTTCACATGTAATCGAAGAAGGTGGTGAAGTTCATACGGAAGCACACGTGTGGTCAGTGGGGAACTATGGAATTCTCGACATAGGACACGTCAGGCTTGCTATCGAAGGAAAGCCATTCAATGGGAGATCAATGGCGACATTGACAATTGAACGTCCTGAAGGACAGTAGCATCCCGGTTCTTCTGGCAGCACAGGCATAGGGAATCGGCGATTCCGTACCCGCACGACTGATCGAGGATTGGAGGGAGAATTCGGCGGCATGTCATTCTTGATTTATCAATCCACAATGGAGATAGATGGCCATCAGATACCGCTTGCCGCGACGCCCATCTTGGTGCTGGTAGCGCGGAATGGCACGGTCGTTGTGGAACGTATGGATTTGGATTGATGGCTCTTCTGCGGGATGCGACATGGTGTCGGACTCCGTTTCGACGTCCCCCGGTTCTCATGACTCCCACGCGCCTCTGGGATTACCAGTCAAAGATCGCCAGACGGGCGGGGCCCTCCTGGTGGATTCGATGATCCTCGGGACGCAGGACGCAGCGCCGCCCGTCGGCGCTGATGGACCCGCCGTCGTCGTCCCAGCCACGTCGGTCGCGTGGGCCGGCGACTTCGCGCGTGTCCAGGTCGAGGCGACAGAGCAACGCATGGGAACCGGCGCTGCCACTGAATACGACGTAGCGTCCCTTCGGGCCGACGACGGGCAGCGAGCCGTAGGGACCCGTGTTCACCTGCACCTCCAGCGTCGCGTCGGCCAGGCGCCAGACCTGGAACCGCCGGCCCGCGTCGCCGTCGTGCCAAGCGAACAGCCGGTCACTGCTGACTTTCTGCATCCAAGGCCCGGGCGGCGACTCGAACGCAAGCACTCGCCGCAGCGGGTGCGTCGTCTGCCCGTCATAGACCTGCACCCACGCCACGTCCGGCACGCGCCCGACCGACCGCTGTGCGCTGGGCCGTTGCAGCACAGTGTAGATGCGATCGGCACCGGGCGATATCGCCCAGTCTTGGAGTCGCGGTGGCTGCTCGACCGGGTTCAGCGTGTGCGGGCGAAGCATCCGTCCTTCGGCGAGCGTGCGCGGCTCGAACGTCTCCAGCGGCCAGCGCTCGATCCGCCACGTCTCGCCCGTGACCCGCGCGCCGATCAGCGCGTCGCCGTCGAAAACCGGCATCCGCGCGTGGAAGTAGTCGCCCCGCGGCAAGACAATCTCGTTGCGCTTCTCACCCGTTCGCGCATCCCACGCGCTGAGGGTGACGTCCAGCGGAGGCCGGATGGCCTGGCCCGTCCCCGGGTCCCGCTTGGAACGCATCGACAACGCGACGAGCGTGCGATCGTCGGGGCAGACCGCCAGGGCGAATCCCGGCGGCGTGGAAGTGTACTGGTTCAGCTCAACCGCGGGCAGATCGATGCGGCGGAGCACCCGCTGCTCATCCAGGTCCGCCCACCACAACCCAGAGTGATAGATCCGTCTCGATGCATCCTCGGCGTCGTCCGGACGTGAGCTGGTCCGCGAGGCAAGCAGGGCGCGCCGGCCGTCGGAAGAGAGCGCCATCGCGCGTACGTTGGGGATTTCGTTGAATGTCACCACACGATCGGGGCCACGCGGGTCCTCGGACGGCAGGGGCAGTTTCAGCTCGTGGCCAGGTGCCGGTAGCGGTTCGCGCGATCCGGGCGGCACGGTGCCCGCGGCCTCGGCCCATCGCTTTGCCAACTCGGGGTCGAACCGTTCGTCGTCACGCCACTGGTAGAGCGCGATCTGATGGCCGTGGCCATGAAGTTGGCTGGAACGGTAGCTGATCATGCGCTTGCCGTCGGGCTCGAAGCGCTGGCCCGAGCCGTCGTACCGGTGATCGATGTGTCGCGGCCAGCTCCATGTCTCGCGCGCCAGGTCGTAGCGCCAGACCAGCTCTGTGCGATCGTGAGTCCCGTGCACAAAGAGGTAGCGTTCGTGACGATCGAGCCACACGCTGCCGAACACGTCTCCGGGGCGGTTGTCCAGCGTGTACAGCTTCTTCAGGCTTTCGAGATCGAGGATGTCCTTGACGGCGTAGTTGACCCGTTCGGGCGCGGTGGTGCTGTCCACGAAGAGCAGCCGACGATGGCCGCCGACCACGACGCCGCTGTGCGCCCTCCGATCGAGCAGGCGCCGTTGGCGCTGCACCCGCCCGGTCGTGAGGTCGAGCTCGGTCAGTTGAATCTCGCCTTCCGGCTCCTCCACCCACTTGGGAACCAACAGCAACCGGTCGTTGTCGCCGTCCACGAACCACTGGAAGCCGGGCTCCATCCGGCGATCGTCGTCGGGCGTGGGCACCACGGGCGGGGCCAGGTCGAGGGTGTGCGCCGGCTCGAACGTCACCGGGTCCCGCTGCGCCAGCCGCCAGCCCTGCTCCGTCGGCTCCATCGTCCACAGCCACGCCCCGTCCGGCGAAAGGGCCCACGTGCGGACGATCTCCAGGGTTTCGGTCATGCGCTCGTGGGTCGCCAGCAGCTCGCACCCCGGCAGGTCGTACACGTGCCACTGAATCACCTGCCTGTAGGGGCCGCCGCGACCGTCCGACGGGTTCGGCCCAGCCTCCTCGCGGGTTCGCGCGTCGATCAGCGTTCGCCCCGAGACGATCAGCCGTCGCCCCTCGTGGTCGATCGACAGCGTCAGGTAGCGACGCGGCGGGTCGTCCGGCACCGGCAGCCGCCCGCTGACGAAACCCGTGCGCAGGTCCACCTCGAGCAACCGCACGTGCCGCTCGGGCGTGTGCCACTTGCCGTCCAGGGGCCGGGGCTCGCCCGTGACGCACCACGCGATCACCCGTTCGCCGTCGGGCGTGAAGGCCGCGGCCCCGATCCAGTCGACGCCCGGCACGTGGATCCGCCGGTCGGGCTCACGCAGTCCCGCCGGGGGAAGGGCCGGCGTTACGATGCGCTGGGCCGCCTCCGCCGACTCGCCGTCCCCTTCGACCGGCTGCGCCCACGCCGCCACGCTCACCGACGCGACGATCGCGGCAAACAGGCTTACCCATCTCGATCGCATCGCTGTTGCCGGATCACGCGTGCCCACGCGCTGCTTACGAACGGCGGCGACGCCGGGTTCGTGCGCACGCCGCGAACGGTTTATCGCCTGCCGTGCGAAAAGCTGCGAATCGACCCGCGTGGGCGCTCCTGCCTCGCTGCGGACGGGCTTGTGCCGAGAGGGCGTCGCGGCCGTGTCGCTTTGTGCGCACCCGGGCGGCCGAACGGGCAAGGGTGAAGGGGTGGGAGAGAGGAGTCGGGCGTCAGGAGGGGAGGAGTCGGGCGTCAGGAGTCAGGAGATGAGAATACGCAAGGGTGGACGGGATCACGGAACGAGTCGCTTCGTCACTGGGTCACGCGCTACTTGGCCAACTGGTCGGGTTTGGACGAGCGCGCTGCCGAAACCGGACCAGTTTCGTGACCAGTTCGAGACCAGTTTGCGGACCAGTGGGGAACCCGCGCCGGCGGCTGGCGGGCTCGCCGCCGGCGCGGGGCATTCGGCGTGTGTGCGTCGGTTCGGCCGGGCGGGGCCCGGTCGTTCAGTAGCGATAGGGCGAGATCTTGACGTCCGCCCACTGGTCCTCGTTGGTGCTGGCGCCGTGGCCGTCGGTGAAGACGATGTTGATCGATCCGCCGTGGCGGTCGGGGTTGGGGATGGTGTCGTTGGGCGGGTCGTGTGGGACGGGGAGCTTGAGGCGGAGGTTGGGGTGCTGGTGGAGGGCGGCGAGGGTGCCGGGGTCGTCGGTGCCCTCGGTCTTGTTGGAGGAGTAGTAGGTCGAGTCGTTGCGGAGCGAGAGGCGGCCGCCGGGCCCACCGCGGGTGCCGCAGTCGCCGTAGAGGAGGGTGGAGCTGGGCTCGGGGATGCGTTCGACCTCGCCGGCGAGCCCGCCCCGGCTGCCGTCGGGGGTGTAGATCTCGATCTCGGGGTCCTGGAAGGCGAATCGGCCGCGGGTGTTGGCGGCGTTGGGGATGGTGCAGACGTCGATGTTGACGCCGTAGGAGATCGGCAGGAAGCCGAAGCTGGCGGTGGTGTTCAGGAGCATGACGTAGCCGGGATCGGCCTCGGTGCGGGAGGGGTCGCTGGGGCAGAGGAAGACCTCGGACTGCTGCTTGGGCGCCTTCCAGAAGGTGCCGGTCTTGTCGGCGGTCGAGCCGCCGAGGTAGGGGACCAGGGCGGAGGCGAAGTCCTTGAGCTTGCGTTGGCCGCTGTCGCTGTCGACGCGGTAGGCGTAGAAGCCGTGGAAGCGGGGGTCGGAGCCGGGCTCGCTGGGGTTGACCCAGTTGTTCTCGGAGGTGGCCTGGAAGCGGTTGTCGAAGTCGGCGGCGAAGACGTGGGAGGCGACGCCGAGCTGTCGTGCGTTGGACAGGCAGGAGATCGAGCGAGCGGCGTCGCGTGCGGCGCCCAGGGCGGGCAGGAGGATGCCGATCAGCAGGGCGATGATGCTGATGACGACCAGCAGCTCGATGAGGGTGAAGGCGGGGTTGGCGCATCGGCGGGCGACGGTTGCCGAGCGGTCGCGGACGAGGGGGCAGAGACAAGGCATGGCAGAACCTCCGTAGCGGGTCGAGGGGGTGAGGTAAACCGGTTCAGCATTGATCGGCATGTCAGGTTGCCCAGCTGGACGATCGTGTTGGAGGACTCTCGAATCGGCCGCGAGACGGGCCGGTATACCGAACGGTACGGGCGGCGCCACCCAGACGGAGCGGCACCAGAAATACCCTTATCAGTCTATCGCCGGGTGGCCGGACGTCAATCACCCCGGCGGGCGATTATCGTTATGCCTGTATTAGAAAGCACTTACGCTTGTTCTGCGGCGCCGTCGTGGCGCCTCGTGGTCGGCGGTCGGGCAGGTGGCGGCGGGCGCCGGCGAGGACGCATGGGGCCGAGGGGCCCTCGGCCGCTCGGCGCCGCGAGGCATCCGCACAGATTTCTGTTCAGAAGGGTCTTGTTAAACCGGTTCACTGGGTGTACACTTTTATTCGGCGGTGGCGGATTCACCCCGTCGCGGCTCTGGCCGCGCCCGCTGCCCCGGTTGTCAGAATCATGTGCCCCGGGTCTGAAAAAGGAGGATGACCATGCTCTCGCGCCGTCTCCCATTGTGTCCGAACACCGCCCTGGCCTGCCTCGCGAGCCTCGCGCTGACGCCGGCGATCGCCAGCGCCCAGCCCGTCGTCGACGGCACGCTCGACGAGGGCGTCTACACTGAACTGTTTATCCAGAACACACACACCCAGTTCGGCAACAGCACCGACCCCGACCCCCGCACCTCACAGGGCGGCTCGGAGATCGACGGCATCTACGCCACCGTCGCCGACGGCATGCTCTTCATGATGTTCACCGGCAACCTCGAGAACAACTTCAACAAGCTCGAGGTGTTCTTCGACGGCATCGAGGGCGGGCTCAACACGCTGACGGATACGACGAGCCTCCCGGAGATCGACGGGTTCGTCGACGGCGACGCGAATAACGGGATCGGCGCGCTGCAGCGGATGGAGGGCCTGTCGTTCGACGACGGCTTCTTCGCCGATCACCTGCTGGTCTTCACCAACGGAACTGAGACGACCGACTTCGCCGAGGGCTGGATTCACACGGTCCACTACGGCGAGGTCAAGCCGGACGGCGTCGCCCACGCGCTGGGCGGGCACCCGGACCCGGCGGTCGTCGGCGGGACGCTGATCGACAAGAACTCGGCCGACCCGGGGACCGATCCGCTGGATCAGTTCTTCATCGATCGTGACACGGAGAACGCGATCGACCTCAAGGCGTCGGTGGACAACTCGAACACGGGCGGAGTCGTGTTCCGCGGCGAGGCGCCGTTCCTGACCACGCCGGAGGAGATGGAAGAGGCCGCCGCCGTCACCACCGGCATCGAGTTCGGTATCCCGCTCGAAGCTCTGGGCAACCCGACGGGCGACATCAAGGTCAGCGCCTTCATCAACGGCGGGGGGCACGACTTCCTGTCGAACCAGGTGTCCGGCGGGTTCGAGCTCGACACGGGCAACCTGGCCTCGCCCAGCACCGTCGATTTCGCCCAGATCCCGGGCGATCAGTTCGTGGTGGTCTCGCAGCAGGCGAAGGTCACCGGTGACGCCGACGGCGACGGGGACGTGGACGCGTTCGACCTGGGCATCTGGCAGACGCAGTTCGGCCAGACCGGTGATGGGCTGTCGGCGGACTTCGACATGGACGGCGACGTGGACGCGTTTGACCTGGGCCTGTGGCAGACGAACTTCGGCACGGGCCTCGACGGCGCGGCGGTCCCGGAACCGGCGAGCCTCGCGCTGCTGGGCGTGGGCGCCGTGGCGCTGGTCCGCCGGCGACGCTGAGTATCGCGGACGGCGGTCTGCCGCGGGTGACGACACTCGATCATCGCGCCTCAAGCCCACGGCACGAGCCGTGGGCTTTTTTTGCGCGTGGCGGCCACGCTCCTCGCGCCGCGCGCCTCGACGGGCGGCGGTCAGCCGTCCGCGTTTCGCCGCAGGAGCAGGAACGTCTGATCGTCGTCGGCGAGGCGATCGCCCTGCCAGGCGCGAATCCGCTCGGTCAGCCTCGAGGCCATCGTCACGGGCGGGTCGTCTTCGGCGAGCAGGCGGGCGAACTGATCGGCCAGGCCATCGACGCCCAGCATGCGGCTCGACTCGTCGCGGGCCTCGGTCAGGCCGTCGGTGTAGAGCAGGAGACGGCGCGAGCATTCGAGCCGCTCGGTCATCTTGACCAGCGGTTCGTCCATGATGCCCAGCGGCAGGTTGCCGGCGAAGTCGAGCGGTCGGACGCCGCCACCCGGTTCGCCCACCAGCGCGGGCGGGTGACCGGCGTTGACCATCTCGATCGCACCGCTGGCCGGATCGAACAGGGCGGCCGTCATGGTCACGAAAGAACCCGGTGTCAGCGTGTGTTCGAGGTAACGCCCCAGGCCGCGCATCAGGTCGGCCAGGTCGAACTCGCCTGCCGTGCCCGCGTGCATCCACGTGTGCAGGGCCGCGGTGATCAGCGCCGCCTGCATGCCCTTGCCGCAGACATCGGCGATCGCGAGCATCACGCGTCCGTCGGGCAGGGACCAGGCGTCGACGTAATCGCCGCCGACCCAGAGGCACGGCTGAAACCCGATCGCCACCTCGGCGCCGCTGAGGCGTACGTCTTGGGGGACGAGGCGCATCTGCACGTCGCGGGCCTGTTCGAGGTCGCGTTCGATCCGGGCGTGGCGTCTGGCCTGCTCGCGGGCGGCCCAGGCCTGATCGGCCTGCTTGAGCTGCTCGACGGCGAGCGCCGCCAGCGCGAGCCACTCCGGCGTGCCGTGAGACGGGGGCACGACCGCGTAGAGCAGGCGCAGGCGCTGCTCGCTGATGCGCCACGGGCAGGCGAGGGCGGCGATCGGGGCGGCGGCCGGCGAGATGGAAAGCCCCACGGTGTCCCGGCCGGTCTGACCGTGGCGCGCGATCAACGGCTGAACCCCCGAAGCGACCGCCCGGAGCAGTCCTCGCGAGACGTGAAACGTGCCGCCGGCCACGCGCTCGCCGCTGACCGGGCCGCACACCACGCGTGGCTCGGTGGGCGAGGCGAGGTCCACTTCGAGGATCGCGGCGTGCCAGGCCCCGAACGACGGTGCAACCAGACCTTCGCACAGCAGGCGACGGCGCTCGGCGGCCGGCTCCACGCTCAGGAGGCGAGGGCCCAACGACTGGACCGAGAGCAAGCGGCGTGGATCGAGTCGCGGCCGGGCCGCCTGGTCCCCGGCGGCGCCGCCGTCGTCGAGCGTGTTGATCCGCTCGATCCGGCCGACGTCGGAGAGCGTCACGCCGGCGGCGCTGGCCTCGATCGGTTCGGTCGGGTCCGCGGGCTCGGGGGTCAACAGCTCCATCTGAAACGACGCGATCTCGATCACGTCCCCGGGCGAGAGGGCGCGGTGCTGGATGGCCGATCCGTTGACGCGCGTGCCGTTGTGGCTGTTCAGGTCACGGACCCACCAGCGGCCGAAGGGATCGCGCATCAGCTCGGCGTGCCGACGGGAGACCGACGCGTGGTCGAGGTGAATGTCCGCACGCGCCGTTCGACCGATGATCAGCGTGGAATCGCTCAGCGGGATCGAGCGCGTCTCGACGCCCTCGCCGCGGAGGATCAGCTCGCTGCGGGCTTGCGTGGGCGTGTCGGGTTGCGTGCGTGTTGCCATGACAGGATCGTAACGGGAGCTTGCCGCGACACCCCGCCGGCCATCGGTTCAGCGCACGAGCGGGCCAGCGAACCCCGCCGCACGCGCTCACGGGTCCCGAGGCCGACGCAGGACGATGTGGTCGAAATCGATCGGCGTGCCGGCGTACGGCGTGGCCCAGATCGCCGCCTGATCCGGAAACGGCGGGTCATCCAACTCGTGCCGGATCGGCCACGAATCGGGCTCCTGCTCGTCGGCCGGCCAGGCACGCCCCCGCGCTACCCACCGGCCCTCTTCCGTTTCCGTCAGTCGCAGTCGCAGCGCCGTCCACGCGCCGCTGCTCCATTCGTAGGGCGCCTCGGCGACCACCCGGTCGTCCAGCACCAGCTCCAGCCGGTCATTCGCCGCAGCCACGCGCAACCGCGCGCCCATGATCCCGCCCAGCCCCACGCCGAACCGCGGCCGCAGCCGACCACGCCTGGTCGCGTACACCCGCGCCTCGACCTCCAGCGGCCAATCGACCACGGGGCCGAACATCACGCCCGATTCGGCCAACGGCTCCGGCCACAGACGCAACACGCCCGACCCGTCCTCCCGGGCCACTTCAAACGTCCCGTCCAGAACCAGCATGCCCTCGGGAAGCGCGTCCCGCTCGTCGAAATCCTCATGGAACAAAGGGTCCCGCTCGTCCTCGGAGGCCGGTTCGCCGGTGACGCGACCGGCCCCCAGCGCCACGATCACGAACGGCACCAGGATCATCGTTGTCAACAAGCGTCGCCACAGATGCGTCATTCTCATCGGCCCTTCTACTGTTCACGCAGCGCTTCGAGCAGCGGCGAGCGTGTCGCCAGCCACGTGGCGAGCCACACGCTGGCCACGCCGCACGCGACGATCAGCACGAGCACGGCGGCGATCGCCGGCATCGTCGACAGGCCTCCCGATCGTGGCTGGGCCGGCAGCACCGCCGCACCCGCCGCCACGACACCGCAGACCAGCCCCAGGCCCAGCAGCCACGCGTGCTCGATCAGCAGCAGCCGTCGCACCGCGGCGCGCGTGAAGCCCATGGCACGCAGGGCGGCCAGCTCGGCCCGCCGCTCCAGGATGTTACGCGACACGATCACGCCCAGCCCGATCGTGCCCAGCGCCACGCCCAACCCGCCGATCGCCAGGAAGATCGAGAGGTACGTGTTTTCCACCGCCAGGAACGCCGCCAGCCGGTCCGTGCTGCGCGTCACCGCCAGACCCTCGCGCGTCATCGCCTCGGTCAGCGTCTCCGCCACGGCCTGGGCGCGTTGCGGCGGCGCGTCGATCAGAAAGGCGCCGTAGCCGGCAACCGACGGGAATCGCCGCAGCAACGCCTGCTCGGCGACGATCAGGCTGCCTTGAAGGATCGACGGCTCGATCGCCGCGACCAGGCGAATGTCGAACGTGCGGCCGCGCTCGTCACGGTAGGCCAGCCGGTCCCCGACGCTGCGGCCGAGCGCCCAGGTGATCGTGGTGCGATCGGCGATCGCGGGGATCACGCCGTCGTGCGGATCGTCGTCTTGCAGCAGGGACCACGAGGCATCGCCGACACCGCCGGAGTGCACGCCGTCTGCGGTCTGGGAGATCGTGAACGCGCCACGGGAGGCGAGCTGCTGCGGATCGACGCCGAGCAGTTGCGGCTGCTGGGCCCGTTGCAGGTTGAGGCAGCTCGCCTCGTCGCCGGCCAGAACGCGAAACGGGACGAACCGTACACCCTCCATTGCTTCGCCCACCAGGCCCACCGCTGCCCGCCCCTCGGGCG
>CAYSIX010000047.1:11074-21629 GCA_964431205.1 uncultured Phycisphaeraceae bacterium
CCCGCTGGATCGTTCGTCGGCGCGGGCCAGCGGGTCGTGCCGGAACGACTGAACGGCGACGATCAGGAAGCAGCCCGCGGCCAAGGCCGCCACGGCCGCGAGGCTCCGGGCCCGCCGGCGTCTCAGGCTGAGACGGGCCACGGCGGCGACGGTCAGCCTACGCCATCGATCGTGTGCGGCACCGGCGCCGAGCCAGGCCCGCACGGCCAGCAGCAACGCGATGAGCCACATCGCCCCGGCACCGAGAAACGCCGTCGCACGCGCCTGGCCCTGCGCGTCGCGCATGACGATCATCCACGCCGTCGCGCCCACGCCCAGCCCGATCGCCACGAGCACGCCGACACGGCCGACGCTGGCGTGGTTCGCCCGCCCGGTCTCGCGAAGCCCGCGCAGCAGGGCTGTGGCCGACCACCTCATCTGCCGACGCAGCGTCCACACGATCGCGCCCAACGCCAGGACGAGACCGACGAGCGGCGCGATCAGGAGGGTCTGTCGCTCGACGTGAAATCCGATCGTCGCCCCGGCCGCCGCCTGCCGCCACACCGTCCCCAGCGCCCACAGCACCGTCACGGCGTAACCCAGGCCCGCCACCGCCCCGAGCACTACACCCGGTACCGCCAGCAGCGCCGCCTCGCCGATCAGCCACCGCCGGACCTGCTCCCGCCGCAGACCGACCGCCAGCAGCAAGCCCACCTGGTCCGTCCGCTGCTCGATGCTGAACACGAACAGCAGCACCGTCAGCAGCAGCGCCGAAACGATCAGGAACAGGCTCAACCCCACGAACAGCGGGCCGAAATCGAACGAGCGGCGCACGGCCTCGGCCGCGCGTGTGCCAACGGGTTCTGTCGCGATGCCGAGCGACGCGGGCGCGATCGCCTCGTTCAGTCGTGTCTCAAGTGCCTCGATGGACGCACCGGAAAAGCGAACGGCGGTGAGGTTGCCGAAGCGGTTGGACCACATCGACTGGCCATCGGCCAGGGTGATGTAGGCCTTGGGCGTGCCGCGGTACCGTTCCCAGTAGCGTTCGTCCTTGTCGCGGAGGCGGGACAGCTCGACGTCGAAGCCGGGGTCCCAGTCGCGGCAGTGCTCGGCCTCGGCCAGGCCGGGGAAGTCGGGCATCAGCGTGCGCAGGGCCTCGTCGGCGCGCAGCTCGATCACGTGCGCGACGCGGAACGGGCGCGTGCGCTGCTCGAGCCGGCGCGTCGGCCCCAGCACGTCGTAACGCAGCGTCACCGTGTCGCCGACGTCGGCGCCCAGGTCTTCGGCCAGCCAGTCGGTAATCGCGATCTCACCCGATTCCAGCGTGATCGGATCGTCTGTTGTCTCTGTGTCGGGCACGAACGGCATCGCCGCGACGGTCGAGTAAGGCGTCTGCCGTGCCTCGTGCTCGAGCGAGTGGACGAAGTAGGTGAACACGCCGAATCGCTCGACGCCGTCTAGGCTCAGCGCAGCGTCACTGACCGCTTCGTCCAGGAACACGCGTCGGCTGCGCAGCTCGATCGCGCCGGGCCTGTCGATCCGCCGCAGCTCGAGCTCCGCATCCTCCAGTGTGAAGCGCGAGCGCAGCGCATCGTTCAGCCGGTCGCCCGTCAGGTCATCGGCGTCCCGGGCCTGCGCTTCGCCGGCGAGCAGCAGCGCGTTCGCCCGGCCGGGCCGCTCCAGCGAATCCTGAAGCCACGGCAGGAAGACGAACGCGTTGAATGGCGCCGCCGAGGCGGTCTGCAGCGAGAAGTTACCGAACGCCGGCGCGTCGATGACCGCCGCGACCTCGACGCGCTCGACGCGCAGAGCGTCGTCGGCCTTGGCCAGCGGCGCGTCGAGCGGCAGCGCGCTGGGTTTCTCGATGCGCAGCAGGATCGTGTCGCCGATCGCCACGTCGAGCTGCTGGGCCAGCCGCGTGTTGAGCACGACGTGGCCGGGCTCGATCGTTCGGTTTTCGCCGGGCCCCAGCGACCAGAACCGCGAGTCGACGCCGAGCGCCTGCACGCCCGCGGCTCGTCGGCGGCCGTCGGGCGTGCCCGCGGTGGCGCGCTGCATCAGCAACGGGGCGACCTCAACGTCGAGATCCCGTGCGAGCTGGTCGGCCAGCGTGTCGCGGAAGTATCGCCCCGGGCCGATGACCGCCCACTCGGTCTGACCGACGCGCCACTGCGCCTGCTGCCACAGGCTGGCGCGCACGCTGTCGCCGACCGCCAGCGCACCGGTCAGGACGGCGGTGGCCAACATCACCCCGAGCACGACGCCGGCGTGGGTGCGGCGGAAGTGCCATGCGCTGCGGCGGATGTATCGCCAACCGGTCATGCGGCTTCGATCCGTCCGGTGAGTGTCGCATCGCGAAGCTCCAGCACGCGTTTCATGCGTCGGGCCAGCTCCGTCGCGTGCGTGACCATGACCAGGCCCGTGCCGTGGTCCTCGTGCAGGCGCACCAGCAGGTCGACGAGGCGCGCGGCGTTGTCGCGGTCGAGCGCGCCGGTCGGCTCGTCGGCGAGGATGACGGCGGGACGGTTGATCAGGGCGCGCACGACCGCGACGCGCTGGCGCTCACCGCCGGAGAGCTGCGCCGGGCGATGGGTCATACGCTCAGCAAGGCCGACACGCTGCAGCAGGTCCATCGCGCGATCGGCCGTTTCCTGATCGACGTTGCCCTTCGCCAGCGCGGGGACCAGCACGTTCTCCATCACCGTGAGCTGCGGGAGCAGGTGATGGAGCTGAAAGACGAAGCCGACCTGGCGATTGCGCAGGCGCGCGAGCGCAGCCTCGTCGAGCGTGGCCGGGTCCTGTCCGCCGATGCGGACGCGGCCCCGATCGGCCAGGTCGAGCGCGCCCATCACGTGCAGCAGCGTCGTCTTCCCGGAGCCGGAGGGGCCGACGATCGCCAGCGACTCACCAACCGGCACGCTCAGCGACACGTCGCGCAGCACGTCCAGCCGCCCGCCGTCGGGTGTCGCAAACGACTTGGACACCGACTCCAACTCCAGCACGTTCACGTTTCGATCCATCGCCTGGCCTTGAGCTCGAAGCGCGGGAGCGAGCCCGGCTCCGCGAGCCGCACCGGCACCCGCAGCGTAAACGCCGCCCGACAGGCCGCTTCGACCCGCCTCGCCAGCGCGTCGCCGGCCTCCGCATCGTCGGCCGGCTCGATCACCAGCGTCATCTCCGGCAGCGCCCGGGATCGCGAGACCTCCACACGATACTCCGCAACCCCGCCGACCGATCGAACCACCTCGTCCACCGCGCTGGGGAAGACATTCACGCCGCGCACCGTGGTCATGTCGTCCACCCGGCCGATGATCCCGCCGACCAGCGCCGGGTCGGCCTCGCCGCGCTCGTGATACTTCGGCCCGCCGAGGCGCACCACGTCGCCCGTACGGTAGCGCAGCAGCGGCGAGCCGACACGACCGAGGTTCGTCAGCACCAGTTCGCCCATCCGGCCCGGCTCGACGGGCTCGGCCGTCTTCGGGTCGATCACCTCGGTCAGGAAGCCCTCGGCGATCACACGCAGCACGCCGGGGTATCTCGGACACGCGTGGCTGACCGGGCCGATCTCGGTCATGCCGTGATGGTCAAAGACCGTGGCGCCGGGCCAGAGCCGCTCGATCTCGGCGCGCGTGGCCGGCACGCTGCCGCCCGGCTCACCGGCGACCACGATGGTTCGGACCCCCGCCTCGCTCAGGTCGATCCGCTCCCGCGCCGCCGTCTGACCGAGGTGGATCGCGTACGTCGGCGTGCAGCACAGCACCGTCACGCGGTTGTCCAGGATCGCGCGCAATCGCCCGAGGCTGGTCATCCCCCCGCCGGGGATGCAGAGGCAGCCCATCTCGGCGGCGGCCTCGAACGCCAGCCAGAACCCGATGAACGGGCCGAACGAAAATGCGAACAGCACGCGGTCGCGCGGAGTCACGCCCGAGGCCTCGAACACCCGCCGCCACAGGCCGACCATCCAGGCCCAGCTCTGGGGCGTGTCGAGCCAGCGCAGCGGCGTCGCCGTCGAGCCGCTTGTCTGCGAGTAACGCGTGTACCGTTCGAGCGGGAAGGTGAGGTTGCTGCCGTAGGGTGGATTCGCGGCGTGGTCTTCGACGAGCTGCCGCTTGTCGGTCAGCGGCATGCGACGGGTGAAGGTCTCGAGGTCCGGCAGGTCCGCGTTCAGGCCTGCGCGCTGCAGGATCGGCCCGTAGTAGCGGTTGCCCTCGGCCAGCGCCGCGATCAGCCTGCGCAGCGCGTCGAGCTGAACGGCCTGCACGTCCACCGTGTCGCCTCGGCCCGGCATGCGGTCACCTCAAGGTTCACCCGGATGTCACGCGAACAGGCGGCGCCTCACGTCGGCCGGTACAGCGTCACGAGGCTGGCGCCCACCGCGGCGAGCACGATGCCCAGCACGAACGGCCAGTTCAGCGACGCCCACCCGCCGCGCGGCGGGTGCCAGCTCAACGCCACCACCGCGTTCACGATCGGCGCGCCCGCGAAGATGATCGACATGACCACCGCCGGCGTGCCACGCGCCCCGAACGCCAGCAGCACGCCGAACGCCCCGATCGCGCCGACCGTCCCGGCCAGCAGCGACCAGCCCATCCCCGCCACCGGCATCGACCAACCCGCGCCGTTCAGCCGCAGCACCACCAGCGGCGCGATCACCGCCGTCAGAAAATACGCCAGCCCGACAAACAGGAACGCCTTGTACCGGCCGTTCACCGCGTCGGCCATCTCGACCTGACCCTTGTGCAGAAACACGCCGTACAGGCCCCACGTGCTCACGGTCAGCAGGGCAAATCCCAGCCACGCCACCCCGGCGTTGGAAGCCGTCGTCTCTGCGGGCATCGTCATCCTTTCGTCTCGCTCACCGATGTCTCGTACCTCTCGCGGCGACGCCGAGCCACTCGGTCACTGCCAACGCGTTCACGCCCGTCGCGGGTCCGCGTTCAGCTCCGCCAGCACGTCCGCCGGCGCCGCCTCGATCCGCTCGGCGATCCGACGTGGCACCTCCACCGCCTGCATCGTCCCGTCCTCGCTGAGCTCGACGCACACCAGCGTGATCCGCCCCCGAGCCACGTCCAGCCAGCCCTTGTCCTGCTCCCGTGCCCGCCGGATCACGTGCACGCACTCCATCGACCGCGTGCTCACCCGCGTCACCAGCGTGCGCACCTCCGCCTCGTCCTCGAACCGCAGCGGCGCCAGAAATCGACACGACGCATCGACCCGCGGCCAACTGATCTTCCGGCCTTCCAGCTCCATGTGCACACTCAGCCCCTGCGCACGGAAAAAAGCGTGCTCGGCGTCCTCCATCCAGCGGAAGAAGTTGGCGAAGTGCATCAGACCGGCCATGTCCGTCTCCGAGAACGCCACCCGCCTGGTCATCCGATGCTCGTACGCCATCGTGAGATCCCGTGTCCCGGCCCGTCGTCAGGCCCCCGATTCGACCCCCGCCGCCGCCGGCCGCGTCAACCGCTCCACCACTTCGATCACCCCCGACGCCATGTGCCGATCCGTGAACCGCTCCATCACGGCACGGTGACCGGCCCGGCCCATCTCGCCGCGCCGCGACTCGTCGGCCAGCAGCTCAGCCAAGGCGTCGGCCAGGGCGTCCGGATCGTCCGGCTCGACCAGCATACCCCCGCCCGACCCCTCAATGATCTCAGGAAACGCCCCGTGCCGCGGCTGCACCACCGGCACCCCACACGCCCACGCCTCCAGCACGTACAGGCCGAACGACTCGTCCGCCGTCGCCGGCACGCACAGCACCGAGAACCCCGGCACCAGGGCGCACTTCTCGGCCCGGGTGAGGTTGGCCCGCCAATCGACCGCATCGATCATTCCGGCGTCCGCGAGCGGGCGGCGAAGCGACTCGACGTAGGCGCGGTCGCTCGGCGTCACGGCGCCGGCCAGGCACAGCCGCGCGCCGGACGCCGAATCGCGCCGCCGCAGGCGGATGAACGCCTCGACCAGCAGCGCGGGGTTCTTGGCCGGGCACAGCCGGGCGAGGAAGCCGAGCGTCGGCGGATCCGGGCGCGTCGCGGAGGGCACGAAACCCTCGAGGTCGATGCCGTTGTGCACCACGTGCCAGCGTTCGGGGGCGAGCCGCAGCCGATCGGCCATGCGCCGGCCGTAATGTTCGCTGACGGCGATCCAGGCGGTCACGGCGTCGCTCGTGTCGCGCAACGCGTCCCACGCGCGCGCTCGCCAGGGCTCGATAAGGCTGTCGAGAAACCCCGACTCGCCGTGCAGTGTGCAGACCACGGGCACGTCGAGCGTCCGGGCGATCGGTTCGGCCAGGCCGGCGAGCAACGCGTTGTTCAGCAGCACCGCGTCGGGCCGGGGCTGACGCCGCAGCCAGTCCAGGAGCCGGGCCAGTTCCTTTCGCTGTGCGCTCGATCGGCCGCGGAGCATCGAGACGGTCAGGGCACCCAGGTCGGCGGCGCGGGTCATGCCGGCGTGGTCGGCCGCGCGTCGCAGCAGCGAGGGACGATCGAGCCAGCGATCCAGCCAGCGCGGCGTGTGTCGAAACAGGGCCGCCTTCTGTTGCAGATAGACGTTGATCCCGCCGAAGAACAGCTCGCCCGAGCCGTTGAGCACCTCGGTCTCGTGGGTGGCGTCGTCGAAGACCTGCGGCAGATACATCGGCGCGCTGGTGGCCTCGTGCCCGAGCCGGCGCAACGCGCGGACCAGCGTGTGGTCTCGCAGGCAGCTCCCGCAGTGAAAGTTGCCCGTGCCCGGGGTGAGCAGCAGCAGTCTCATGACGCGTGAACCAGCGGCCGACCGTGCGGCAGCGGCGCCGGCAGCTCGGCGAACTCACCCACCGCGGCGAACAGGCCGTCGAAGTCGCGGAACAGGTCGCCGATCAGGCAGTCGGTCAGGTCACCTCGCTTGTCCGGGTGCTTGCGGATCAGCCGACCGAAGCTGAAGTTCGGATCGTAGAAGGCGTAGACGAGGTTGCGCATCGCCTCGATGCCGCGGCACATCGTCTCGCCGTAATCGCCGAACGCCTCGGCCGAGGTGTCGCCGCGCTCCAGCGCCGCGTCGACCGCGTCCGCGCCCAGTTCCCCGCTCTTGAGCGCCAGGAACACGCCCGAGCTGAACACCGGATCGAGGAACGCGAACGCGTCGCCGATCAGCAGCAGCCCGTCGCCGGCGCAATGCTTCGAGCGGTACGAGTAATCGCCCGTCACCCAGAACCGCCCGACCTGCCGCCCCGGCGCCAGGTGCTCGGCGATCCAGCGATTGTTCGGGATCTCACGCGCGAACACCGCCGACGGCTCCTTCACGCCGTCGCGGTACAGGTACTCGCGCTCGGCTACGACGCCGACGCTCACGCGATCGTCCGGCAACGGGATGTACCAGAACCAGCCCTTGCCCGGCAGATACGCGACCGTCGTCGCGCCGGCGTCGAGCCCCTCGTCGCGCTTGGCGCCCTCGTAGTAGCACCACACCGAGATCTTGTTGAGCTTCGGGTCGCGCACGCGCCAGCCCTTGCGGTTCAGCGAAAACATGTCGCGGCCGGACGCGTCGATCGTGATCGGCGCTCGAACCTCGACCGATCGCCCGTCGGACAGCACCGCCCGCACGCCGACGGCGCGGTCGTTCTCCTCGATCAGCTCCTTGACCATCGCGCCCTCGTGGACGGTCGCGCCCTTCTGCGCGGCGTTGTCGAGCAGCATGCGGTCGAACTCGCTGCGCACGACCTGCCAGGTCGTGGAGCAGGGGTGATCGAGGTGCTGAAAGAAGTAGAACGGCTGAGAGACGTGGCCGTCCTCCCGGGCAAACTGCACGCTGTACTTTTTCGGGAAGCGGGAGGACTGGAGCCGTTCGACCAGCCCGAGGCGATCGAGCGTGAAGTAGCAGAACGGCATGAGCGACTCGCCGATGTGGTAGCGCGGGAACCGCTCCTTTTCGAAGAGGATGACCCGGCGGCCTTTTTCGGCGAGCAGCGCCGCCGCCGTCGCCCCCGCGGGCCCGCCGCCGATCACCACCACGTCGCAGTCGCGGTCCTTGCCGTTTCCGTTGCCGCCGATCATGTCTGTGTCTCCGTTTCCCGCCGGACGCCGTCGCGCTGCGGCGGCAGGACCTCGACGACCTCCGCCAGCGTTCGCTCCCCGTCGTCCATCAGCACGTTCCGTCGGCCGTACAGCCGCTCCGCACCGTCCAGGCCGAGCAATCCACGCAGTTCCGCGCCGGGTCGGATCGAGAAGAAGCCGCTCGGTCGGCACCGACACGCCATCCCCGCGTCACGAATGATCGCGCCCAGCGGTTGGCGCGACTCCAGAATCTGACGCTGCGCCGCTTCATCGAACCGCTCCAGAACGATCCGGATCGCGCCGAACTCGACGATCCGACCGTCGGCCTCACGGACCAGCAGCACCCGCCGCAGGAACGCGTCGCGATCGCGCCGGGTCTCCAACGGCCTCAGCACCACCGCCCCGCCGTGGAATCGCTCCAGCGTCGAGGTCATGTCGCTGTCGTGGGCCAGCAGCGAACGATAGGGCTGCGGGATCGCGTCGGCCTCGATCACGTCGCAGCTCTCGGCGACGTCACCGCACGGGCCGAACGCCGTCAGCGGGTCCAGCATGCCCTCGATCGTCTCGCACGGCACCGTCATCGGCCGGCCTCCGCCATCACCGCCTCACGGTGCGGGGCCTCGAAGAACAGCGGCAGCATCGCGTCGATCCGCAGCAGCGCGTCCCGCGTCAGACGCCACTCGTCTCCGTCAACCGTCAAGTCGCCGTCCGAACGCAGGATCGCCAGCGCCTCGGCGAAACGATCCTCCAGCGAAACCCCGAACTTGCGCTCAAAATACGACGGCTGGATCCGCCCGAGCTTGAACTGCAGCACCAGCTCGCGGATCAGCTTCTGATCGTCCGTGATCGGCAACGCCCGCCGCAGCGGCAGCCCCCCCGCTTCCACTGCCTCGACATACGGGTCAAAGTCCTTCTCGTTCTGATAGTGCACGCCGCCGATGTACCCGAACGACGAGACGCCCAACGCCAGCATGTCCGCGCCCCGCCACAGCTCGTCGCGGTAGAGAAACTTCGTCCGCCTCGGGTCCCGCACCGCCGTGTACGCGCTGGTCACCGTGTAGCCGGCCGATTCGAGCCGATCGAACGCCTCGGTCACCCACCGCCGCTTCGTCGGCCAATCCGCCACCGGCGCGCTGACCTCGCCACGCTCACGCATCTGCTTGAACAGCGTCGTGTTGAACGGCACCTCCATCTGATAGATCGTCACCGAGTCCGGGGCCATCTCGATCGTTCGCTCGATGCAGTCGGCCCAGTTTTCGTCGGTCTCCTCGACCATGCCGGCGATCAGGTCGATGTTGATCTGCGGGAAGTCGACGCTGCGGGCGAAGTCGTACGCGCGGTGGATCGCCCGGCCGTCGTGGGCGCGGTTGTTGATCTCGAGGATGCGCTCGTTGAAGTTCTCGACGCCGAGGCTCAACCGCGTCACCCCCAGCTCGCGCAACGCCTTGAGCTTGCTCTCGCGGAGCGTGCCCGGCTCGCACTCGAAGGCGATCTCCTCGGCCCCGTCCCACGGCAACGCGTCACGCAATCCCTCAAACAGGTAACGCAACTGCTTGGCCGAGAGGTAGCTCGGCGTCCCGCCGCCGAAGTAGATGTAGCTCAGCCGTCGGCCGCCGAGGAACGCGCGCTCGGCGTAACGCCTCGCCTCGGTCAGCACCGCGTCCATGTATCGCTGGATCTGCGAGGCGTTCTTGTCGGTGTACACCTTGAAGTAGCAGAAGTGGCACCGCTTGCGGCAGAACGGGATGTGCACGTACAGGCCCAGCGGGGTGCCCGGCGCCGGCGGGCGGTCGAGGGCGGCCTGGGCGTCGGGCACGTGTTCGGCGGACCAGAAGCTGAACGGCGGGTAGTTCGAGACGAAGTAGCTGCCGCCGGTCGTCTCCGGTTTCTTGAGCACGGGCAGGCGCTGCTTGACGCTGGCGATCATGAAGGCCTCCTCGATCGCTAGGGCTTGGGGCCGAACGCGTAGACGCCGCCGTCCTCGCTGCCGACGATGATCCAGCCGGCGTCGCGGTCGCCGGCGGGCGACGGGACCACGGCCGGTGAGCTGGTCACGTCCTCGCCGATCTCGTAGGACCAGACCTCCCGGCCCTCGTGACGGTCGAGCACGTACAGCTTCCCGTCGGCCGAGCCGAACACGACGTGCTCGCCGGCGACGACGGGCGAGCTGTCGACCTTCCCGCGCGTGCGGAACGTCCAGACCGCCTCGCCCGTTTCCAGGTCGACGCAGTGCAGCAGGCGGTCCCGCCCGCCGAGGTACGCGCGGCCGTCGGCGACGGCGGCGGAGCTGAAGTACGGGAACGCTCGCGGCCCGGCGTACTCCCACGCCACCTCGGATTCCGCGAGGTCCACGCACGCGACGGCGTTGCCGTAATGCCCGATCACCGCGCGGTCGCCGACGACGGCCGTGGTGCCGGCGATCTCGCCGTCCAGCTCGACGGCGCTGCGCGGGCGGCCCGTGGCGGTGTCGAGCGTGTGCACGAACCGATCGCAACCGCCGAAGACGACGCGGTCGCCGTCGATCGCCGGGGCACCGTTGACGTAGTAGC
>CAYSIX010000048.1:0-21118 GCA_964431205.1 uncultured Phycisphaeraceae bacterium
GTGCGGGCGGGAAGGTGATCGGGGCGACGGTGATGTGGGTGGTGGTGGTGGTCGCGGCGATCATTCCGTGAGCGTCGAGTTCGACCGGGGCCCGGGCGGCGCGGCGGCTTGACGGGGGCACCGATAGCAAACCATTGCAAATGGGACGGTTTACGCACATAATCCGGCAGGCGGTCGAGGGTGCCATTGGGCCGGGCGGACGGCTGGGACCGGCGGGCGTCGGTCCGGTCCACGGGACCGGCGCGAGTCAGCGCGACCGACACGGCAGAAAACGCCGATGATTCGATTCCAGGTTTTTCACGAAGGCCGTGCCGCGACCAGTTGGCCGCTGCGCAACGCGTACCTGATCGGCGTGGACGGGAACCCGCTGCGGGCCGAGATCTACTTCGAGAAGGGCCAGATCGTCTGCGAGACGCGGGAGCCGACCAGCGTGGCGCTGGCGTTGCAGCACCGCGTGGGCGAGCTGGGCGAGCTGACGATTCAGAGCTGTCTGCTGCCGCAGCGGGACGAGCCGTACCTGCTGGCGTTGGAGCTGGCGCGCCATCGTCTGATGATCCTGTACGCCAAGCTCGAGGACTGGGGCATGTTCGAGCTGGGTTCCGAGCACGCGGTGACCAAGCGGTGTCAGCGGGCGCGCAAGGCGTTCATCGACGCGTTGTGCGTCCAGCACGAGGACCCGGCCGGGGCGTGGCGGATGGCGCAGGAGAGCCTGGCCTCGGCGCTGGACGGCAGCGAGGAGCTGGCGCTGGCGCACTCGCTGATCCTGCTGAACCGCCGCAAGGAGACCGCGTCGCTGCCGGAGGCGCCGGTGGGCTGCGGGGTGCACCTGGACCAGGGGCGTCAGCCGTCGCTGCTGGGCCAGTTCGACTTTCTCCAGATACCGACGCCGTGGAAGCGGCTGGCGCCGGAGGAGGGCGAGTACCAGTGGCAGGCGATGGACCGCTGGATCGAATGGGCGCGCGAGCAGCGCAAGGCGGTGGTGGCCGGGCCGCTGATCAACTTCGAGCCGACCAACCTGCCCGACTGGCTGTACATCTGGGAGCACGACTACGACACGGTCCGCGACCTGATCTACGAGCACGTGGAACAGGTGGTGGGGCGGTACCGCGAGGGGGTCGATGCGTGGAACGTGGTCTCGGGGCTGCACGTGAACGAGCACTTCACGTTCAACTTCGAGCAGTTGATGGACCTGACGCGGATGACGGCGATGCTGGTCAAGAAGCTGGCGCCGGCGGCGCGGGCGCTGATCGAGATCCGTCAGCCGTTCGGGGAATACTACGGTCGGAACCAGAGGTCTATCCCGCCGATGATGTACGCGGACCTGGTGTCGCAGTCGGCGGTGAACTTCGACGCGTTCGCGTTGCGGCTGCCGATGGGCCAGGCGTTGCCGGGCCAGTACACGCGGGACCTGATGCAGATCAGCGCGTTGCTGGACCAGTACGCGGTGTTCGGCAAGCCGATCTACCTGACGGTGGCGGCGCCGAGCGAGCCGGTGACGTCGATGATGATCGCGGCGCCGGCGTCGGGCGAGCCGGTGGACGCCAACAGCGGGTTCTGGCGTCGGCCGTGGTCGCCGCAGGTGCAGAGCCACTGGCTGGAGGCGGTGTTCCAGATCGCGATGAGCCGGCCGTTCGTCGAAGCGGTGGCGTGGCAGGACCTGAGCGATCACCCGCAGATCGAGCTGCCGCTGGCGGGCCTGGTCAGCGAGCAGGCTCAGCCGAAGGGGGCGCTGGCGCGGCTGCTGAACTTCCGCAAGAGCCTGATGGAGTCGAACGGCCAGGGCGCGGGTACGGGCGCCGGCGACGCGTCGACCGCGCCCGGTGCCGCCGTGCCGGGGATCACCGCCGCGGGTGCCGCCACCGGCCAGGCGACCCGACCCGACCCCGGCTGAGCGACGTATAATCCCACACGTTCGGACGCACGCCGGGACGGGCCCGCCCATGCCCTCGACCGCTCAAAGCCCGTTGTTCCATTGCACCCGCGCGCTGCTCGTCGCGGCGCTGATCGGCGCGATCGCCGTGCTCGGGCGGTGGTGGTCGAACCCGGTCCCGCGCTCTCAGCTCGCGGATGAGCCGCTGGACTACCGCGTGGACGTGAACCGCGCCGATCCGGCGGCGCTCGAGCTGCTGCCCGGGATCGGCCCGGCGATCGCGGATCGCGTGGTGGCCGAGCGGCATCGGCGGCGGTTCCAGCGGCCGGCGGACCTGGAGCGGGTGCCGATGATCGGGCCGGTCACGCGCGCCCGCATCACCCCGTACATCCGCTTCGGACGCGGGGCGGGCGGCGGCCGAGCGAGCGTGTCCGCCGACGGGCTGGCTCCGTCGGTCGAAGGCGGCGTGGTTGAATCCCGGGCGGAGGGCCTGGCCGCCGCCGATGCATTCCGGTGACCCGCATTGATCCGAGTCCTGCGACAAGTGTGGCTGGTGTTGATTCTGACGGCGTGCGCGGTCTCGGCGTGGGGGCAGTCGCCGCAAGGTGAGCTGACGCTGGAGGTCCCGCGGCAGTCGGTGGGGATCGAGGGGCGTGTGCGGCCGGGGACTTGGACGCCGATGCGGCTGGAGCTGCGATCCCACGCCGCCGACGCCCGCGCGGTGGACTGCCGCTGGCTGCTCGAGGACGCCGACGGCGACCTGGTCCGTTACGAGCGGCGTGTGACGCTGAATCCGCAGCGGACGCAGGCGGTCTGGCTCTACGGCGTGCCGCCGGTGGCGATGAACGAGCGGCAGGTCTGGACGGTGCAGGTGCTCGACGCGCAGTCGCAGCGGCTGCTGGCCGATCGCCGCGTGGGTGTCTCGCGGATGGTCTCGCCACGCGCCACGATGCTCGGCGTGGTGGCGCAGAACGACCTGGGCCTGCGCGATTACGCCGAGCAGTTCACCCAGCACGAGCCGATCGAGCTGATCGTCGGGCTCGAGCTGTCGCGGCTGCCGGATCGATGGTTCGGCCTGGCGGGGTTCGGCGCACTGGTGTGGGCCTCGGACGGCGGGGACCCCGAGGCGTTGACGGTTTCCGCCGAGGTCCGCGCGGCGCTACGGGAATGGGTGCGGCGGGGCGGGCACCTGGTCATCAGCCTGCCGACGATCGGGCAGACGTGGACGCGATCGACGCTGGCGGACATGCTGCCGGTGAGGACCGAGCAGATCCGCCGCGTGGACGACTTCGACCCGCTGCTGCTGGGCGCGTTGAACTCGGCCGAGCAGGTGCAGGCCTCGGCGCTGGTGTTCGAGGACCTGGGCGCGGGGGTGGCGGTGCTGGAGCGGGACCGTCAGGGGCGGCCGTACGCCGTGGCGGGCCGTTACGGGTTCGGACGTGTGACGGTGGTGGGGGTGGACCTGACGGCGATGGCGCGTCTGGGGCTGCCGAACGGTCAGGACCGGATCTGGAACCGGGTGTTTCACTGGACGTCGCCGGCGTTGTCGCGTTCGTACGTCGAGGGCGAGAAGCGTGAGGGGCGGATCGCGCTGGCGGGCGATCGGCGGACGGTGGAGCTGGACCGGTTCATCGAGCCGATGCTGGCGATGCGTCGGGAGGCGGCGCCGGCGTTGCTGGCGGCGATGCTGCTGTTCGCCCGCTACTGGGCCGTCGCCGGGCCGCTGTCGTTCGTGGTGCTGCGTCGGCGCGGCGCGCTGCGTCATAGCTGGGTCGTGTTCGCGTGCATCGTGGTGGTGTTCTCGGCGATCTCGTGGGGCGGGGCGTGGCTGCTGCAGCCGCGTCGCACGCACATCGAGCACTTCACCGTCCTCGACGTGGACGCCTCGACCGGCGAAGTCCACGCCCACAGTTGGCTGTCGCTCTACATCCCCTCGTTCGATCGCGTGCCCGTGCGCGCCGGTGAACAGCGGCCGGTCGCCGAGCACGCGCTGGCCAGCCCCGGACTGTTCGCCGGCCTCGACCGCGCCACCTTCCTCGATCAGCAGACCTACACCGTCGAAGTCCCCGCCCCCAACCACGCCGAACTGCCCGCCCGCGCCACCGCCAAGCAGATCGAGATCGAGTACGTCGGCCGCATCGACACCGCTCAGCCCGGTCTCGACGAGCCCTGGGGCCTGCCCCGCGGCGACGTTCGCATCGGCGAGGACTTCTGGCCCCACGGCCTGGTCGCCCACAACCTGCCCGGCACCTTCCGCGATCCGCTGTTCGTCTACTGCCCCGGCAACGCCACCGCCGAACGAACCCTCGCCACCCCGCTCGTCTGGCGACTGCCCGGCGAATGGCCCGCCGGCCAGGCCCGCCAGATCACCCCACCCTCGCCCACCCAGACCGATCGGCTCGTCCGCCGTCCCTCGGTCTACCGCTCCGAACGCCAGTGGCGCGCCGAGGGCTACCTCGGCGCCCGCAGCGAGGGCCTGGGGATCGGCAGCGATCGCGACGCCGACCCCTTCGCCGTCACCGTCGGCGAGGACCGCCGCATCGACCTGATCGACCTGCTCTCGTTCTACGACGCCATGCCCCCGCCCAACTTCCGCCGCACCGACTTCCGCGCCCGCAACCTCCAACGCTCACAGGGCCGCGCCCTCGACATGACCCACCTGATCGCCGGACGCCGGCTGATCATGGTCGGCCATCTCGAGGACAGCCCCTTGCCCATCCCCCTGACCGTCGATGGCGAACCCGTCCCGTCACGCGGCTGGACCGTCGTCCGCTGGATCTACGATCTGCAGGAGCCGATCGCGGTGAGCCGCACGCCGTAAGCGTTGTGCTGGAACCCCAAGATGCCCATGATCCAAACGATCAACCTGACCAAGCGCTACGGCGACCTGATGGCGCTGCAGAACCTCAACCTCGAGATCGAGCAGGGCGACTGCTTCGGGTTCATCGGGCCCAACGGCGCGGGCAAGACCACCACCATCAAGATCCTCGCCACGCTGCTCAAGCCCACCTGGGGCGAGGCACGCATCGGCGGGCTCAGCGTCGGGCCGGTCAACGCACGACAGGTCCGCGCCATGATCGGCTACGTGCCCGACTACTTCGGCTCCTACGAGGACATGGTCGTCCGCGAGTACCTGGCCTTCTTCGCCGCCAGCTACGGCATCCACGGCGACAAACGCGAGCAGGTCATCGACGACGTGCTCGACCTGACCGACCTGTCCTACAAGGCCGACGCCGAGGTCAACGGCCTGTCCCGCGGCATGATGCAGCGGCTCAGCGTCGCCCGCGTCCTCCTGCACGACCCGAAGGTCCTGCTGCTCGACGAGCCGGCCAGCGGCCTGGACCCCCGCGCCCGCATCGAGATGCGCGAGCTGCTCAAGGAGCTGCACCGCATGGGCAAGACCATCCTCATCAGCTCCCACATCCTTCTCGAGCTGGCCGACCTGTGCAACAAGGTCGGCATCATCGAGCAGGGCGAGCTGAAGTTCATCGGCACCATGGACGAGATCTTCGAACGCGCCCGCACCGGCGTGGTCCTGCACGTCGCCGTCGCCGACCGCCTCGCCTCCGCCGGCGAGCTGCTCCGCCAGCTCGAGGGCGTCGCCTCCGTCGAGGCCGCCAACGGCCACCTCCGCGTCACCCTCGACCCCGACCACCGCGACCCGGCACGCATCGCCGCCTTCCTCGTGCAGCGCGGCTACGGACTGACCCGTCTCGAAGAGGAACGCGTCAACCTCGAGACCGCCTTCATGCGCCTGACCAAGGGCCTTGTGCAATAATGCACCCACGCCCATGACCGCACCACGCAGCGTCATCACGATCGGCACGTTCGACGGCGTGCACCTCGGTCACCGTGCGATCCTCCGCCGCGCCCGCGCGGTCGCCGACCGGGCCGACGCCCAGGTCCTGGCGCTGATGTTCGACCCCAGCCCGCTGCACACGCTGCGACCGGACGAGGCCCCGCCGCGGATCCTCGGCCGCCGCGACAAGGCCCGACGCCTCCGCGACGCCGGCGCCGACGACGTCGTTCACCTTGACCCGACGCCCGACCTGCTCGGCCGGACCGCCGAGGAGTTTGTCGCCTCGATCGTCGAGCGCTACCGGCCGGTCGCGATCGTCGAGGGGCCCGACTTCCGCTTCGGCCGCGAGCGGCGCGGCGACGCCGAGCTGCTCGCCCGGCTCGGCGAGCGCTTCGGCTTCACCGCCCACATCGAGCCGGGCGTCGAGGTCGCCCTGACCGACCAGTGGCTCGCCCCGGTCAGCAGCTCGCTGGTGCGCTGGCTGGTGGGCCGCGGGCGGGTGCTCGACGCGGCGCGGTGTCTCGACCGACCCTTCGCCCTCGAGGCGACGGTCGTCCACGGCGAACAGAAAGGCCGACTGCTCGGCACGCCCACCGCCAACCTCGACATGGCCGCGCTCGCCGAGTTCATCCTCCCGGCCGACGGGGTGTACGCCGGCACCGCCACCATCGTGCCACCCGACACCGACCTCGCATCCCCCGACGCCCAACTCAAAACTCAAGACTCAAGACTCGAAGCTCCGAACGCGGAACTCGAAACGACTTTCGCCGCCGCGATCAGCGTCGGCACCAAGCCCACCCTGCCCGATCGGCCGCTGACCGTCGAAGCGTATCTGCTCGAGTTCAGCGGCGACCTCTACGGCCGGCGGGTCCGCATCGGCTTCGACCGCTGGATCCGCGATCAGCTTGTCTACCCCGACCTCGACACGCTGCGTCGCCAGATCGATCGTGACGCCGCCGAGGTCGATCGCCTCTGGCGCGAGGGCTGGCTCAGCGTCGCCCCGCCCGTCTCCGCCGCCATGCGTTAGATTGTCCGCCTTGAACGCCAGCGCCTCCAACCTCAGCCCCGCCGAGGCCGCCCGATGGATCGCCGACGCCGCCGGGCCCGTCGGCATCCTCACCCACGCCAAGCCGGATGGCGACGCGCTCGGCTCCGTCCTCGCGCTGGCCGCCACGCTCGACGGCCTCGGCCGGACCGCCCACGCCTGGCTCGTCCCGCCCGTGCCCGCCAACCTCCTCGAAGCCTTCGACGACCGGGGCGCCGACCTGCTTACCGTTCTCGACGACGGCTTCGAGCTGCCCCGCGTCGATCGCTACGTCGTGCTCGACACCTCCTCGTGGTCGCAGCTCGGACCCATGAAGCCGACCATCGAACAACACGCCGGGCGCACGCTGGTCATCGACCACCACCAGGCGGGGGAGCTGCCGGCGGCCAAGCGGTGGATCGAGCCCGCCGCCGCCGCCACGTGTGAGCTGCTGGCCGACGTGCTCGCCGAGGTCCCCGGCCGAATCGACCAGGCCCACCGCGCCATCGTCGATCAGGCCCTCTACGTCGGCATCGCCACCGACACCGGCTGGTTCCGCTTCTCGAACACCCGGCCGCGAACCCACGAGCTGGCCGCGACGCTGCTCGCCCGCGGCGTCGACAACGCGGCGCTGTTCCAACGCCTGGAGCTCAACGAACGGCCGCAGCGCCTGCTGCTGCTGGCCCGGGCGCTGAACGGCCTCCGCTTGATCGCCGACCGCCGCGCCGCGCTGATGACGCTCAGCCGCGACGACTTCGAGCAGACCGGCGCCCGTGAGGACGAGACCGAGCGGATCGTGAATGAGCCGTTGCAGGTCGGCCGCGTGTGCGTGTCGGTGCTGGCGTGCGAGCGGCCGCCGGGCGGGGACGACGACGGGGCGGACGACGGCAACGGCGACAGCGGGGGCTCGGCGGGCACACGCTTGAGCTTCCGCAGCAAGCCGGGCCCCGACGCGATCGACGTCGCGGCGCTGGCGCGGCTGTTCGGCGGCGGCGGCCACGCCCGCGCCGCCGGCGCCAGGACCGACGAATCGCTCGACAACGTCGTGTCCCGCCTGATCGACGCGATCGAACGCGCCCTGTCCGACGGCTGAGCTTGCGCTGCACGCAAGAGATGACGCTGAAGCCGCGCCCTGAGCGAAGCGAAGGGCCGCAGCACGCGTGCCCAAGTCAAAGCCGAGTCCTGAGCGCAAGCGAAGGGCCGGATCCGACGCTTCGCTGCCGCTCAGCGTTCGGCTTCCGGGCTACGCCGCCGCCCTCGCCGAATCCCCCGTTCTCAACCGGCGCGAGGGTCGTCCCGGTGGAAAACCTGTCGCCCATCGTCGCGCTCTGCACGCGGCGGCGAAATGCGAAAAAAATGTGAAGGCGGCTAAGATTCGGTAAGAGGACCGTTTAGATCAGTTACCGGCCTCTCGGCACCCAGATTTTGTAAAGTCGGGCCTTGTCAACCCAAGATATAGGGGTAGGATGACAATCGGCCTGCGGAACACAGAACGGCTTGCCGCCGGGCTCATGTGGGTTTGTTTTTGGGATTTGTTTGGATCTTTGACGTACGATGACACCGGCCCCGGCGCGGCCCACCGGCCCGCCGCCCCGGCCCAGCGTCCGGAACGACCACCACCCACGACCGCCTCGAGAGCGATTCAACCATGAGCGTCCTCTGCGACAGCCAGATCCGTGAGCTGATCTCCATCGAGCCCTTCGAGGAGAACACCAAACGCCCCGGACGCGTCTCCTTCGGCGTCTCCAGCTACGGCTACGACGTCCGCGTCGGCACCCTCTTCAAGATCTTCTCCAGCGTCACGCCTTCCGGCGGCGGCGACCAGGCCATCGTCGACCCCAAGCGCTTCGGCGACGACCTGTTCATCACCATCGACACCCGCGACACCGGCCGGGACTACGTCGTCATCCCCCCGAACAGCTTCGCCCTCGCCGAGACCGTCGAGACCTTCCGGATCCCCCGCGACGTGCTGTGCCTCTGCGTCGGCAAGAGCACCTACGCCCGCTGCGGGATCATCGTCAACGTCACCCCGCTCGAGCCCGAGTGGCGCGGCAAGGTCACCCTCGAGATCAGCAACACCACGCCGCTGCCGGCCAAGATCTACGCCAACGAGGGCATCGCCCAGATGGTCTTCCTCAAGGCCGACCGCGTCTGCGCCGTCAGCTACGCCGACAAGCAGGGCAAGTACCAGGACCAGAACGGCCTGGTCCTGCCGAGGGTGGATTGAGAATGCCAGCTTCTACTTTGTCAAACCAGGAGCTGAACGGGACATTGCTTGGATTGTCGAAGCGTGCCGAAGCTGTCGATCGTAAGACCCTTGTAACTACGTTCGTTGATGTCGGGCCGCTTTTTACGCTGCTATCGTCGCGGGATCACCAAGTGATCTATGGACGCCGTGGTACTGGAAAGACCCATGCACTCCAGTATCTGGCAGAGGCTCGCGAAGATAGCGGGGATGTCGTCATCTACATCGACCTGCGGACGTTGGGGTCTACAGGCGGGCTTTACAGCGATTCCCGCAAGCCGCTCGCGGAGCGTGCGACCCGCTTGCTGCAGGATCTACTCAATGAAGTCCACGGCGGTCTCCTTGAGGTTGCGACCGCCGAGGGTTCGACGCTTGATCTATCAAGGCTCAGCGAGCCACTCGACGGATTGGCTGACGAGATAGCGCGCGTCGAGGTAGTAGGCGATTCTAGTCGCACAACAAGAACTGCTGTTCAAGCGGGCGACAGTGCAGCTGAGACGGCGGGCTTCGGTATCGGGACGAAAGGTGTTGGATTCCGGGGGAGTATTTGCCGCTCCGATCAACGAAGCTATGAGGCGGAAGCAGAATTATCCGTGTCAGGTTCACAGATCCATCGAGTTCACTTCGGTGCCGTTACGGGCATGCTTCGTCGAATTCAGGAGTCCCTTGGGGACCGGCATGTGTGGCTTCTGTTGGACGAGTGGAGCGTCATCAATACGGACTTGCAGCCGTATCTCGCTGATATGGTGCGCCGAAGCATTTTTCCGTTGCGTGGGATCACAGTAAAAATCGGAGCGATTGAACCTCGCACGCGATTTCGTATCTCAGGGAAGGGTGGCGACTATGTTGGAATCGAACTGGGAGCAGATGCTTCCGCCGACCTCAATCTGGACGACTACATGGTTTTCGACAATGACCAAGAGCGAGCCAAGGGTTTTTTCAAGAAGTTTCTCTTCAAACATTTCGTTTCGGTTGCGCCTGATCAGCTCCGTGAGGCGTATCCAACTGCCGACCACCTAGTAAATGGCTTATTCACGCAATACCCTGTTTTCGATGAATTTGTCCGGGCTACTGAAGGAGTTCCGCGTGATGCTATTAATATCATGAGTTTGGCTGCGCAGCGTGCTGGTGGAGCGGCGATCGCCATTGAGCATATTCGAACGGCGGCGCGCTTGTGGTATCAGCGCGACAAGGAGGCGCCGGTTCGCAGTAACTCTGAGGCTTATGACCTTTTGAATTGGATTATTGAGGAAGTAATTGCCCACAGAAAAGCGAGGGCGTTTCTTAAGCGTGTTGGCGAACCCATTGAGTTAGTCGAAGACCTCTTTGACGCTCGTGTGTTACACATTCTGAAGCACAACGTTTCCTCGCATGACAATCCGGGGGTGAGGTACGATGTCTACAAGATCGATTATGGCTGCTATGTCGACTTGCTCACGACAAATCGAGCGCCAGTCGGCCTGTTGCCGCTAGAAGGCGAAGGCGAGTCGGCCCGTTATGTGGATGTGCCGCCAGACGACTACCGCGCGATTCGACGCGCAATACTCGATTTCGCGGCCTATGCGGAAAGGCGGGCTGCGAATTAGGATCAGTGCGTAGGGCCGGCATACCTGCTCGCTGAAGGTTCGAAACTCATCTCGCCGGTACGGACGCCGGCGGGTAAGCAGATAGACGTACTCAATCAGGGGCAGTGATTTTTATGCGTATCCAAAGGAAGTTCACAACACGGGGCAGGGACGTCTTCGAGTCGGTCGAGTGGACGCGGCGGAGCTCGCGCATCGCGAACACGGACGGCTCCGTGGTGTTCGAGATGCCGGACGCCGAGGTGCCCAAGAGCTGGTCGCAGTTGGCGACCGACATCATGGTGAGCAAGTACTTCCGCAAGGCGGGGGTGCCGCGGGACGGCGGGCCGAACGGCCTGGCGAGTCCCGACGATGAGGCGACGGCCCGGGACGGTGCGGAGGCGAATAGCCAGGTGGACGCGAACGGCGATACGCCCTCACCCCAGCCCTCTCCCGGGGGGAGAGGGAGTGAGGTCACCGGGCCCGAGCGGTCGGCGCGGCAGGTGATCCATCGCCTGGCCGGCTGCTGGGCGCACTGGGGCGAGAAGCACGGCTATTTCGACTCGGCCGAGGACGCCCGGGCGTTCTACGACGAGCTGTGCTACACGATGCTGCATCAGATGTGTGCGCCCAACAGCCCGCAGTGGTTCAACACGGGGCTGAACTGGGCGTACGGGATCAACGGCCCGGCGCAGGGGCACTACTACACGGATCCGCAGACGGGTCAGACGCGGCTGAGCGAGGACGCCTACACGCACCCGCAGCCGCACGCCTGCTTTATTCAGTCGGTCGAGGACGATCTGGTCAACCCCGGCGGGATCATGGACCTGTGGGTTCGTGAGGCGCGCCTGTTCAAGTACGGCTCGGGCACCGGGACGAACTTCAGCAAGCTCCGTGCTGAGGACGAGCCGCTCTCGGGGGGCGGCAAGAGTTCCGGTCTGATGAGCTTTTTGAAGATCGGGGACCGTGCCGCCGGAGCGATCAAGTCCGGCGGCACGACCCGCCGGGCCGCCAAGATGGTCTGCCTGGACCTGGATCATCCGGACATCGAGAAGTTCATCAACTGGAAGGTGCGGGAGGAGCTGAAGGTCGCGGCGCTGGTCGAGGGGCTGAAGCACCTGCCCGAGGCCGAGCGCGAGGCGGCGAAGAGGCTGGCCCTCCAGCTTGACTACGACTTCAACGGCGAGGCGTACCAGACGGTCAGCGGGCAGAACTCGAACAACTCGGTGCGGATCCCCAACGCGTTCTTCCATCGGCTGGACGCCGACGGGGACTGGCCGCTCGTCCGCCGGACCGACGGCACGGTCGCGCGGACGGTCCGCGCCCGCGAGCTGTGGGACCAGATCGGCTACGCCGCGTGGCGCTGCGCCGACCCCGGCGTGCAGTACGACGGCACGATCAACGAGTGGCACACCTGCCCGAACTCGGGCCGCATCAACGCGAGCAACCCGTGCTCGGAGTACATGTTCCTGGACAACACCGCGTGCAACCTCGCGTCGATCAACCTGCTGCGGTTCTACGACCCGGAGACGCGCACGTTCGACCTCGACGGCTACGAGCACACGATCGAGCTGTGGACCATGGTGCTGGAGATCAGCGTGCTGATGGCGCAGTATCCGTCGCAGGAGATCGCGCGGCTGAGCCACGAGTTCCGCACGCTGGGCTTGGGCTACGCGAACCTGGGTGCGATGCTCATGCAGGCGGGGATCCCGTACCACAGCGAGCGGGCGCGGGCGGTGTGCGGTTGCCTGACGGCGATCCTGACGGGGCGGGCGTACGCGGCCAGCGCGCGGATGGCCGAGCGGCACGGGCCGTTCCCCGGCTACTTCAAGAACCGCGAGCCGATGCTTCGCGTGATCCGCAATCATCGCAGGGCGGCGTACGGCGTGCCCCGGGATGCCACGCTGGCCGCGCAGCACGAGCTGGGCGATTACGAGGGCCTGGAGATCAAGCCCGTGCCGATCGACGGCGAGGCGCTGGACAGCGACGCCGAGCCGTTCGGCCGGCTGAGCAACGGCGACGAGCTGCTCCGCCGCGCCCGCGCCGCGTGGGACGAGGCGCTGGAGCTCGGCGAGAAGCACGGGTTCCGCAACGCGCAGACGACGGTGATCGCGCCGACGGGCACGATCGGGCTGCTGATGGACTGCGACACCACCGGCGTCGAGCCCGACTTCGCGCTGGTCAAGTTCAAGAAGCTCGCCGGCGGCGGGTACTTCAAGATCGCCAACCAGTCGCTGCGCCCGGCGCTGGCGGCGCTGGGCTACACGGACGAGCAGGTGCGCGACATCCTGACGTACGTGCTCGGCACGCTGCACCTGGACGTGCCGATGCCGGACGCCGACGGATCGGAAACAGAAGAAGCCCACGGATTGAAATCCGTGGGCTTCGAGGGCACGTTCGCGCAGTGGCTCAAGTCCAGAGGCCTGACCGATGCGGACCTGGGCAAGGTCACCGACGCGCTGCCGACGGTGTTCGAGCTGGGCTTTGCGTTCAACGCCTGGACGCTGGGCGATCAGGCGATGCGGCGGCTGGGCCTGGGCGAGCGCGCCGCCGAGCCGGGCTTCAACCTGCTGCGGGAGCTGGGGCTGAGCAAGCGGCAGGTCGCGGCGCTGAACCGGGTGATCTGCGGGACGCAGACGGTCGAGGGCGCGCCGCACCTTCTGGCCGAGCACCTGCCGGTGTTCGACTGCGCCACGACGTGCGGGCCCGGCGGTGAGCGGTTCATCCCGGTCGAGGGGCACATCCGCATGATGGCCGCGGCGCAGCCGTTCATCAGCGGGGCGATCAGCAAGACGATCAACCTGCCCAACGCGGCGACGGTCAAGGACATCGAGGCGTCGTACCGGCTGAGCTGGGAGCTGGGGCTCAAGGCCAACGCGCTGTATCGTGACGGGTGCAAGCTGAGCCAGCCGCTGAACAACAAGTCGGACGACGAAGACGTCGAGGACGACGAGGCGATCGAGGCGGCCAAGGAAGAGGTGGTGCGCGAGGTGTTGGAGGTCGCCGAGTCGGCGGAGCCGGCGCTGGCGCGGTCCGCCTCAGCGGATCGAGAGGGCGTGGAAGAGACGATCCGCAAGCCGATCGAGAAGATCGTCGAGCGGATCGTGGAGCGGCCTCTGCGGCGTCGCCTGCCGGACACGCGGGCGTCGAAGACGCACAAGTTCAACGTCGCCGGCCACGAGGGCTACCTGACGGTCGGGCTGTACGAGGACGGCTCGCCGGGCGAGCTGTTCATCACGATGGCCAAGGAGGGCTCGACGATCGGCGGGCTGATGGACTCGCTGGGTACGGCGATCAGCGTGGCGTTGCAGTACGGCGTGCCGGTGGAGTCGCTGGTGCGCAAGTTCACGCACCAGCGGTTCGAGCCGGCGGGCATGACGCACAACCCGGACATCCCGTTCGCCAAGAGCCTGGTGGACTACATCTTCCGGTGGATGGCGATGGAGTTCATCCCCGGGTACAAGGCGGCGAACGCGCCGCGGCGGGGCGCCAGCGAGCCGATGCCCGTGGACACGCTCGACGCCGAGGCGCGTCAGCCGGTGGAGCGTGTCAAGTCGTCCGACCCACGCGGCGAGCGACGCGTGCACGCCGAGCGGGCGGTCCACGGCACGAACGGCAACGGCAATGGCAACGGAAACAGCAACGGCCACGGGCACGGCCCCGGCTCGGAACAGGGCGCATCAGAATCCGGCGCCTCGAAGCGCGGGCGATCGGCCGACCCGGAGACGGCCCCCGTCGAGGCTGGGGCCCTGGCCACCGCGATGAAGGAGGCCCAGGCCGACGCGCCGGCGTGCGACGTCTGCGGCACGATCACCGTCCGCAACGGCACGTGCTACAAGTGCCTGAACTGCGGGAACTCGATGGGCTGCAGTTGACGCGTCGGCGAGCGCTGGCGACGACGTCGCCCGGCGTGAAGGACACACGATGGACCGAACCACGACTCTCAGGAAGGACGCTGGCATGTAGGGCGCTTCACAAGAGCGCAAAACGGACTGCCCCGGCCGTCGCATGACGCCGAACGCCGCAAGGCCAGGCCGGCTACCTGCCGCTTCCTTCTCCCTCCTCCCCCTCGGGCTTCCCCACCACCCGAGGGGGATTTTTCTGCGCCGATCCCTCGACGCGGCCTCACGAAACAGACCGTGAAGCCGAGCCCTGAGCCCGAGCGAAGGGCCGGACCCCCGCCGTCGCTACGATGTGCCCATGGCCCGCTCGCCAAAGCAGCAGCAGCAACAGCAACAGCCCACGTCGTCGGTGCCTTTGGCTTCGACCGTCGCGACCGAGCCGCGCCGCACGCTGCTGACGCTCGCGGCGGTGGCGATGATGACGCCGGTCATGCTCGCCTGCCTCGTGCCGTTCACGCCGCAGCTCTACTTTGACGTGGACCCGCGCAGCGCGGTGGGGATGTCGCCGGCGACGTCGATCGGGCCGGCGGGCGCGGCGTGGTGGCACGTGCTGAGCGTGGTGATCGCGGGTGTGGCCGTGGCGGTGAGCGTGGCGTGCGGCGGGCGGGTGCAGCGAGCGGCGGTGGTGGTGGCGGGGCTCGGCGTGCTCGCCTGCGCGGTGCAGATGAGTCGGGGGTACGAGAACATGATCCAGTGCGGGCCGTGGCTGGCGGCGGCGGCCGGCGGCGTCGCGGCGGCGCACCTGGCCGCCCACGCCACGGCGCGACGCTGGATGATCGGCCTGTTCATCGCCGCCCTCGTGCCGCTGTCGCTCGACGCGATCTGGTTCGTCTTCGTCGAGCACCCGATGACGGTGCGGCTGTACGAGGCCGACGCCGAGTCATACCTGCAAGGTCGCGGCTGGCAGGCGGACACGGCGGTGGCGGACCTGTTCGAGCGGCGGCTGCGCAGCCCGGACGCGATCGGCCCGTTCGCGCTGGCCAACGTGTTCGGGACGGTGCTGCTGGGGCTGCTGTTCATCGCGGCGGGGTGGCTGGGGTCGATGGCGGGCGGTCAGGCCGGGCGGCGACGGGATCTGGCGTGGGGCGCGGCGGTGGTGGCGTTGGGGGCGACGGCGGTGTGGCTGACGCATTCGCGCGGGGCGATCGCCGCGGGTCTCGTGGGCGTGGGGGTGCTTGTGCTGGCGCGTCTGGCGTGGGACCGGCGATGGGGCGCGGCGGCGTGCCGTGGCGCGGCGGTTGCGCTGCTGGTTGCGGCGGTGGCGGCGGTGCTGATACGCGGCGCCGCCGGCCCGCCGGACAGCCACGAGGGCGAGCGCAGTCTCCTGTTTCGCCATCACTACTGGACGGCGGCAGGACGGATCATGCTCGATCGCGAGGCGGGCTCGCCGCTGGCGCGGGCGGTGGTCGGCGTCGGGCCGACGGAGTTCAGCAAGGCGTACCTGCGGCACAAGGTCCCCATCAACCCGGAGGAGGTGACCGCGGCGCACAACGTGTTCGTGGACTACGCGGTGATGCTCGGGCTGGGCGGGGTGGCGTGGTCGGCGTTGCTGCTGATGTGGCTGGTCTCGGCGGCGCCGGCGCGAGTGGAGCCGACGAGCGAAGCGCTGGCGAACGGGAACGGCGATCGTGCGCCGCCGACGCCGCGGCAGGCACTCGTGCCGCTGATCGGGTTGACGCTGGTCGTTTTCGGGATCGACTACGCGCGTGTGCTGCTTCCGCAGATCGTGATCGAGGACGCGCTGCTGTGGACGGTGAGCGTGGCGGGCTTCATCGCGGTGTCGCTGGCGGTGGTGACGCGTCGAGGCGTGGACGGACGCTGGTGCGCCGCGGGTCTGTTCGCCGCGGCCGCGGCGGTGTTGCTGCACAGCCAGATCGAGATGGGGTTTTACCAGGCGTCGTCGTCGATCGGGCTGTGGGCGGTGCTGGGCCTGGCGGGCGGGTCGGGCGTGGCGCGGCGGGGCGAGGGTGACGGAGCCGAGCCTGACCCGGGCGGCCTGAGGTGGCGGTGGCCGGCCGGCGCGGCGTTGGCGGTGACGCTCGCGGTGGCGGTCGCGATGATCGCGGGTTATGCCGTTCCCGTGACGCGTCACCAGGAGCGGCTGGCGCGAGCGGCGGCGGCGCTGCAGGCCGAGGACCCCCTGGGGGCGCTCGACCACCTCGACCGCGCGTTGTCGGCGACGCCGACCGACCCGGCGGCCGCCCGCTGGCAGGCGACGATCCGCGTCGAGGGCGCCACGGCCCTGGCCCGTGCCGATCGACGGGACGCCGCGGCGCAACTGCTCGAGACGGCGCTGCGGCGACTGGAGCGCGCGCGTGTGCCCGGCCCGCTCCTCCCGCGGTTGCGCAGCGAGGTCGAGCGACACGCCGCCGATCTGCTGGATCAGCCGCAGCGCCTCGAGCGGGCGATCCAGTGGCGTCGCATGGCCGTCGCCGCCTCGCCCTACAACGTCGAGGACCGGATCGACCTGGCCCGGATGCTGCTCGAAGCGGGTCGGCCCGACGAGGCCCGCGAGGCGTTGCGCGAGGCGTTGCGCGTCAGCGACGGCTACTACCTCGACCCCGAGAAGCAGGTCCGACCCGCACGCGAGGCCGAGCTGCGGCGGCGTTTCGGCCTGCCGGAGTCCACGCGTGCGCCCACGGCCGCGCCCGACGCCGACGAACCGCCGCGGCCCGAGGACTGACCGGCTCACGCGTCCGGGGCCCGCGTCCGCGTCGCCAGCGCGGGCAAACCCGTGGCCCGGCGCACCACCGCGGCCAGGCCCTCCGCCGCGCCCGCGGTGTTCACCGGCACGAACAGCGTCGAGCCCGAGCCCGTCACGTGCACCGGCGCGTCCGTGACCCGCCGCACACGCTCGAACGCCTCTCGCACCTCGGGCGCCGCGCGCATCGCCGGCCCGGCCAGATCGTTGAACAACGCCTCACGGTCCAACGGCGCGTCCATCAGCGCCCGCACACGCAACTCATCGGCCACGGCGTCCGGAGCCGCCGCCTCATCGAACGCCCGGTACACCGCCGCCGTCGGGCACGACGCCGGCGGGAAGACCAGCACCAGGTGCAGCGGCGCGGGCAGCGACGTCGGCTCGACCCGCTCGCCGAACCCGCCCACGAACGCCGACGCCGCCCCGCGCAGCGCCGCGACGGCAAAAACCACGTCGCTGCCGAGCGACCGCGCCAGCCCCGTCAAGTCCGCGTCCGACAGGCCCAGCTCGAACAGCTCGTTGAGCCCGACGAGCACCGCCGCCGCGTCCGCCGATCCCCCGCCCAGCCCGGCGCCCGCCGGCACACGCTTGATCACCCGCACGCGCACGGCCAGCCGCCCCCCGACGTGCCGCTCGACCGCCGCCAGCGCCCGCCACGCCAGGTCGCGTTCGATCGGCCAGTCTACGGGTTGCACTACGGGTGTATCCGGCGCGATCGTGACGGCGAAGCGATCCGCCTCGCGCACCGCGCCCGCGTCCTCTGGATTTGTCCGTTCAGGCGTCAAACGCTCGATCACCACGTCGTCGCCGAAGTCGAGCGCGACCATCCAGCTCGCGATCGGGTGATAGCCGGTGTCGGCGTCGGGGGCGCCGACGGAGAGAGCGAGGTTGACCTTGGCCGGGGCGGTCAGCGAAAGACGGCGGGTGCCCGCGACGCCGGCTTGGTCGGTCGCGCGGCCGCCCACGGACGCGGCAGGGGATCGGTCAGAGCATCGTGAGGTCTTCGCGCTCATCGCGGGTGGCCCCGTGATGAGCGGCGGCGACGGCCTGCTCGGACGACGGGTCGCTCGGCGCGTGCGCTTCCAGCACCGTGTCGCGGCGTGCGGTCGGTTCCGACGCCTCTTGCGCCGTCGGCGTGGTTCGTGTGGCCCGCGCCGCGGCGCCTTCGGTCAGCTCGCCGAGCATCAGGCCGCCATGCACCTGCGCCCAGTGGCGCATCGCCGCGGCGCGGTCCCCGGCGCGTCGCGCCCAGCGATCGAGGATCCGGCGAATCACCGCGGGCATCGCCTCGATGCCCGCCTGACGCGGCCGGCCCACGCTCGCCAGCCAGTACATCAGCCGGTACTGCTCCGGCTCCTCCCCGGCGATCCGCACGTACATCTTCACGACCTGATCCAGGGGCAGGCCCGCCTCCAGCGCGGTCTCGACCGGCTCGAACCGCCGCTGCGTCACCGCCGACAGCAGCGACCGCTTGTCCTCGAAGTACCGGTAGATCGACCCGACGGCGCAGCGAAGCCGCCTGGCGATCGCGCGGATCGTCGTGCCGTCGTAACCGGCCTCCGCAAGACAGTCGGCGGTGGCGTTGAGAATTTGCTCGCGGTCGAGTGGCGTCGGCCGCCGCGGGGCACCGTCCGTCTCGGGCGCGGGCGTCGCGGCCTCGGCCGGCATCGCCGCCGACGCGGCGTCGGATTGCCTCTCGGCGTCGTGGCTCGGTTCGATCGGTGATCCGGCGGCGGCGGGCTCGGATCGGGATGGGGCCAGTCCGTTGGTCATCATGCTCATGGTTCACCTCCGTGCGAACAACAACGAGTGTGATGAGCCGAATGTCGTTTGTCAAGCACCTCGCCGCGCACGACGGAATCGACCGGCGAACCCCCCTAGAATCCCTATGATTCTCATGACAGCGCATCGCGAAGAAAACAGGATCGAACAGCTTGCTGGGCGCATGGTCGAGCATCAGCTCCGCCACCGCGGCGTCCGAGATGAACGCGTGCTCGACGCGATGCGCCGCGTGCCGCGCCACCGTTTCGTGCCCGACGTCTCGCCCGAGGCGGCCTACGGCGACCACGCGCTGCCGATCGGTTCCGGGCAGACGATCAGCCAGCCCTACATGGTCGCGCGCATGACCGAGCTGCTGGCGGTCGAGCCCGGGCACCGCGTGCTGGAGGTCGGCGTCGGCAGCGGGTACCAGACCGCCGTGCTGCTGCAGATGGGCGCCCGGGTCGTGGGCATCGAGCGGCACGGGGCGCTGGCCGATCGCGCCCGCGCGCTGCTGGCCGAGCTGTACCCGCACGCCAAGTGTCGCATCCTGGTCGGCGACGGGACGCGCGGCTGCCCGCAGGACGCGCCGTACGACCGGATCCTCGTCGCCGCCGCCGCCCCGCGCCTGCCCGACGCCCTGGCCCAGCAGCTCGCCGACGCCGGCCGGTGCGTGATCCCCGTCGGCGACCGCGTCACCCAGCAGTTGCGCATCTTCGAGAAACGCGGTCAGGGCGTCGAGACCGCCGACGCCCTGAGCTGCCGGTTCGTCCCGCTCGTCGGCGAGCAGGGCTGGCCCGAGTCGGACAACTGATGACGCCGGCACCGCGAATGACACGAAGCGCGAAAGCGTCGATCTCGCACGACAGCCCCGACTCCGGCCTTCTTCGCGGGCTTCGCACGCTTCGCTCCCTCGCGGACCGACTCGATGCCTTTTCTTACGCATCCGTCACGCACCCCTGCGACGCGCTGGTCACCAGCTTCACGTACTTGCGCAGCGTCCCCTGCGTCGCCTTGCTCGGCGGCTCTTGCCAGGACTTGCGCCGCTCGTCCAGCTCCGCGTCCGAGACGTCCACGCGGATCGTCCCCGTCGTGTCGTCGATCGTGATCACGTCCCCGTCACGCAGCAGCGCGATCGGCCCGCCCTCCTGCGCCTCCGGCGTCACGTGCCCGATGATGAACCCGTGCGATCCGCCCGAGAATCGACCGTCCGTGATCAACGCCACGCTGTCGATGAACCCGGCGCCCGCCAGCGCGCTGGTCGGCGTGAGCATCTCCGGCATGCCCGGCCCGCCCTTGGGCCCCTCGTAACGGATCACGATCACGTCCCCGTGCTGGATCTCGTTGCGCTCGAGCCCGCCGAGCATGTCCTCCTCCCGGTCGTACACCCGCGCCGGGCCCGTGAACGTCAGCCCCTGCTTGCCCGTGATCTTGCCCACCGCCCCCGTCGGCGCCAGGTTGCCCCGCAGGATCGAGATGTGCCCCGTCGCCTTCAACGGCTTGTCCAGCGGCGCGATCACGTCCTGATCCGCCGGCAGGTCCGCCGCCTCCGCCAGGTTCTCCGCCAGCGTCCGGCCCGTCACCGTCATGCACGAGCCGTCCAGCAAGCCCTGGCTCAGCAGGTACTTCATCACCGTCGGCATGCCCCCGAGCTTGTGCACGTCCTCCATCACGTATTTCCCCGAGGGCTTGAGGTCCGCCAGCAGCGGGATCCGCTGCGCCACCGCGTGAAAGTCGTCCAGCGTCAGCTCCACCCCCACCGACCGCGCCATCGCCAGCAGGTGCAGCACCAGGTTCGTCGACCCGCCCATCGCCATGCCCACCACCATCGCGTTCTCGAACGCCGCCCGCGTCATGATGTCCCGCGGCTTGAGGTCCCGCTCCAGCAGCACACGGATCGACTCGCCCGCACGCACGCACTCCTCGGCCTTGCCCGGGTCCTCGGCCGGCGTGGACGAGGAGTAGGGCAGGGACATGCCCATCGCCTCGATCGCCGCCGCCATCGTGTTCGCCGTGTACATCCCCCCGCACGCCCCGGCGCCGGGGCAACTGCTGCGCACGATCTGCTTGCGCTCCTGCTCGCTGATCTTCTGCCCCAGCGCCTCGCCGTAGCTCTGGAACGCGCTGACGATGTCCAGCACCCGCCGCTCGCCCCGCACCGTCGTGCAGCCCGGCTTGATCGTCCCGCCGTACACCATGATCGACGGGCGGTTCAGCCGGGCCATCGCCATCACGCACCCGGGCATGTTCTTGTCGC
>CAYSIX010000049.1:0-7048 GCA_964431205.1 uncultured Phycisphaeraceae bacterium
ACGAAGCAGGTCTCCATGCCCGCCGAGCCCGTCCCGCTCATCGCCAGGGTTGTCTCGTTAGTGGTCTGAAACACGCGGCGGAGCTTGTCGCGCACGCCGTCCATGAGCTTCAGGAACACGGGGTCGAGGTGGCCGATCGTCGGTCGGCCGAGGGCTTCGAGCACGCGGGGCGGCACGTCGCTGGGCCCGGGCCCGAGCAGGGTGCGTTGAGGGATGGTGGTCACGGGCGTCTCCGGTCGATCCGCGAACGGCCCGTGATCGTAACGGGTCGCCGGCCGTCGCGCGGCGGCGATTCGCGATGAAGTGGAGCTCCGGAAGGGTCGCTTCGCCGGAGGGCTATCTCAGGCGGTCGCGGATGCGGTCGATGATCTGCTTTTCCATGCTGCGGCGGTCGCGCGGCTCGACGTACACGGCGAACTTGGTGCTGCCGGGCCGATCGGGCAGGACGGTCACCACCACGCCCGTGCCCTGCTGATCCAAACCGCGCACGCGGTACGCCCCGCCGCCTGCCTCGCCGCTTTCCTCGATCGCAAAGCCCAGATCACCCACCACCTCGTGCGCGGCGCGATAGGTCGTCTTCGGCCCGGCGGCAACGTAGTTCAGATACGTCGGCCCGACGTCCGGCGAGCCGGCGCAACCCATCGCCGCGACCAGGCATCCCAACAGCAGAACGATTCCACCACCCCGTGCATAGACTCGCGTTGTTCGGCTCATTGTGCGTCCCACCAGATCGTTGAACACCCCGCCCCATGTTAGCCTCATGCCAGCGGAGCGGCGCGACGCCCCCGCTGGACCGACCCGCGACGGTAGACTCCTGACGATGGACCGATGGACGGCGGCAAGACTGGCCCGGCAACTGATGGATCGGCACGGCCTGGCCGACTGGTCTTTTGCCTTCAACCGCCACAAGACGCACCTGGGCCTGTGCCGGTACGACGACCGACGGATCGAGCTGTCGATCCACTACGTGCTGGCCAACGATGAGCCGAGCGTGCGGGACACGGTGCTGCACGAGATCGCGCACGCGCTGGCGGGGCCGGCGGCGGGACACGGCCGGCTGTGGAAGCGCTGGTGTGAGCGGCTGGGCGCCACGCCGCGGTCGTGCGGCGAGGCGACGATGCCGCTGGGGCGGTGGCGGGGCGTGTGCCCGTCGTGCGGTTACGTCTACAGCCGACACCGTCGGCCGGCCGCGCGGGCAGTCTATTCCTGTCGCGATTGCGGGCCACGGCGGGGGCGCCTCACGTTCGTGTGCAAGCCGTAACCGGGCCGCCGCGACGGGCGTGAGGGTCGTGCGCTTTGCTCAGGCGACCATCGTCGCCAGGTTCTGGTACCCCACGCGCGACGACTCCATCGCCGTGTCGGTCCAGTTGCTGTCCTGCTCGACGACCAGGTAGCGCACGCCGTGCTTCGGCGCCGCGCGTACGAGGGCCGGGATGTCCACCGTGCCGCGACCGATCTCGGTGAACCCGCCCTCGTCGGTGTCGGCCATGTCTTTGAGGTGCAACAGGGGCAGGCGGCCGCTGAGCTTCTCGAGCCAGTCCAGCGGGTCATCACCGCCCTTCTGCACCCAGTACACGTCCAGCTCGGAAGCGAGGTCGGTGCCGTCGAAGAGGATGTCGATGCCGCGGCGGCCGTCAGGCAGCGTCTCGAACTCGAACGCGTGATTGTGGTAACAGATCGTGATGCCGTGGTCCCGGGCCTTGGCGTTGGCATCGGTGAGCATGCGCAAGGTCCGCTCGAAGCCCTCGGCGGTGCGATGCTTTTCATCGAGCCAGGGGCAGACGATCAGGTCGTAGCCGAAGGTCCTGGCCTGGTGGATCGCGGCGTCGAGGTCGTCGGCGAGCACGGGCAGGCCATCGTGAGACGCGATCGCCGTCAGGCCGAGCCGGTCCAGGATGGCTTTGGCCTGCTCGGGCGTGCGCCCGTACAGCCCGGCCAGCTCCACGTGCCGATATCCGATCTCGGCGACCTGGCGCAGGGCACCCTCGAAGTCGTCTTTCAGAAAATCACGGATGGTGTAGAGCTGCAGCGCGATAGGCAGGCTCATGGTCCAACTCCTTTCCTTCCCCCTTCGCCTCCTCGAGTGCAATTCCAAGCGTAGCCGGCGCCCCGGCGGGACGCAACACTGCGGCGTCGGCCGCGCGGCCGCGACGCCTTCGCCACACGCCGCCGATCACGGGTCAATCCGCATCGACACCGCCGCGCCCGGTGGTGTATAACAGCGGGGTGAGAACCGCGCCACGCGCGGCGGGGTGACACACCGATCAGGAGCCGCCAGGGATGGCCACCCGCACCGCCACCAAGCCGTTCGTCCACCTGCACGTGCACAGCCACTTCTCGCTGCTGGACGGCGCCTGTCGCACGGACCGGCTGGTGGCCCGCGCCCGCGAGCTCAAGCAGCCGGCGATCGCCATCACCGACCACGGCAGCCTCTTCGGCGCGGTCGACTTCTACACCAAGGCCGTGGACGCCGGCGTCAAGCCGATCCTCGGCATCGAGGCCTACATGGCGCCCGACTCGCGCCACAGCCGCGTGACCACCGGGGTCAAGGACGGCGGGTATCACCTGCTGCTGCTGGCCGAGAACCTCGCCGGCTACCGCAACCTGCTCAAGCTCGCCTCGATCGCCTACGTCGAGGGCTTCTACTACAAGCCCCGGATCGACAAGGAAGTCCTCCGGGCTCACCGCGAGGGCCTGATCGCGACCAGCGCCTGCCTCGGCGGCGAGATCCCCACCGCCCTGCTCGCCGACGACCGCCGCCGCGCCAAACAGCTCGCCGAGACGTACCTCGAGATCTTCGGGCCCGACCGCTTCTTCATCGAGCTGCAGAAGCACATCCCCGAACAGGATCGGGTGAATCCGGAGCTGATGGACCTGGCCGATCGACTCGGCGTCGGCTGCGTCGCGACCAACGACGTGCACTTCCTGCTCGAGGACGATCACGATCCCCACGCCGTGCTCTGCTGCATCTCCACCGGCAAGCAGATCAGCGACGAGAGCCGGATGAAGTACCCGCGTGAGCTGTTCCTCAAGAGCGCCGAGCAGATGTACGCGGCGATGGACGACCCCAAGTGGGTCGCGGCGTGCGCGAACACCGTGCAGATCGCCGAGCGGTGCAACGTCGAGCTGGACTTCTCGACCAGCCACGCCCCGGTGGTCAAGATCGAGAAGAAAGCCTATGAAGCCCACGGATCCCAATCCACGGGCTTCGAGCCGATCGACGGGCACGCGCCGGGCTCCACCGAGTGGTACAAGGCGTTCTGCGACCGGTACCGGCTCGAGCCGTTCGACTCCGTCGGGGACACCGACACCACGGCCGACGAACTCAAGCGTCAGTGCGACGCGGCGCTGCGCGAGCTCTGCGAGGCCGGGCTGCTGTGGCGCTACGGTGAAACCGGAGTGACCGACGAGATCCGCGCCCGGCTCGAGCGCGAGCTGCAGGTGCTGGCCGACAAGAGCATCTCCGCCTACTTCCTCATCGTCTGGGACTTCGTCAACGAGGCGCGGCGGCGCGGGATCCCCGCCAACGCCCGCGGGTCCGGCGTCGGCACCATGGTCGGGTACGTGCTCGGGCTGTCCAATGCCTGCCCGGTCAAGTACGGCCTGCTCTTCGAACGCTTCACCGACCCCGACCGCAGCGAATACCCCGACATCGACATCGACATGTGCCAGGACGGCCGCGCCGAGATCATCGAGTACGTCCGGCAGAAGTACGGCCACGTCGCCCAGATCATCACGTTCGGCACGCTCAAGGCCCGCGCGGCGATCCGCGACGTCGGCCGCGTGCTCAACGTCCCCCTGCCCGAGGTCGAGAAGGTCTGCAAGCTCGTCGGCGACGGGATCGGCATGACCATCGACAAGGCGCTGGATCGCGAGCCGGAGCTCCGCCAGCTCTACGAGCAGTCCGAGACGCACCGGCAGATGATCGACACCGCCAGACGGCTCGAGGGCCTGGCCCGGCACGCGGGCGTCCACGCCGCCGGCGTCGTCGTCGCCACCCAGCCCCTGGACAACATCATCCCGCTCTACAAGCCCGCCGGCGCCGATCAGCTCGTCACCCAGTGGGACGGGCCCACCGTCGAGAAGGTCGGCCTGCTGAAGATGGACTTCCTCGGCCTGCGCACGCTCTCGATCATCGAGCGGGCCAGGCAACTGATCCGCCAGTCGCTCGACGACCGGACCATCCGCGCGACGATCAACGCCGGGCGGCAAGCCCACGGATTGCAACCCGTCGGCCTCGATACCGACCCCTTGGACCTCGAGCGGCTGACTTACGACGACCCGAAGGTGTTCGAGCTGTTCGCGCGCGCCGAGACCGCGGGGATCTTCCAGTTCGAGTCCGGCGGGATGCGCAACACGCTGCTGGGCATGAAGCCGGACCGGCTCGAGGACCTGATCGCCGCCAACGCCCTGTTCCGTCCGGGGCCGATGGAGCTGATCCCCAACTACAACAACCGCAAGCACGGCCGCGAGCCCGTGCCCAGCGTCCACCCGATCGTCGACCGCCTCACCGCCGAAACCTACGGCATCATGGTCTACCAGGAGCAGGTGATGCAGGTGGTCAACCAGCTCGGGGGGATCCCCCTGCGGCAGGCGTACACGCTGATCAAGGCGATCTCGAAGAAGAAGAAGCCGATCATCGACGCCAACCGCGCGCAGTTCATCGCCGGCGCGGCCGGGCACGGCGTCTCCGAGGCGCAGGCCCAGCAGCTCTTCGAGCTGATCCTGAACTTCGCCGGCTACGGGTTCAACAAGTCGCACTCGACCGGCTACGCGATCGTCGCGTACCAGACGGGCTACCTCAAGACGTACTTCCCGCTGCAGTACATGGCGGCGGTGCTGACGTACGAGTCGGTGAGCATCGACAAGGTGGTCGAGTACATCGACGAGTGCCGGCGGGTGCGCCTGCCGGACGGGCGGCGGGGCATCGAGGTCCGACCGCCGGACATCAACGAGTCGGACATCGCGTTCACGGTGGTGTTCGACGATGCCGAGCCGCGCGACGCCAACCACGGGCACGTCCGTTTCGGGCTCTCGGCGGTCAAGGGCGTCGGCGAGAAGGCGATCCGGGCGATCCTGGACGAGCGGAGCAAGAACGGGCCGTTCACCAGCTTGTACGACTTCTGCGAGCGTGTGCCGCTGGGCGCGGTGAACCGGGCGACGATCGAGGCGTTGATCAAGTGCGGGGCGTTCGACGGCGTGCACGGGATGGAGCAACGGGCGGCGATGGTCGAGGCGCTGGACGCGGCGATCCAGTCGGGCCAGCGTGTCGCGGCCGACCGGGACTCGGGTCAGATGAACTTCTTCGGCGTGTTCACCGAAGCACAAGCCGGGCCCGAGCGAGCGACGAGCGCAGGCTCGGGTTCATCCGCATCAAGCGGGGAGCCGGTCACGCTGCCGCGCGTCGAGCCCTGGCCCACGCGCGAGCAGTTGCGCTTCGAGAAGGAGGTGCTCGGGTTCTACCTGACCAGCCACCCGCTCGATCAGCACGCCGACACGATCGAGCGGTTCTCGACCTGCACGATCGACGAGGCCAAGCAGCTCCGCGCCGGGCAGGAGGTCGTCGTCGGCGGGATGCTCAGCCGCGTCCGCCCCACGTTCACCCGGCAAAAGCAGGAAAAGATGGCGATGCTCACGATCGAGGACCGCCAGGCCTCGATCGACGCGGTCGTCTTCCCCCGCACGTACGACCTCAGCGCCTCGCTGCTGGAGGTGGACCGGATCGTGTTCCTGCGCGGCAAGGTCGATCGCAACCGCGAGGAGCCCAACCTCGTGGTGGACAAGGTGATCCCGCTGGAGCAGGCGGCCGCGATGCTGACCGAGCGCGTCCGCATCGTCATTCACGACGGGACCGACGCGTCGCAGGGCACGAAGCTCAACGGCGAGTTCACCGACCTGCGGGAGCTGCTGCGCCGGGCGGCTCAGCGCGGTGAGCGAGCCACCGCCGACGTCGCCCTGGAGCTGCACCAGGCCGGTCGTGTCGTGACGCTGAAGCTCAACGGCCTGCGCGTGGCCGTGGACGACCACCTCGTGCACGGGGTCCACGCGATCCTCCGTCGCGCCGCCGCCCACGGCCGCTGCGAGCTGATCGGCCCGGCCAAGGTCCGCCCCCGTCCGGACGCGGCCGCACGGCTCGACGCCCCCGCCGAGCACGTCCCCACCATCGCCATGACCTCCCGCGTGCAGGACGGCGAGCTGTGCGCCAGCCTCGACCGGTACTGAGCCCCCTCCGCTTCGACCGCAGTGGGCATCCAAACCGTCATGGGAAAGGCTTGACATGGCCCTTTATGAACAGCCAGCCGTGATGACGCTGGTCGAAGCGGCGATTGGTGTTTTCAGACGCCAGAAACAGTTCGCCGAGCACTGCTTCCAACAGCTCAACGACGAGCAGTTCTTTGCCGAGCCGTACGCGGGGCACAACAGCGTCGGTGTGATCGCCCAACACGTGGGCGGGAATCTGCTCAGCCGATGGACCAACTTCCTGACCGAGGACGGCGAAAAGCCGTGGCGGGACCGGGAGGCTGAGTTTGCCCGGCCCGGGCAGGACCTGGAGGCGCATCGCAGTCGCGTGATGGACCAGTGGGAGCGGGGCTGGGCAACGCTCTTCGATGCGCTCACGTCCCTACGGCCTGAAGAGCTGCACCGGACCGTCCGCATCCGCGGCGTGGACCACTCGATCCCCTTGGCGATCCTCCGACAGGTGGACCATTACGCGCATCACGTGGGGCAGATCGCCACGATCTCACGCATGCATGTCGGGTCAGACCGATGGACCTGGTTCACGCCGACACCGGGCGGTACGGCGGCCTACAACGCCTCGCTCGGCTTCGACCCGCCTGCCGCCGATCGGCCCGGGCGGTGAAACAGCAGGCTGAAACGGGCTTCCAAAATGCTTTGGCGTGTGATATCATCCGCCCAATCGCCCCCTTGAAAGGGTGTTTTCTGGCCACTGCCCTGTAACAACCCGGCCGTCTCTCAGCGGCGTCTCGCCGTCGGGGATGGGGTGCGCCCGCGTCCGGGCACGCCCCGCCTGTCGATCGCGCCGGGT
>CAYSIX010000049.1:7058-10598 GCA_964431205.1 uncultured Phycisphaeraceae bacterium
CGGGTTGCCCTCCGCTTGTGACCGTGACTTTCTCTGGCCACGCAAGCGCGAGTTTTTCCATATGTCATCGAAGTCGCGACGCCGGCACGAGGGTGCCGGCTTTACGTGCGTTCACTGTCGGCAGCCGGTGGACGGCCGATCGTTCGGCACGCGCCACCGCAATCACTGTCCCTACTGCCTCTGGTCGCGTCACGTGGACGAGCGGGTGGGCGACCGGCGTGCGGGCTGCCGGGCTGGCATGGAGCCGATCGGGGTCGAGGTGCGCGCCGACGGGGAGTGGGCGATCATTCACCGTTGCACCGGCTGCGGCGCGATCCGCACGAACCGGATCGCCGGCGACGATCAGGAGCTGGCTCTGCTGCAGTTGGCGCTGCGGCCGCTGGCGCACCCGCCGTTCCCGCTGGACCGGCTGCCGACGCTCGTCGGGCCCCCGGCCGGCCCGTGAACCGGCGGCGCCTCGACCGGGCGTCGGTGGTGTGCCTATGCTGCCACCAGAGCCGACGTCACGGAGCAGCTCGGCGACTCACAAGCACCTTGAAACCGACAAAACGGAGGCAATCACCATGTCCATCGCCAAAACCATCGAGATCAGCGCGACTTCGTCTCAGAGCTTTGACGACGCCGTCAAGCAGGGAGTGCAGCGCGTCTGCAAGACCGTCCGCGGCGTCCGCGACCTGTGGGTCAAGGACATGAAGGCAAGGGTGGAAAACGGGCAGGTGGTCGAATACCGCGTCCACATGCTCTTGACTTTCGAAGTCAACGACTGACGCCTCCGTAGCGCCCCCGCCGCTCGACACGACGGGCCACGACCAGCCCGTCACGTCGGCTCATCGTCCTCGACGCGGACGACGGCACGTCGGCCTTTGTCGTAGACGTAGACCTTGTCTTGGTCGGTCTCGCCCTTGCGGCAGGTCTTGTGGCTGCCGTCGCAGAACGGCAGGTTCTGGCTGAGCCCGCACATGCAGACCCAGACGCTCTTTTCCTGGGGCGGGATCTCGATCGGGCCGGTCGCTTCGTGACGCACCATGCGTGCCATGCGTAGATTCCTCCTGCGGCGTGGGGTCAGGCCTCGGGGTCCATGATAGGCCCAGTGTCAATCCGCGACGGGCATGATGCGTGTGATGATCTTGGCGCCCACGGCGTCGCCCCAGACGTTGACGGTGGTCCGGCACATGTCCAGCATGCGGTCGATGCCGAGGATGATCCCGATCGACGCCAGCGGCAGGTGATCGACGCTCTGCGGCGAGGAGCTGTTGACCGCCTCGACGACGATGACCATGGTCACGAGCCCCGCCGAGGGGATGCCGGCGGCGCCGACCGCCGCCAGCGTCGCGGTGATGACGATGATCGCCAGCTCGCCGCCGTCCAGGTGGATCCCGAAGCACTGGAAGAGGAAGACGACGGCGACGGCCTCGTACAACGCCGTGCCGTCCATGTTGATCGTCGCGCCCAGCGGCAGGACGAACTCGGAAGCGCGTTTGGACACGCCGCCGTACTGCTGCGAGCACTCGATGGTGACCGGCAGGGTGGCTGAGGAGGAGTCGGTGCCGAACGCGGTCATCAGGGCGTCCTTCATCTGCCAGAGGTACCGGTAGGGGTTGGTGCGTCCGAAGAACCAGAGGATCAGGGGCAGGATGATGATACCGTGGATGGCCAGACCGACGATGACGGTCACGACGTAGAAGAACAGGGGCCCGATGAGCTGGCTGATGCCGATGCTCGCGACGGTGTAGGCCACGAGCAGCCCGACGCCGAGCGGCGCGATGATCAGGATCCAGTCGACGACCTTCATGACCAGCGCGAAGATCGCCTCGAAGAACCGGAAGACGGGGCGGGCGGGCTCGCCGACGACGGAGATGGCGATGCCGACGATGATCGAGAAGGCGATCAGCGGCAGGATCTCGCCCCGCGCCGCCGACCCGATCGGGTTGCTGGGGATCAACTGGGTGATGATGTTCTGGGCGGCGCCCCAGAGCCCGGTGCCGGCGGCGCCCTCGATGCGTTCGGCGGCGCCCGCGCCGGCCTCGCGCTCGGCCTCGTACTGGGCGATCTGCTGCTCGCGGAAGTCCGGGGGGAACCCCTCACCCGGGCGGATCGTCGTCACGAGGACGACGCCCAGAATCACGGCGATCACCATCGTGGAAAAATAGTAGAGCACGGTCAGCCCGCCGACGCGGCCGAGATGGGCCGGGTCGAGCGACGCCACGCCGACGATCACCGACGAGGTCACCAGCGGCACGAGGATCATCAGCAGCAGGTTGATGAAAAAGGCGTCGCCCAGGAACTTGAGCGTCTGGGCGGTGGCCTGGCGGGTCTCAGGCCCCGCGGTGTGGTAGATGATCTCGCCGACGATCGCGCCGACGATCAGCCCGATGACGATGCCGATCGTGATCCAGGTGTGTTTGTTCATGCGCTGACCTTTTGCCGTGGCCTTGGATGCCGGCTCAGAAAAGGGGGTTGCAGCGGCGCCCCGCCCGAATGACGGGGGATTGTGCCCGTTTCGGGCGTGGGCTGCAAGGCCGAGAGGAACCGGCGGCGACCGGCATGGGAAAACGCCCGATGGCGCCGAGCGGAGCGTTCGGTATAGTATGGCACCTTAGGGAGCGCGGGATCGTGAGACGCAGCCGTAAACCGCTGATCATCGCTTCGCGTCGCAGCCGGCTGGCGCGGGCGCAGGCCGAGCGAGTCGGTCGGGCGCTGGGCCGGCTTCACCCGCAGATCGAGATCGAGTATCGGTGGATCGAGTCGGAGGCGGACCGAGAGCCGGCGCTGGTGCTGGCCGATCGAGGCGGCAAGGGCCTGTTCACGCGCGGGATCGAGCAGGTGTTGCTCCGCGGGGAGGCGGACCTGGCGGTGCACAGCCTCAAGGACCTGCCGAGCGAGCCGACGCCGGGCCTGGCGATCGCGGCCGTGCCCCGCCGCGCCGACGTGCGTGACTGCCTGATCGGGACCTCGGGCGCGACGAGCCCCGACGCGTTGGTCTCGGGCGCGGTGGTGGGCACGTCCAGCCCGCGTCGCGCCGCGCAATTGCGCCGGCTTCGCCCGGACTTCCAGCCGGTCGCGCTGCGAGGCAACGTGGACACGCGGCTGCGGCACGTGCTCGAGCCGTCGGATCAGCGCCGCTACGACGCCGTCCTGCTCGCCGCCGCCGGGCTCATGCGACTCGGCCGCGACGACCTGCTCACCGCGCCCCTGCCGGTCGAGCAGATGCTGCCCGCCGCCGGCCAGGGCGCCCTGGCGCTTCAGTGCCGCGCCGACGACCACGTCACGCTCACACGCTGCCTGCCGCTGAACGACCCCGCGACGGCGACGGCCGTCCACGCCGAACGTCAGGTCGTCGCCGGGCTCGGCGCCGACTGCCACTCACCCATCGCCGTGCTCGCCGAGCCCGCCGCGATCGACGCGCACGCCGTCAAACGCAACGCCGACGCGCACTGGTTCCGCCTGAGGGTCCGCGTCCTGTCACTCGACGGCCGCGAGTGCCTCGAGGTCGATCAGCAGGTCAAGACCAAGGACCTGCGCCGGCTGGTCAAGCAGACC
>CAYSIX010000049.1:10608-16340 GCA_964431205.1 uncultured Phycisphaeraceae bacterium
TGAAGGTTTGTTTAATATATTTGCCACATCCATATTTAAAACAACCAGATGCCCCCGTCACAGCATCCCGACCACCGCGCTGCGACCGCCGGCGCGGCCGGCCCACGTCGCCGGCTGATCCCGTTCTTCCACGGTGAGACCGCTCATCGCTCAGGACCGCGCCGTCACGACCGCTCGGCGAGCATGCCGCTCTGCCGCGCGTAAGCGAACACGCCGCCGGCTTCGATGATCGGCTTGACGTCCCCCAGCGGCTTGAGCGCATACGTCTTACCCGTCGTCTGATTCGTCAGCCTGCCCGCGTCCACGTCCAGCTCGCATTGGTCGCCGGTCCGCACCGCCCCGTCGACCAGACGCTGCGTCGCCTCGCACGGCAGCAGGTACCCGCCGTTGACGCAGTTGCGGAAGAAGATCCGCGCGTAGAACTCGGCCACGACCGCCGTCGCGCCGGCCTCGGCCAACGCCAGCGGCGCGTGTTCGCGCGAGCTGCCGCAGCCGAAGTTTCTCCCGCTGATCACGATCGTGTACTTGCTCTTGAACTGCCCCTCGTCGACGAAGGGGGTGTGCCCGTCGGGCAGGCCCGCCTGAGCGGGTGGGACCCCGGCGCAGGCGTACATCCCGAAGTACTTGCGCTCTTCGGGGTCGCTGGGGTTGTACGAGAGGTACTCGGCGGGGATGATCTGGTCGGTGTCCACGTCGTCGCCGAGCACGTATGCCAGGCCGCTGATGACTGAGTTCATGGCTGGATTCCGTCTCCTTCGCGGGTCGCCTCTGGTCGCTCGCGGGGGCGCGGGGGCAGGCCGCCGGCGAGCGGGGCCCCGGCCGCCGCGTGACCGGGCAGTATAGACCCAACCCGGCCCAGCGGGTGCCGCGTCCGCCGCTCCGCGGCCGGGCCAGGCCGCCGCACAGCCCACCCGCCGGGGATCTCCGCCAGTTCCCTCACGGCAGGGGACCCTTCGATTGAGCATGACCGAGAGCGTTTCTTGAGCTACAACACGATGGTCGCGGAGATTTGACAGGCGGCCGGGCCGCGGTACACTCCTCGATTCGCGATCCCTCGCGACTCTTTGGGACCCGACGATGAACCGGCAGACCTACCTGGCCAAGAACGACGAAGTGCCCCGGAACTGGGTGCACGTGGACGCCACCGATCAGGTGCTCGGCCGGCTGTCGGTCCGCATCGCCCGGATCCTGATGGGCAAGCACAAGCCGCAGTACACGCCCCACCACGACGTGGGCGACTTCGTGATCGTCACGAACGTCGAGAAGCTCCGCCTGACCGGGCGCAAGCTCGATCAGAAGCAGTTCGACACCTACAGCGGCTACCCCAGCGGTCGAAAGGTGTACACCTACCGGACGATGATGCAGAAGAACCCGCAGCGCCTGCTGGAGCGGGCGGTCTGGCGGATGCTGCCGCACAACAAGCTGGCGCGGCATCAGCTCAAGAAGCTGAAGATCTACCGTGGGCCCGACCACCCGCACCAGGCCCAGCAACCCGAACCGATCGAGAGCCTGGCCGGCGTCTGAGGCGACCGGGCGTGATGATGAGAGCGTAAACCGATGGCAGAGCAGACGATGAGCGCAGGCGTGACGGTGGCCGAGCCGATCGTCGCCCCTAAGCCGGTCACGCAGCCGGCACGTCCGGACGCCGGCGGCTTTGTCTGGGGCACGGGTCGGCGCAAGTCGGCGGTCGCGCGGGTGCGCGTCCGGCCCGCCGCCGAGGCCGGCAAGGGCAAGTTCCTGATCAACGACCGCGAGGTGGACGCCTTCTTCACCGAACTGCAGCACCGCGTCGCCTGCCACGCGCCGCTCAAGGCCACGCAGACCGAGGGCAAGCTGGACATCTTCGTGAAAGTCCACGGCGGGGGGATCACCGGCCAGGCCGAGGCCGTCCTGCTCGGCGTCGCCCGGGCGCTCAAGGGCTACGATCCCAGCCTCGAGCCGACCCTGCGCGACAACGACTTTCTTACCCGCGACCCCCGCGAGGTCGAGCGGAAGAAGTACGGCCAGCGCGGCGCCCGCCGACGCTTCCAGTTCTCCAAGCGCTAGGCCCGCCATCGCAGCGCCGTCACGACCGGCGGCGCCGTCACGACATACTCTTGATTCAACCGGTGCCGCGGGCGCGGCTTGTTGCGCCGTCTCCGGCTGTCGGTTCAATGACCTCCAGGCAGCGATAACGCGGCGGACCCAAGACACGGGTTGATGACGCCGATAACAGGGCGGGCGCGATCGGTCTGTCGGTCGCACCGGGAGCCTTGTGATGCGACGATCCTCGCCCTCGGCCACCGCACGACGCCGCACGCCGTCACCGGCGCGCCGGCGCGGCGTCGCCATGCTGCTCGTGCTGGTCGCGCTGGTCCTGGGCACGATCCTCTCGCTCGGGTTCCTGCGCAGCCAGTCCTCCAGCGTCGCGATCGCGGGCAACGTCGCCCGCCACGCCCAAGCCCGCGCGATCGCCGAGTCGGCTCTGAGCATGACCGTCCGCGAGCTGCAGAGCCACGACGCCTGGCGAACGGATCGACCTCACGGCCAGTGGCTCGCCGACGAGCCGCTCTACGGCGGCACGTTCAGCCTCTGGGTCGAGGACGGGCTCGACAGCGACGGGGACGGCGAGCCGGACGGCGACGGCGACCTGGCCGACGACGACCAAAATCCCGTCACGATCACGATCGTCGCGCGGCATGACGGCGTGTCTCATCGCGTTCAGGCCGGCCTCACCCCCGGGATGGAAGTCACGCTCGGCACGGTGCTGTACGTGCTCGACAGCGCGGGCCCGACCGAGCACGAGCAGACGCGGATCGATCTGATCGAGTCGTGGGGTTTCGAGGTGGTCACGATCGGTGAGGGCGAGAGCGAAGCGATGTTCACGACGACCATCGCCGAGGAAGACGTAGACGTCGTGTACCTCAGCTCGTTCACGCAGAACGATGCGGCGCACAAGGTCGATGACCTGACGCTCGGTATCGTCACCGAGGAGGGCCGGACGTACGACGACCTGGGGCTCGCCACGAGCCATGCGGGTTACGCCGGCGTGGCCATCGAGGTCACAGACAACACGCACCACATCACCCAGCCGTTCGCGACCGGGCCGGTGACGATCGCGGATTCGAATATCGCGTTGAAGCGGCTGAGCGGATCGATCGGGAGCGGCGTGCGGGTTCTAGCCGTGCGCCCCGGCATGACGGACGCGACGCTGAGCGTGCTGGACCTGGGCGAGGCGCGGCACGATGGCGAGCCCTCGCCTGGCCGGCGCGTGGCGCTGCCGTGGAGCGGCAACTCGTTCGACTGGAATCTGAACGCCGACGGCGAGACGTTGATGCGCCGCGCGATCGAGTGGGCCGCCCAGCCGCCCGACCCGTTCGTGTGGCACGCCGACTTCAGCGCCGATCCGACGCAGCAGGACCTCAACGGCGACGGCCAGCCCGACTGGCGCGTCCGCGACGGCGATCCCTTCGCGACCGATGACCTGGCCGGCGGCATCTGGACCGCGAGCCAGACGCTCGACACGAATCCCGGCAGCGACTTCACCCTGCCCACCACCGTCGACGTCCGCATGCGCAACACCGCCGTGGGTGGCCTCGGCGCGGTGTTCTGGATCCACTTCGACTACGCGGATGACGGCACGTTCGCCCCGATCTACGTCAGCCTCGCGCGGCAGGCCAACGACACGCAGACGCTGACGCTCTACGGCAAGACAAGCTCGTCCAGCTCCGTCGAGCTCACCACCGTCAACGACCTGCCTGGCGGGTTCGTCGATGTGCACCTAGATCTGGACCCGAACGCCGACACCGTCACGCTCTCGGTCGGGGGCGAGTCGTTCGGTCCGTTCAGCTATCCGACGTACGTGCCCGACGCCGACGAGCTGGCGCAGAACACGGCCAGCGTCCTCGCCTCGGGCAGCGAGGCGGAGTTCGATTCAGTGACCCTGCGCCTGGGCGCCCGTCTCGGTCTAGCAGGAGACGATGAGCCGAACCTGATCGCGCTCTACGAGTTTGACGACGCGCCCGTGTATCCCACGCTCGTCGCGCATTGGAAGCTGGACGAGTCGCACACGTCGGGGGCCGGGATCGTCGCGGCGGGCGATCGGATCCGACTGAGCGGCGGCGCGACGATCGACGGGTACTTCTCAACCGACGGCGCCTACGGGGGAAGCAATGCACTCGACCTCGCCACCGCCGCGACCGACAGCACGTCACCGCACGCGATCGACCTGGACGGCGGCGCTCGCGTCGGCGGGCACGCCTTCGCCGGTCAGGATGGCGACCCGCACACCGTCATCGATACGTCGGGTGGGGCCGTCATCACCGGCGTCCGCAGCGCGCTGTTCGGTCCCATCCCCGAGCCCGCCGACAGCCCGCCCGGCGGGATGCCACCCAGCCTCGGCAACGTCTCGCTCGGTGGCGGCGGCACCACCACCCTCACCGCCGACACGCGGTACGACGACCTGACCATTGGCAACAGCGCCACCTTGCGCATCGACGGAAACATCGTCGTCTTCGTCGACGGCGACCTCACCGTCCGCCACGGCGGCAGGATCGCGCTCACGCCCGGCTCCTCGCTCGACCTGTTCGTCAGCGATGCCGTCACCGTTCAGCACGGTGCGAGCGTCCACCTCGACGGTGACCCGCGCGACCTTCGCCTCCACCACCTCTCATCCACGCGATCGATCTCGCTCGGGCAGAACGGCCGACTGTTCGGTCACGTCGAGTCCCGGGGAGACGTAACGCTCAGCCAGAACGCCGCGATCTTCGGCAGCGTCGTGGCGGCCGACGACATCGACCTGTCCAACAGCGCGTCGATCCACACCGACCTGAGCCACGACGGTCCCGGGTTCCCGCCCGCGTTCGAGGCCGTCGCCGACCGCCATGGTTTTTACCGGCACGGGCCGGTGGGCGGCGCGGCGGGCTTCGGCGACGGCGGGACAGCGGTCGCGTTCGACGGCGCCGACGACCTGCTCGAGCTGCCCCACGATGACGCGCTGGGGCTCAGCGAGGGCACGATCAGCTTCTGGTTCCGTGCCGACGCCACCGCCGGCTGGCAGGGCCTGGTCAGCCGCGACGCCGCCGGCCTGGGCGCGGGGCACATGCGCATTGTCCTGGACGGCTCGCAGTTGCGCTTCCGCCTCCAGAGTGCCGGCGACGAGGCCGAGATCTCCGGCGGCGGCGTCACCGCCAGCACGTGGCACCACGTGGCCGCGACGTTCGGGCCCGGGGGCATGGCGCTGTTTCTCGACGGCGTCCTGATCGGGCAGGACCCGTGGACCGGCGGGCTGTCCGGCAACGATGAGCCCTGGGCGATCGGCATGAACAGCGACGTCTCCGAGCCGGGACTGACCGTCGGCTCCCGCCAGCCGTTCGCCGGCCGACTCGACGACGTCCGGCTCTACGCCGACGTGCTCGACGCCTCCCAGGTCGCCGACCTGGCTAACGGGGAGGATCCCGGGCCCAGCGCCAGCGTCGTGCGCGACACCTCCGGCTTCGGCACGCCGCTGGACCTGACGATCACGGACCCGGCCGCGGTGAGCTGGCTCGGCGGCGGGGGGATCGCGATCCTTGCCGACACCCGCATCGTCTCGCCCGGGCCCGCGACCAAGCTGTTCGACGCCTTGACCGAGACGGACGAGCTGACCCTCGAGGCGATCTTCGTCCCCGACTCCATCGCCTCGCCGGAGGGTTACCTCGCCGGATACGCCGACAGCTCGAGCGACGTCAATGCCGCGTTGAGCCAGACGTCCG
>CAYSIX010000049.1:16350-20646 GCA_964431205.1 uncultured Phycisphaeraceae bacterium
GTACGAACGAAACCGGTGGCAGCGGCGGGCCGCTCGTTCCATCCACGGGCGTGCTTGACCCGAACCTGACCCATCACGTGATCCTGACCTACGACGGCCAACAGGTCCGTCTCTATCGGAACGGAACGATCGAAGGCTCGGCCGACCGTGAAGGGGAGTTTTCGACGTGGGACGCGGCGCTTCGCTTCGTGCTCGGCAACGACGACGCCGGGACCCGACCCTGGCGGGGCGAGCTGTACCGCGTGGCGATCTACGACCGGGGCGTGGACAGCGGTCAGGCGGCCAACCTCTTCGCCGGTCAGCCGCCCGGCCCGGCGGGACAGGGCGGGTTCCGCCTCCGCTGGATCGAGCCCTGAGGGGGCGTGGCCGGGCCACCGACCCACGCGACGGGTCGCCACGACGCACCCCATCACGATCCAAACCCATCCGGGCGCTGCGTTCTACGGGTTTTCAGGACCTTGCACGCTCCGGCCGTCACACCCTCCGGTTCGCGCCTCTCGCACGCCCGGCCCTGCGACCGTGTCCCCCCGGGTTACCAACTGAATCGATCGTACCGGTCGAATGAATCGTGTGGCCGGTTCGGTCGATGCCATCGTCGATGCCCGTGGATGGCGAGAACAATCGGACGTGTGGCGCCTGCCGCGCCTGCTGTGCGGCCCTCGAGGTGCCGGCCCTGCGGCTGCCCGCCTTCACGCCCTGTCCCCACGAGTGCGAACGGGGCTGCGGGATCTACGCCTCCCGCCCCGCCTGCTGCCGGGATTATCAGTGCCTCTGGCTCCAGGGACACCTCGACGACCAGGACCGCCCCGATCGGCTCGGCGTCATCTTCACCACCACCGCGCACCCCACGCTCGGCACCATCCCCCTGCTCATCGAGTGCCGGCCCGGCGCCTTCGCACGCCGACGCGTCCGCCAGGCCGTCGTTCGCCTGCTCCGGCACTGCCCCGTTGCCCTGAGCACCCCCGACGGCGGGCAACTGCTTACGCCACACACCACGGAACAACCCCGGATTACCCGGCCCACCAGGGCCGCGGTGCCGAGGCCGCCCACCCCCGTCCGCCTCACCGTCTCCGCACGCCCCGCCTGACCGCGACAGAGCCGCCCGCTTCACTCGGCCGGACGCGGCGTCCGCCTCTTGCGCAGGCGATTGATCGGCCCGATGAACGCGCCCGCCAGGCTGACCAGCGACGGCTCCGGCCACGGGGCCCGCCGCACGCCGCGCGTCATCGACGCCATCAACTGCGCGGCCATGCGCGCCATCCCGTGCACGCGGTCGCCGACCGTCCCGCCCACGCCGTTGGGACGAACCAGCAGCACCGTCACGTCATCGTGTTCGAGGTTGCCGGGCGAGAGCGAGCGGACCTCGTCGATCAGCCGCCGCACGAACGTCGAGGGGTCGGTCACGTCGAGCCGGCGCGCGACTTCGAGCAGGCCCTTGGTGCCCAGCATGTTGCCGTCCCTGCCGCGCGACTCGATCAGCGAGTCCGAGTAAAACAGCACCAGATCGCCGACGCTCAGCGACGTCTCGAACTGCTCATACGCCGACAGGTCCAGCACGCCCAGGGGCAGGTTCGACGGGGACTCGCTCTGCGGGTCGCGCTGCTGCTGCTGCAGGGCGGACCATTGCCGGCGGCGGGCGCTGTACAGCAGCGGCGGTGGGTGACCGGCGTTGCAGATGGTCAGGTCGCGCGTCGGGCCGAAGAACGTGCCGACCACGGAGGTGGCGAAGCTGCCGGCCTCGGAGGCGGCCTTGAACTGGCGGTTCATCTGCGCGACGAACCGCTGCTGATCGATGTAGTTGATGTACTGCCGCATCAGGTCACGGAGGCGATCGGCGACGTCGGCGACACCGGAGCCGTGACCGCTGACGTCGGCGACGAGCAGGCGGATGATCCGCCCGGTCGCGCAGGAAGAGACGTAGTGCACGTCGCCCCCGCCGTCCGCCTGATCGAACGGCTGGCTGTACACCCAGGCGTCCAGGCCCGGCATGATCACTCCGCTGTCCACCGCGCGGTTGCCGCCCCAGACTTCCATGCACGGCATGCGCTCGCCCGATCGCGGCGCACGGGCGTCGGGCGTGGCGCCGGCGGGCCGCGTTGCGGTCGGGGCCTCAGTCATGGCCTGCATTCTAGGGCGACCGACCGGCTCAGCGCCGCCGGCCGGCGGACGCCAGCGTGCCGGGGTCCGGCTCGAAGCGGATCCCGTTGCGCTGCAGCAGCGTGCCCATCACGCGGTACAGCTCGGAGATGGCGACGTTGTACCGCCGCAGGGCGTCGACCTCCTGGACCTCGGCGTCGGCGAGGCGGGACTGGGCCGTCAGCTTCTGATTGAGCAGGAACTGCGGCGTCAGGGCGACGCCCGCCTCTTCCTGCGCCTCCAGGGCGCGCAGGTTGTCCGCCGCGGCGCGGCGGGCCGCGCGCGTCGAGCCGATCAGCTCGTACGCCGTCTGCACCTCACGCAGCGCGCTCTTTACCGCCAGCACGACCTCCTGCGCCGTCCGCTGGTACGTCAGCACCGCGGCGCGTCGCTCGATCTGCCGCTGCTCGTACAACGCCTCGGCCGCCCGGTTGCCGATCGGCATCTCGAACTGCGCCTGCAGGATGTAATCGATGAAGTCGCCCTCGCCCAGGTCGCTGAAGGCGTCGGCGGGTTCTCGCTCGTCCAGGCCGTTCCAGGTCACCGACGCCGCGATGTCCAGCAGCGGCAGCCGCTGGTTGTCCGCGACGCGCTGCCGGATCGACGCGTCCTTGATGCTCAGCAGCGCCCGGTTCATCTCCGGCCGATGTCGCAGCGCCGTCGTCACCGAGTCCAGCAGGCTGAACTCCAGCGCCCCGTCGACGGGCACGTCCACGGGCACCAGCAGCGTCTCGCCGCTGACCGGCAGGTCGGGCGAGTTGATCAGTTGCTTGAGCGTGTCGGACCGCTGGTGCACGTCCTGGCGAGCGCGGATCAGATCGGAGCGGCGAAGCTCGACGAAGCTGCCCGCCTCGGTGATCTCGACGGGGCTGGCGTCGAACCGCTCACGCCGCTTAAGCCGGTTGTAATCGACGATCGTCCGGTCCAGCAGGCGCTGCTGGATCTTCAGCGCCGCGTAAGCGAACGCCAGGTCCCAGTAGGCGGTCTCGGCCTGGGCGACGGTGTCGAGCAGCGACGCCCGGAGGGTTTCGACGGCGTCCTGGCGGGTGAGCCGTTCGATCACGATGTTGGCGCGGTTGATGTCGCTGCCGAAGTTGCGCAACAGCGGCTGGGTGGCGGTGAGCGTGACGCTGGAGGTGTAGAAACGGTTGACGGCCAGGAAGGTCGGGTCGCGCTCCTGCCGATTGATCTGCGTGTCGGCCGAGAGCTGCCCGCCGGTGACCAGGCGCTTGCGGATGCCCGTGGTGAGGTTGAAGTTCTGTTCCTGCTGGTTGTCGGACAGGCCGGGAATGGCGCCGCTGGGCTGGGGGGTGTCCAGCGTCTGGAAGTCGACATTGGTGAAGAAGACGGCGTCGAAGGCGGCCTCGGCCTGGGTGATGCGGGTCTGGGAGACGGCCGGGCCCATGCGGGCGACCTGCACGTCGAGGTTGTTGCGTACGGTCTGATCGATGACCTGCTGCAGGGAGATTTGCACGCGGTCGGACTCGAGGCCGGCCATCAGGCTCTCGCCGAGTTGCAGGGGCACGTCGCGGTAGGCGGCCAGGCCGCTGATCCGGTCGAGCTCCTCGCGGCGTTGGGGCGAGAGCTGGGCCTCGACCTCGCTGGGGTCGCGGGCGAGCTCGACGACGCGGCCGGGGGCGACGGCGGTCAGCTCGCGGCGATGGGCGCTGATGAGCTGGGCCCGCAGCAGCTCTTCGGTGTCACGCTGGAGGGGGTTGGTGCACCCGAGCAGGAGCGCGGCCGTCACCATCGGCGAGAGGATCGCCCAACCCCTTGATCGCGAAGGAACAACCATGCGAGGCGGATGATACGGAGGGGCCCGGACACCGTCAATCGTACAGCGCACGACACGCCGCGTCTGCCGCTCGGACCACCCGCAACACCCGTCCATCACGCCCCGCCTGGCCCGTGGGAGCTACACCGATCCCCGGCGGCTTCGCGCTGGTCCGGCCGCGGTTCGGGCGATAGACTGTTGGACTGGGCCGGTCCGGCCCGCTCGAGGGCGAGTGAGAAAGACAGGAGCGAAGCGAATGGCTCGTGCGATGACGATGACGGAGAAGATCCTGGCTGCCCACTCCGGCCGGGACGAGGTCCGCCCCGGCGAGAACGTCTGGGTCGACGTCGATATTCTCATGACCCACGACGTCTGCGGGCCGGGCA
>CAYSIX010000050.1:0-1078 GCA_964431205.1 uncultured Phycisphaeraceae bacterium
GAAGAGCGCCAACTCTTTGACGCGCCACTTGCGGCAGAAGGCGGCGAGTTTATCACGGTCATAGGCGATCTGAGCAGGCATAGCTTGAGCGAATGCTATGTGGCGGCGGGGGTCATGGCTCGTCCGTGAGTGCGGCCAGGGCCTGGGCCGGGGTCATCCTGCCCCGTTCGGTGCGGTCGAAGTCGGAATCGAAGCTGACGGACGAGGGTCAGCCCGTGGCGCCGGGCGACAAGGTACCGGTAGGCGTCGTCGAAGTCGAGCCGCTGACGCTTGCACACTTCGGGGATGCGGAGCAGGTCGGCAACGGCGGCGCGGAGCAGACGGATCGGATCACCGACGCGGCTCTGCTGCGGGAAGGCCTCGTGCCGGTCGAGTTGGCCGTATCGGTGCAACAGGATGCCGATAAAGTAGACGGTAAAATCCGTGACAAACATTCGCTCGGGTGGCGTAGAAGTCAGAAAACGTTGAGCTTCGGTGGCTTGCGCGCGATCACGCAGAACTTGCATCCCCACGTTACTGTCCACCAGAAACATCCCGAGAATCCTTACGTGCGCTTTGAGCCCGTTGCTGCGTGGATTCGTGCTGAAGATCGACCCCTGACTTTTCGACATGCGACAGGCAGCCGGACCAGCCCTCGAGGCTCAGCCGGCGACCGGTGCAGCCTGTGGTCGAGCCCCCGTTTCGTTCCTTTGCCCGCTCGGCCACGAAGGCGGCGAAGTCCTCGACCTCCCGGCGCAGGTCGGGCGGCAGGGCGTTGACGATCTCCAGCAGGCGGTCGGTGGACGCGCTCATGATGTAAGTATATCGGCCGGGCGGCGGTGGGCCCGCGAGGCGCAGTGGGTCTCACGAGGCCGCACCGTTGCCGGCCACGAACAGGTACGCCACGTATCCGGCATACCCGGCGAGCAGCAGGGCGCCCTCGAGGCGGGTCACGGCCAGGCCGGTGACGAACGCGGGCACGCAGGCGATGGCCGCGACCAGGGCGATGCTCATGTCCACCCACAGCGTCGCCGGCGGGACCGCCAGCCCCGCGCCACCGCACAGCCCCGCCACGCCCAGCACCCGCTCGAGCCCGTGG
>CAYSIX010000050.1:1088-20644 GCA_964431205.1 uncultured Phycisphaeraceae bacterium
GATGTTGAACGTGTTGCTGCCGACCACGTTGCCGATCGCGATGTCCCGCTCGCCCTTGACCGCCGCCATCACCGACGTGAACACCTCCGGCAGCGACGTGCCCGCCGCGACCAGCGTGATCGCGATCACCCGCTCGCTCATCCCCATCATCAACGCCAGATCCGTCGCCCCGCGCAGCAGCGCCTGCGACCCGCCGATCAGCAGCGCCAGCCCCACGGCCACCAGCGTCGCGCTGACCCAGGTTCGCCCGCGCGCCGCCGACGCCCGCGCCCCGTCGCCGTACTCGACGACGAACTCGTCCCCGACCGGCAACGCCTCACGCCGCCCGGCACGGATCAGCCACGCCGTGTACGCCACCAGCAGCGCGACCAGCACCACGCCGTCGATCCGCCCCAGCGTCCCCTCCAGGCACAGCACCATCATCAGCACCGACGCGCCGATCATCACCGGCAGGTCCAGCCGCACGAGCTGGTGCGCCACGCGCAGCGGCACGATCAACGCCGACACGCCGAGGATGAACAGCACGTTGAAGATATTGCTGCCCACGGCGTTGCCGACCGCGACGCCGCTGTTGCCACGGATCGCCGCCACGGCGCTGACCGACAGCTCCGGCGCACTGGTGCCGAACGCCACGACCGTCAGCCCGATGACCAGCGGCGAGACGCCCCACGCCATCGCCAACCGCGTCGCCCCGCGCACCAGCAGCTCCGCGCCGACGACCAGCAGCGCCAACCCGAACACGAACCACAGAAGCGAGATCGCCATGGCCGGCTCCTACGCCCGGGCAGCGGCGTGTCAATCGCCGTGAATCGATCGACGCGCATCCGCGTGCGGCGCGGATCAGCATAGCCGGTTGTCACTGGGAAACGAACCGCGCCCGCGCGTCAGCGCACGGTGGCGCGGCCGCCGGGGTGGATCGTGATCCGCACGGTGGATCGGCCGGCGACCGAGGCCAGGTCCAGCCGGGCGTAGTGTCGTTCGCCCGTCGCGTCGGTCCAGACCAGGTCGATCGCGCGCGGGGCGTCGGCCTCGCGGTTGCGCAGGGTGTCGGTCGCGCCCGGGGCGATGTCGTTGAAGCTGTAGCGATAGACCGACCCGCCCAGGGCGACCTCGCGGATACGCTGCGCCGTGGCGTTGGTGATGGCGAAGCTGACGCCGACCGGGGCGGCGGCGGTGACCTCGCTCCCCGTCCCGGCCTGGGCCTCGTCGGCCGCGCCCCCGCAGCCGACGAGCACCGCACCGGCAAGCATCACCACCGCAACCGTCAGTCCGCGTGTAATCGGCATGGACATCGGCATCGCTCCGGGCGGACGATGCACCTATCGGCCGATGTCCGTGCCGGGATGAGCGCCGACCAGCGAACCCGGCAGGCGACACCGCCCGCCGCCACCCCGCGCCGCCCAACGACTCATCCCTATGGCTTCAAGAGTACCTTCGCCACCGCCTTGCGCACCGCGCCCGCCGCGCCGTCCACCAGGCACGGCATGTGCACGTCCCGCGGCAGGAAGATCGCAAACATCCCCTCCCGCGCGACCAGCGTCGAGCCCGCCCCGCCCTCATCGCGATAGAACGCCACGTCCGCCTCCCCGTCATACGCCCGATCCTCGACCATCTCCGCCAGCGGCGCGTAGCCGATCCGCTCACGCCCGCGCACGATCGCTTGAATGTCGGCGTACTTGCGGTGCGCCTCCCACAGCCCGTCCGACGCCGGCCGCGTCGTGTACTCCTGCACGTTCACGAACACGCGATCGCCGTCCAGGTCGTGCCGCCCCGGCTCGACCCGCGCCGCCTCCTCGCTGCGCAGATACTCAAATGCCAGGCGAAACCCCTCGCCCAGGTGGTGGTACCAATCCGCGTGGTCGAGCGTGTCGAGGATCATGCCACTTCCTTCATCTTGTGTTTTAAACCGTCTCATCGCCCGCGGGGAGTCTCCCCGCGTGTTGGGCTCGACGCGCCGCGCATCAGTCTCCCTCGTCGTCGTCGTCCAGCAGCACCGGCGCCGTCGGCTCCTCCGGCAGCACACGCTCGATCGTTCCGTGCTTCTGCAGCTCTCGGCCCTTGCCGCCGCGTGACGTCGTCTCGTACTTCGCCGTGCTGATCGTCTTCTCCGCCCCGCGGTTGGTCTCGACGCGAAGCAGGTCCCGCTCGCCACGCGACGCCTTGAACCCCACCAGCCGGTCGTCCTTGCCCAGCTTGATCAGCAGCACGCCGCGCCCCGGCCCCGACAGGTAATTGACCTCTTCCACGGCACACACCATCGCGCGGCACCGGTGCGACACGGCCAGCAGCGTCTCGTCCCCGTGGATCTTCTCGACGCCGACCACGGTCGCGCCCTTGCGCGGCCGGGCGAAACGCCGGCCGCTGCGGGTGCTCGGCTCGACGAACGGCCCGAGCCCGAACCGCAGCGCGTAACCGTCGCTCGTCGCCGCCACCGCGTGCGTCGCCGGCGCGTACTCCGAGCCCTCCTCCTCCGCGATGTCGCCCACCGCGCGCGGGTCCAGCGAGCACGCCGCCACCACCCGCTCGCCGTCCTTGAGCTTGAACAGCTTCTGGATCGGCTCGCCGTAACCCGTCGTCGCCGGCACGTCCGCGATCCGGCAGGTGTACGCCGTCCCGAAGTTCGTGAAGAACACGATCGTCGCCCGCGTCGAGCCGCCCTCGCACGCCAACACCCGGTCCCCCTCGCGCAGCCGCGTCCCCGCCGGGTCCTTGATCTCCTTCTGACGCTTGACCCACCCGTCCGCCGTCACCAGCACGTGGTTGTCCTCGGCGACGATGAAGTCCTCCGCCGAGTACGCCGGCTCGTCCTCGACCGCCTCGATCAGCGTCCGCCGCGGGTCCTTCTTGCCGTACTTGTCCCGGATCTCGGCGATCTCGTCGCGCACGATCGCCCACCGCCCGCCCGCGTCCTTTTCCTCCAGCAGCTTGCGGATCTGCTTCGCCCGCTTGCGCTTCTCCTTCAGCTCCTCCTGGATCACCAGGATCTCCAGCCGCGCCAGCCGGTACAGCTTCAGCTCCAAAATCGCGTCCGTCTGCTGCTCGTCCAGCTTGAAACGCCTGATGATCTTCGCCGCCGCGTCCGCCTTGCCGTCCGAGCCGCGGATGATCTTGATGATCTGGTCCAGCGCGTCGAAGACCGTCTCGAACCCCTCGAGGATGTGCACGCGCTTCTCGATCGCGTCCAGCTCGTTCTCCAGCCGACGCGTGACCACCTCCAGCCGGAACTTGAGGAAATACACCAGCATCTCGCGCAGGTCGCACCCGCGCTGCGGCTTGCCCACCTCCGGGTTCTCCGTCGGCAGCAGGCACGTCATGTTCACGTGGAAGTTCGTCTGCAGCGACGTGTGCCGGTACAGGTACGCCAGCACCTTCTGCTCGTCCGCGTCCCGCTTGAGCGACAGCTCGACCCGCACGTCGTCCGTCGAGACGTCCCGCACGTCCAGCAGCAGCGGCATCTTCCGCGCGTTGACGATCTGCCCGATCTGCTCGACCAGCGACGCCTTGTTCACCCCGTACGGGATGCTGGTGATGAAGATCGTCTTGCCGCCGCGCGTCGTCGGCCCGGCCTGCCACGTGCCGCGCACCCGCACGCTCCCGCTGCCCGACTTGTAGATCTCCCGCAGCTCCTCCCGCGTGCTGAGCACCTGCCCGCCCGTCGGGAAGTCCGGGCCCTTGATCGCGTCGTTCGCCACGAGCTGGTACGTCTTCAGCTCCGGGTCCGCGATCAGCTTCAGCAGCGCGTTGCACACCTCCTGCAGGTTGTGCGGCGGGATGTTCGTCGCCATCCCCACCGCGATCCCCGACGACCCGTTGACCAGCAGGTTCGGCAGCTTCGCCGGCAGCACCACCGGCTCGGTACGGGTGTTGTCGTAGTTCGGCCGAAAGTGCACCGTCCCCTGGTTCAGCTCCCCGAGCAGCTCCGCCGCGATCGGCGCCAGCCGGCACTCGGTGTACCGCATCGCCGCCGGCGGGTCGTCGTCCAGCGACCCGAAGTTGCCCGACCCGTCGATCAGCGGGTGACGCAGCACCCACGGCTGGGCCATCCGCACCAGCGCGTCGTACACCGCCTGGTCCCCGTGCGGGTGGTAGTTGCCCGTCACGTTCCCGCACACGAACGCGCACTTGCGCGGCTTGGCGTCCGCCGTGATCCGCAGTTGCCACATCGCGTACAGGATCCGACGCTGCACCGGCTTGAGCCCGTCCCGCACGTCCGGCAGCGCCCGGCTGGTGATCACCGACAGCGCGTAGTTCAGGTAACGCGACTGCGCCACGTCGCGCAGCGCGATCGCCGTCGTGTCGCCGTTGCGCGATCCCGCCGTCTCCTCGAACAGCGACCGGTCCGTCTTCTGATTCCTCTTCGTGCGTCGCTTCGCCAAGTCAGCCCTCCCTGGCCGGGTGGTGTGTCGTCACGGGCGTATCATAACGATGCCGCCGACACCCGGCGATGACGGCGAGCCCGAGCGAGACGCCTTTGCCGCCATGACGCCACGCCGATGCCGAACGACCGGATCACCGGATCGGCCGGATGGACCGGATCAAGAGGGATCGGGTGATTTGGTCATCTGAGACTTCAATCTCCTGCACCCGAGCGTTCGTGTGGCTCGCGGCTCCAGCCCCTCCGCGCAATCCGTGTTCAACGAGAGCCTGGCGCACAAGTCAGCGCGTCGGCCAGAATGTTGGTTCAACCCATAAACCCCTGCCGGGGTCGGGGGTGGTATCGACCGCGCGCGGTGGGTGCGCACGGAAGCGACCAGGTGGGCAAGGGTGAAGGCGTAGAGAGCTCAAGGTTCACAGTGCAAGGTGAGGCGGGAAAAACTGGAAAGCTGGACAACTGGAACTCTGGAAAGGTCAGCCCATGCCCCGCTTCGTCACTGCGTCACTGGTCACTCGGTCAATGGACGACCTGGCCACTACACGCAACTGGTCTGGTTCGAGCAAGCGCGCCGGGAAACCAGACCAGTTTCGTAACCAGTTCGTGACCAGTTGGGCGGGGGCCAGGGCGGGGGCTAGGGCGGAGGGACGCGGATGGGCGCAGATGCGTGACGATGGGTCAGGTGACGCCGCGGTGTCGAACCATGGGTGTAGCGGCGGGGCAACGACCCGCGCGGACGCCGGGCCGTGGGTTCGCGGGATCGCCCGGTCAGCCGATCGCTCAATCACCAAACCGCCGTGGACGCGGCGTGCGCGGTCTTGTGGCGTGCCCGCGGCGCTCATCGGAGCTTGGAACTTGACAGGCGGAACTCAAAACCCGCAAGGCACGACGCCGTCGCCGGTCGTCGGGGAATCCGCTATTCTCGCGGGCATGAGCGAGCAAGTCCTGTCTGTGGAGCTGCACAACCGGATCGTGGAGGCGGCGTACCGTCGGCGTGGGTTCAGCGAGGAGGAGTCGCGTCAGGCGGCGGCGTTCTGCGAGCTGGCGGCGCGTCACGGGATCAAGACGCACAACGCGCTCAAGGCGTTGCACCTGGACGAGCACCTGGGCTCGGGCAACCGTGCGAACCCGGGGTGCGTGCCGGGCGCGACGATCGAGCGGAAGCCGAGCCGGTTCCCCGCGGCGCAGGTGTGGGACGCGAACCGCAAGCTGGGTCAGGCGGTGGCGTTCGAGGCGATCGCCGCGGCGGAACAGATGGCCGATCAATATGGCGTGGGGATCGTGAGCGTGGACCGGGCGTTCCACTACCTCTGGGGCGGCGGGTACGTGATGGAGTCCGCCAGGCGGGGATACCTCGCGTACACGAACTGCACGGCGGCGCTGGCGGAGGTGGTGCCGTTCGGGGGCAGGTACCCGACGCTGGGGACGAACCCGCACTCGTGGGGCTTTCCGACGGTCAAGGCGATCGGGTTTCCGATCGTGATCGACTGGGCGACGAGCACGGTGGCGATGGGCCGGGTTCAGCAGTTCAAGCGGGAGGGCAGGGCGCTTCCGCCGAACGCGGCGGTGGACAAGAACGGCCAGCCGACGACGGACCCGAACGAGGTGGCGGCGTTGCTGCCGTTCGGGGCGCACAAGGGGTACGGGCTGGCGTTGATCAACGAGCTGGTGGCGGCGTTGATCGGCGGGTCGCTGCCGACGCTGCGTTGCCGGCCCGAGCGGGCGCCGGCGGGGGAGAAGACGACGCCGAACTTCTTCTTTCAGGTGATCCATCCCGAGGCGCTGGACGGCGGGGCGTTTGCGGCGGGGCGGGACCAGGCGGCGAACGTCAAGGCGGTGATCGAGGATATTCTCGGGCACGGCAACGCGTCGGGGGGTGGCGGGTGCATCCTGCCGGGGCAGATCGAGCACGAGGCGGCGGTGGCGAGCGAGAAGGCCGGCGGTCTGCTGTTCAGCGAGGCGGAGGTGGCGGCGTTCCGGGAGCTGGCCGAGCGGGTGGGGGTGGCGTTCGATGGCTGAAACCGTCGGATGAGAAAAGAGGGGTGGGGTCGGGCGTGACCGCGACGATCGGGGGCGCTAGGGTGTGAGGAGATGTGGCCCCGGGCGGGGCCACGGCGCGTGACGCCGTCTGCCGGCACGGGCGGCCGGGCGCGAGCGAACCTTTTTCGGTGCCGGACGAACCTGAATCGAGGAGACACGTTTTGCGAAAGAGTCGAGCAATGGCACGGGTCGGCACGGTGGCGGCGGTCGCGTTGGCGACGGCGGTGTTCGGGGGATGGGTGCTGCGGTCTTCCCACGCGCAGACGGATCAGGCCGACGCGGTGATGGCCGTGGGCGTGTACCAGCCGCAGGCGGTGTTCAACGAGCACCCGGTGCGTGAGGAGATGATCGGCGAGCTGGAGCGTGTGCAGCTTCAGATGCAGCAGGCGCAGCAGGCCGGCGACACGCAGCGGATCATGGAGCTGCAGTCGGAGATGGAGCAGAAGCAGCAGCGGGTGATCGAGCGGTTTCAGCAGGACATGGATCAGGTGATGCCGCGGGTCGCCGAGCAGGCGGGGGTGAAGGTCGTGGCGGTGCAGATCGCCTACGTGGCCGACGACGTGCAGACCAAGGACGTGACACGGCAGGTGATCGCGTCGGTGCGGGAGCAGGCGGGCAAGGCGGAGTGAGGGGCCGGCCGCCGTCGCGGCGCCGCGTTTGCGTCAGGGGCTGTAGTAGTTCCAGGTCGTCTTGCTTCGGCGGTAGTGCGGCTGATCCCAGAGGCGGGGCTGGTCCGGGCGCGGGTTCGGCGCCGGGTTCTGGTAGATGCGCAGCTCGTTGCCGGCCAGGACGATGACCTCCTCGCGCCAGTCGCCGAAGACGTCGGCGACGTAGAGCCGGTCGGCCTGTTCGGGGATGCGAAGGAGAAACTTGCCGGTGATGGGGTCGAAGACGCCGACGTCGCCGGCGGTGTGGCGTTCCTTGGCGGCGGCGAGCTGGGTCGGCTCGCCGGTCCAGTCGATGGTGTGGATGACCTCGACGCCCGCGAGCGTCCAGCCCGGCGGGGCCGCCTCCGCCATCTCGTAGGTGGCGATGACGTTGCCGGCGGCGTCGAACACAAACGGTTTCTGACGCGTGTTGTACCGGCTGCGGCACCAGATCTGGCTCGCCTCAACATCGGGAACGAACCGGCCTATCACGGCGTTCTGTGGCTCCTGCCGCAGGTAGTGGTGCGCCCAGATCAGGCCGTCCTCGTCGTAGAGGAAGACGCGCTCCCCGCCGCGCTCTTCCAGGGCGACGACCTCGAGTCCCGGCCGATCGGGCAGCACGTCGGCGACGAAGATCGAGTCCAGGTGCGGCAGCAGTCGCAGGGCCGGCATCGGCAGCGTGTAGAGCACGTCGCCCTCGGGCGAGAGGATCGTGCCGCCGAGGACCTCGTCGCGGCCGTCGCCGTCCAGGTCGGCGATGCGTGCGCCGTTGTGGGCGCAGCCGAAGTAGTCGTCGCGCGACCAGAGCGGCTGGTCGCGACCCTCGGCGAGGTCGGCGAAGCGGTAGGCGGTGAGGAACCGGCCGAGGGCGTAGGTGCGCAGCCGATCGGTGCCGGGCAGCGGGCGCTGTTCGCGGTCGGTCGTCTGGAGGATCACGTCGCGATCGCCCTCGCCGCGCAGGTTCGCGACGATCGCCATCTCCCAGCGCTCGGCGCCGTCGGGGACCGGCGGCTGGGCGGTCCACTTCGTCTGGCCGGTCGAGCCGTCGACGACGTGCAGCACGCTGTCCTGGGTGAGGAAGACGACCTCGGTGCGGCCGTCGCCGTCGATGTCGCCGGCCTGGACGCCCGGGCCGTGGTGCCCCGGCAGGCCGTGGTCCTCGCTCTTGGTCGAGACGCGCACGTCGGTCTCGAGCACCCAGAGCTTCGAGCCGTCGTTGGCGTAGGCGGCGACGTGGCCGGTGACGGTGACGAGAAAGTCCATGCGGCCGTCGCCGGTCAGGTCCGCCGCGATGATCCCGCCGTTGCGGTCGCTGACCTCGGGCAGGTCGAGGCGGATGACGACGGGCTCGCCCTCGAACCGCGGCGTGGTGTCGCGCTCACACCCGCTGCCGAGGCCCGACGCCAGCACGACGATCGCGAGCCATCTACGCATAAAACTGTCCACCTCATTTGTTTGCCCGCGCCGCTCATCACGACGCCACGGACGCGGCGGCCTCTTCCCGCGCCACGCGCAGCATCTCGCCGGTCAGCCCTTCGGGCCAGGCGTCGCGCGGCACGAACCCGATCAGGCGTTTCGCCGGCTCCATGTCGCACGACGGCGGGTCGGCCGGCGTCGCGCCGCAGGCGTACAGCACCGCGAACCGCACGCCCTCCGCCTCGACGGCGCACGCGAAGAACCGCCCCGCGTCCCCGGGGCTCAGGTAGTGCTTCATCCCACGGTGCCGCAGCAGGATCCGCACGCCCTCGGCGTCGCGCGGCAGCCACCCGATCCGCGCCGCGATCACCGACATCCCGTAGCACCGAGCGTACATCTCGCCCATCTGCTCGGCCCAGGCCTTGGTCAACCCGTAATGGTTGGTGGGCGCCGGGCCCTCGTCTGTACCGCGTGGCCGGTGGCGGGGCAGGCCGCTGACCGCCTGCATCGAGCTGGCCAGCACCACCCGCCGCAGCTCCGCACGCCGCGCCGCGTCCATGACGCGGTACAGGCCGATTACGTTCGGGCGAAGCAGCACGTCGAGGAAGTCGGCGTCGTCGGTCGCCGCCGCCAGGTGCACCACGCTGTCGGTGCCGCGCATCGCCTCACGCGTTGCCTCGCCGTCGGCGATATCGCCGACGACCGCGTCGTCCAGCCCCGGCGTCGGCTGCCGATCGAACCCCCGCACGCGGTGCCCGCGCGCCCGCAGCTCCCGGCAGACCGCCTGTCCGATCGCCCCCGCCGAGCCCGTCACCAGCACGTGATGCTTGTCCGCCATTGCCCTATCGTATCGCGCCCCGATGTGGGCATGGTGCCGGCTCATCCGCCGCGCAGGCGGGAAAGGTGGCTTGTTTCGCCGGGCTGGCGAACCATCTCGCGAACAAGAAGCAGTACCCGCCGCGACTGCGTGGTCGCTGTGTCTTCGCTGAAGCCGGCAAGGTGCGCGCCGTGCGGCAGTTCTCCCATGTCGATAAGGACGGTCGAGCCTTCCTTTACGTTCAGACGCAGGTTCCGACGCCAGACCTCAGCTTGCTCAGGCTGGTCAGTCCGATCGGCGGTACCGTCGCGTCCTGCTGAAGGAAACAGATCGATTTGAGGGCGTAGTCGAAGTGAGACGACTTGTCGATTCGCCGTCAGCGTTGGTTGTACGATGACGGTGACGCCTGCAAGCGGCTTCAGATGCGGAGACAGCGTCGCATCGGGATTTGGCCGGATCAGTCGAACGTCATCGATATCGGCTCGGTGCCCGCTGAAAGTGGTGATCCGCGGCATCACGACATGGAGGACGCTCGGGTCTGCCTGAACCGCGTGAACAAGGAGGGTGACCTTAGAGTGATCCAGGAGAGCAAACGGACGAACATCGACAGGCACTGACGTCTGAACCCGCGACGCGGTCTTCTGGTTCCAATCGATTTGAAAGCGATCGAGCCAAGTGTCCGAGACGATCAGCATTCGCGTCTCGATCTGTATCTGACTCGATTGTCCGTCCCGCGCGTCTGGAAGTTGGGTGTTCATCGTCATGTTCGGACTCGCCGCAGAATCACGCTCTCGCGACCGCGTTTGGCCGGCATTTCCATCTGTCGGCTCGGCGTCGCTCGGCCGCGGCGCGCCCAGCTCGGCGAGCAGCCAGGCGATTTCGCCGTGGGCCTTGGGGCTCGCGCGCACGACGAGCCTGCCGTTCATCTGGCCGATCGTGTAGTGCCCCACGAGCCAGTCGTCGGGATCGCCGATCGAGTCCTGGATCAGCAGCACGAGCTGGTGCACGCGTTCGTTGCGCGACGGCGGGTCGTCGTCATCGTCGGGCAGGCGCGGCGTGGGCTGGCTGAGCACCTGGCGGATGTCGTACACGCGCAGCTCGGTCGTGTCGGCTTCGGTCAGCTCGGGCGGCAGGCCGCGGATCACGGCCGCGAGCATGCGCTTCGCACCCGCGGCCGCCTGGCTGTCCGGGTCCAGCTCGGCCGCCGCTTCGACCAGCTTCATCGCCGCGTCGTACTCGCGCGCCGCCGCACGCCTGGCCGCTTCATCCAGCAGCGACTCGACCGTTTGCGCCTCGACACTGTCGTCGGCCGGGCTCCCCGCCCGGGCCGGGCCGGTCAGCAGCAGCAGGACCAACCCGAGTGATCCGAGTGACCTGATTCGCCCGTTCACGTCGCGCTCCTTTCCGTGTGTGCGGTCTCGTGCGGCGGATCGCCGATATCCTCGGCCCAGAGGTCGGGGTGCTCGGCGATGAAGCGGCGCATCAGCTCGACGCACCGCGGGTCATCGAGGTGGACCAGCTCGACGCCGTGCCGGCGGAACAGGTCCTCGGCGCCGAGAAAGTTGCGGTTTTCACCGATGACGACGCGGCGGACGCGGTAGAGCAGCGCGGTGCCGGTGCACATGATGCAGGGGCTGAGGGTGCTGGCGAGGGTGAGGGAGGGCCAGTCGCGTCGTCGGCCGGCGTTTCGGAGGCAGACGACCTCGGCGTGGGCGGTGGGGTCGCCGGTCTGGACGCGGAGGTTGTGCCCGCGAGCGACGATGGCGCCGGACGGATCGGCGAGGACGCAGCCGATCGGCAGGCCGCCCTCGGCCAGGCCGCGCTCGGCCTCGCGGATCGCTTCATCGATCAGCCCCGATTCGCTCATGCCGCCGCCCGCCCGTCGTGTGAGGCGGCGTCGAAACCGCCCCCGCGGTGGTGTGCCCGTCGTCGGTCGAACCTTCTATGCTACCCGGATGCTCGGGCTCATCAAGCTTTTTCTGCTGGCGGCGGCGGTGGTCGTGGCGATCGGCACGCTCGGCGTGGTGCGCGGGATCACACGCCCGAGGCGCAAGACGCTCGCGGTCGCGCTGGGCCGCGGCGATCCCGGCGACCCGGCCGACCTGGGCCTCTCCGCCACCGAGCGGACGGTCACGTTCCTCGACCGCAGCAGCTCGCCCGCCTGGCTGATCGACGGCGACGAGCCAGCCGGCCCGACCGTCGTCGTCCTGCACGGCCACAGCGACAGCCGCTACGGCGCGCTGACGTGGACCCCGCTGCTGGTCCCGCACGCGCGGCGGGTGCTCGTGTTCGACCTGCCCGGGCACGGCGAGTCCTCGGCCAAGCGCTCGCGCGCCGGCGCCGGCGACGCCCCCGACGTCCTGCACGTGCTCGATCAACTGCCCGACCCGGAGCCGGTCGTGCTGTTCGGCTACTCGATGGGTGCGGGGATCGCGATCGCGACCGCGGCGCTCGACGCCGAGCGACCCGAGTCGGACCGTCGCGTGATGGGCGTGATCGCCGACGGCGTGTACCGGCAGTGGAACGAGCCGATCCGTCGGTTGCTGAAGTGTCGGCGTTACCCCGTGCAGCCGTTTCTGTACCTGGCCGGGCTGGTGTTCCGCCTCATGGGGCTGGACCTCACCGGGTTTGATCGGGCACGGCTTGCCGCGGCGGTGCGGTGTCCGATGCTGCTGCTGCACGGCGAGCGGGACGGGCTCTGCCCGATCGAGGACGCGCGGCAGGTCGAGGCCGCGGCGCCGCGGGCGACGCTGGTGACGTTTCCCCGGGGCTCACACCTCGACCTGGCGCGGATGGACGCGGATCGGTATCGCCAGGCGCTGGGCGGCTTCTTCGCGAGCCTCGCCCGGACGGACTTTCGGTCGCCGCGTCTTGCCGCCACAATGCACGCATGAGCAGCACGACACCGCAGACGCGAACGATCCGGGTCGGGACGGTGTCGATCGGCCCGGAGCGGCCGCTGACGATCATTGCCGGGCCGTGCGTGGCCGAGTCGCGTGATCTGTGTCTGACCGTGGGCCAGGCGTTGCGTGACCGGTGCCTGCGCCTCGGTCTGGGCTACGTCTTCAAGGCGAGCTTCGACAAGGCGAACCGCAGCTCGATCCGCTCGGACCGCGGCCCGGGCATCGACCAGGGGCTGCGGCTGCTCGAGTCGGTGCGGGACACCCTGGGCGTGCCGATGACCACGGACATCCACGAGCCGGAGCAGGCCCGGTTGGCGGGTTACGTGGTGGACCTGCTGCAGGTGCCGGCGTTTCTGTGCCGGCAGACGGACCTGCTGGTCGCGGCGGCGAAGACGGGCAAGGCGGTGAACGTCAAGAAGGGACAGTTCCTCTCGCCCGACGAGATGCGGCAGGTGGTCAGCAAGCTGACCGAGGCGGGCGCGGACCGTGCGGGGATCGTGTTGACCGAGCGGGGCACGTTCTTCGGGTATCACCGGCTGGTCAACGACTTCGTGGGCCTGGGCGACCTGATGGAGCTGGGCTGGCCGGTCTGCTTCGACGTGACGCACTCGACGCAGCAGCCGGGGGGCGAGGGCGAACGCAGCGGAGGTCGGCCGGAGCGGGCGCCGCTGCTGGCGCGGTGCGCGGTGGCGGCGGGCGTGGCGGCGCTGTTCATCGAGACACACCCGGACCCGCCGAGCGCCCGGTCCGACGCGGCGACGATGCTGCCGCTGGATCGTGCGCTCGAGCTGCTTGATGAGCTGGCGCGTCTGCACCACGCGATGGGATCGATCACCCAGGATAAGCCGTAGGCTCGCGCTGTCGCGACGGGGGGTACAGCGCGTTCAACCGTTCGGGGACGGGGAATCGAGGATCGGGAAGGTCAGCCGCGAAGCATTCGGCTGGTCAGGGCGCGTCGAGCGCTTCGGATCTGGTGCCAGTACATCGCGGCCCCGCCGAACAGGAACATCGCGATCGGCCAGCAGGGCAGCATGACCAGCGCCATCCGGCCCGCGTCGCTGCGGTCGGCCAACCACACCGGCTCGCCCAGGAGCACCGCTGCGCCCCACAGCCCCGGGGCCAGCACCGCCAGCCCCACCAGGACCAGCACGGGCACCGCCCCCACCTTGAGCATCGCCCGGCGTCGCAGACGCTGCCGCAACCGGCGTCGTGATCGCCCCGCCCGGACCTGTTCCCGGCGCCCGGCCTCCCGGGCCGACGGCACCGACGCGACCGTCAACGAGCCGCTCAGGTCACCCCGGCCGCCCGGCGATCGCATCAGTCTCGGCGGCACATCAAACTCGCCCGCTACCAGTTGGCGCAGGGCGCTGGACAGATCGCTTGAAGTCATTGACACGCTTGCATCCCCTTTCCCGACGCATTATGCCACGGGGCGGCCGCGAAAGCAAGGATTTTCTTGACTTCGTTGACCGGACCGGCCGGCGATCGCGACTCCGTCCGCCCAGCCTCGGGAACCGGCGCGGCCTCGGCGTCGTCTGATCAGTAAGTCTGATCAGATAGAAGGCCGTCGGGGGGCGACACCCCGTTCGGCGACCGATATGATTGACAAGGCCCTCCGGAGGCAACGACATGCAGACGACACGACGAGCAATCGCGAAAGCCGGGCGGCGCTGGCTGCTGAACCGGTGTCTGGCGACGTGGGGCTGGTCCGCGCTGGCGGCGTTTGCGGTGTCGGTGGGCCTGCTGCTGATGGACCGGCTGCTGGCGGTGCGGTCGCCGCAGTGGCTTTACGCCGTGCCGGCGGGGGCGGCGCTGCTCGCCGGCCCGATCGTCGCGTGGCTGACCCGCCCGGGCCCGGCGCGCCTCGCCTCGATCCTGGACGAGCGGCTGGGGCTCAAGGACCGGCTCGGGACGGCGTGGTACCTGGCCTCCGGGCCCGATCGGCCGTTCCGCGACCAGGTGCTCAGCGAGGCGGACCGGGCCGCGGTCGGGCTGCCGATCGGCGAGGCGATGCCGCTTCGCGGGGGGCGCGGCTGGGCGTGGGCGACCCCGGCATGGGCCGTCTTCGCCCTGCTGGCGGTGTTCCTGCCGGCGATGGACCTGGCGGGGCTGCAGGAGCAGCGCGAGCGGCGGCAGCAGGCCCAGGCCGAAGTCGCCGAGGCTCAGGAGAGCCTGGTCGAAGCCCGCTCGCTGGTGCGTGAGGCCTCTCTGGGGCAGGACCCGTTGGAGGAGGCGGACCCGACCGAGCTGCTCGACCGCCTGGCGGAGCTGACCCAGCGAGACCTGACCAACCCGGAGCTGCGACGCGAGGCCGTGGCTCAGCTCGCCCAGGTGCAGGACAAGCTCGACTCGGCCGTGCAGCAGAAGGAACAGCAGCTTCGGACGATGCAGAACCAGATGAGCGCGCTGGACCCGGGGACGAACGGGCCGGCGGATCGTTTGGCGGACGCGCTGCGGCGGGGCGACTTCGCGCAGGCGCAGAAGGAGCTCGAGGCGCTGGCCGAGCAGGTGGACCGCGGGGACCTGACCGAGGGCGAGAAGAAGCTGCTGCAACAGCAGCTCGAGCAGATGGCCCGGCAGATCCAGGAGATGGCCGAGCAGGCCAGGCGTGCCCGCGAGCAGTTGCAGAAGCAGATCGCCCAGCAGCTTCAGCAGCAGGGCCTCAGCCAGCAGCAGGTCCAGCAGCTCCAGCAGCAGGGGTACAACCAGCAGGCGGTCCAGCAGGCGTTGCAGCAGCAGTATCAGCAGCAGGGGATGAGCCAGCAGCAGGCGCAACAGCAGGCGCAGCAGATGGCTCAGAAGATCGCCCAACAGCAGCAGCAACAGCAGGCGGCGGGGCAGAACCAGTCGAACCAGCAGGGCCTGTCGCAGTCGATGATGAAGATGTCGCAGGCGTTGGGTCAGCAGTCGCAGGCGGGCCAGGGCGGCCAGTCGGGCGCGGGCCAGGGCGGTTCGTCGCAGTTCGGCCCGGCGTCGTGGCAGGGCAGCCAGCAACTGGCGAAGATGGCGCAGATGCAGAACCAGCTCCAGCGGATGCGGATGGCCCAGAGCCAGTGCCGCGGGGCGATGCAGGGGATGGGGCAAAACAATAATCAGACGCCCGGGCGCGGCGGTCAGAAAGCCGGCTCGGCGGTCGGGGGCGATCCGTACGGCGTGCCGAAGCAGACGGGCCCGTACAACGCCGAGGCGGTCGGGGACATCAAGGACGGTCAGGGTCGGATCATCGCCTCGTGGCTGGAGCAGGGCCCCAACGCGGCGGGCGAAGCCACGGTCGAGTTCAATCAGGCCGTCACCAGCGCCCGCCAGAACGCCGAACGGGCGGTCACCGAAGACCGTGTGCCCCGGCGGTACCACGGCCCGATCCGCGAGTACTTCAGCCAACTGCCCGACTCGCCCGAAGCCGCGCGGCAGGCGCCGGCGGCGCCGCGATGAGTCGGCGGCCGCGCCTTGCCCGGCTCGACGGGCCGCGCCTTGCCACCACCGCGCGCCACCGGCGCGCCAGCCACCCCACCGTGCACTGACGCGTGAGCATTCGTTTTGACCATCCCGAACTGCTCTGGCTGCTGCTGTTGGCCGGGCCGATCGTCTGGCTGGGCGTGCGCAGCCTGGCGACGCTGGAGCCGGCGCGGCGGTGGACGGCGATCGGGCTTCGCGTCGGCGTGCTGACGCTGCTGGTGCTGATGCTCGCGGGCATGCAGGCGGTGCGGCGGCACACCGACCTGACCCTCGTCGCCGTCATCGATCAATCCGAATCCGTGCGCCGCTTCGCCGACCCGCCGCGGCTGGACGAGCCCGACGACGGCGATGGCGAATCCACCCAGGCGTCGCGCTCCAGCGAACGCTGGGTCCGCGACTGGCTGGCGCGGGCCGCACGCGATCGACGCAGCGACGATCGCTTCGGCCTGGTCACCTACGACCGTCGCCCGACCGTGCGCGCCCTGCCGGGCCCGGCGGTCGCGCTCGACCCCGGCACCGCCGACGAGCCGCTCGACGGCACCGACACCGCCGACGCCCTGCGCGCCGCGATGGCGATCTTCTCAGCCGACAGCGCCGGGCGGCTGCTGCTGGTCAGCGACGGCAACGACACGAGCGGCGACCTGCTGGCCGCGGCGCGCGAGGCGGCGGGGGCCGGCCTGGCCGTCGACGTCCTGCCCGTGCCGTACGACGTCCGCCGTGAGGTCATGGTCGACGCCGTCTTCGCCCCCGTCGAGGCCCGCGAGGGTCAGACCGTGCCCCTGCGCATTGTCCTGCGCGCCACCCACCCGGCCCAGGGCACGCTCCAGGTCCTGCACGACGGCGACCCGATCGACCTCAACGGCGACGCGCCCGACACCGGCTCGCCCGTCCGCGCGGACCAGTGGACGCTCGAATCGAACGACGAAGCGCCCGAAACCTCGCCGCCGGACGACGCGCCCGACAATCAAGCCGCGACGCCGGAGCCGGTCCGCGAACCCGCCGACCGAGAGGACGACGGCCGACGGTACGTGCTGGTCCGCCAGGTGGACGTGCCGCTGCGTTACGCCGGCGCGAACCGATTCGAGGCGGTGTTTGAGCCGTCGGGCGAGGGCGACCGGATGGTGGCGAACAACCGGGCCGAGGCGTTCACGCTCGTGGAAGGCCCCGGTCGCGTGCTGTTCGTGGACAACGTCGGCGGCGCCAGCGGGATGATCCTGCCGCGGGCGCTGCAAAGCCGCAACATCGAGCTGGACGTGGTCAACGCCGCCGGGATCCCGACGCGGATGAACCAGATGCAGCGTTATGACGCGGTGGTGCTGCAGAACGTGCCGGCCGAGCTGGTCAGCGGCGCCAAGCAGCGGATGCTGGCGCGGTACGTGCACGACCTGGGCGGGGGGCTGGTGATGGTCGGCGGGCCGGACAGCTTCGGCGCCGGCGGGTGGACCAACTCGCCGATCGATCAGATCCTGCCGGTGAGCTGCCAGATCCCGTCGCAGACGATCCTGCCCTCGGGCGCGCTGGTGATCGTGCTGGACCGCTCGGGGTCGATGGCGTCGACCGTCGCCGGCACGACGCGCACGCAGCAGGAGCTGGCCAACGAGGCGGCCGTGCTCGCGCTCTCGACGCTCTACCCGCAGGACCTGGTCGGCGTCGTCGCGTTCGACTACCAGGCCAAGTGGATCGTCAACCTGCAGATGAACAGCGACCCGCAGGGCGTGGCTACGCGCGTGCGCAGCATCCAGCCCGAGGGCGGCACCAACATCTACGCCGGCCTCGAACAGGCCTACCAGGCCCTGGCCAACCTGACCATGCAGGACGCGGCGATCAAGCACGTGATCCTGCTCACCGACGGCCACAGCCAGGAGCCGGTCTCCGGCGGGTACATCAAGATCGTCGGGCAGATGATGCGCGCCGGGATCACGCTCTCGACCATCGGCGTCGGCGACGGGCACGATCAGCAACTGCTCAACCAGCTCGCGCGCATGGGCGGCGGGCAGTACCACCCGGTCCAGAACCCCAACAACCTGCCGCAGGTGTTCATCAAGGAAGCCAAGACGATCCGCAAGAACCTGATCAAGGAGACGCCGTTCGAGCCGCAGGTCGTCGGCACGGGTTCGCCGATCATGAGCGGGTTCGGCGCCGTCCCGCCGCTGCAGGGCCTGGTGCTCACCGGCGAGAAGGACGACCCGCGCGTGTTCATGCCGATCCTCGGGCCCGAGGGCGAGCCGGTCTTTGCGCACTGGCAGGTGGGCCTGGGCCGCAGCGCCGCGTTCACCTCCGACGCGACCAACCGTTGGGCGACCCAGTGGCTGCAGTGGGGCGGGTACCCCGACTTCTGGGCCCGCACGATCCGCAACATCTCCCGCCCCTCGGCCAGCCGCCAGGCCGACCTGCTCACCACCGTCGCCGGCGACACGCTGCGCATCCGCCTCGACGCCGCCGCCATGGCCGAACCCGACGCCCCCGGACGCACCGCCTTCGGCAACTTCAAGCGCGTTCGTGGCGGCGTCGTCCTGCCCGACGGGTCGATCGAGGCCGTCGAGCTGGAACAGACCGGCCCCGGTCGGTACGAGGCCAGCGTCCCCGCCACCGCCGCCGGCAACTACATCGTCAACCTCATGATCGAGGAACCGGACGGCACGCGACGTTCCGTGCTCGGCGGGACCAGCCGGCCGCCGGGCGACGAGCTGCGCCGCTTCCGCACGAACTACGCGGCGTTGCAGCAGGTCGCGCAGATCACCGGCGGGCGGCTGCTCGATCCGGCGTCGCCGGACCCGCCCGGCCTGTTCGAACGCACCGAGCGGTTCGAGTCGCGCTCCGTCCGCCCGCTGTGGCGGACGCTGCTGACCTGGCTGATCGTGCTGCTGCTGCTGGACGTGGCGTGTCGGCGGATCGCGTGGGACGCCGCCGCGATGTGGGCGTGGACCAAGGACCGGGCGGCGACGCTGCTGGGGGTGGTGCGTCCGGGCGAAACCGAGGGCCGCGCCACGCTCGACGCGCTCAAGAGCCGACGGACGCAGACGAGCCAGCGCCTGGGCCGTGGCGAGGAGCCGACGCCGGCAATGGCGGGTGCGGGGGCCTCGGGCACGAGTGCCACAACGCCGGCGCGCACGCGCAAGTTCGAGGCCGACCCGGCCTACGAGCCCGCGACCGACCTGGCCGAAGCGGTCGGCGGCGCCTCGACGCGCACCACGCGGCCGACGCGCCGCGCCGATCGCGCCGCCTCAGACGAGGACGGTACCACCGAAGCGGCCGCCGAGGACTCGACCACCGGCCGACTCCTCGCCGCCAAACGCCGCTCACGCGAGCGGATCGAGGACTCCCACGAACCACGCCGCTGAAAACGGGAACGCAGATGAACGCGGATCGACACGGATTGATGCGGACGACAGGGCTTTCGGTGTCCAGCCCGGGCTCGCCCATGGCGTTCTCACGACGGAGGTTTTCATCGATCCGCGTTCATCTGTGTTCATCTGCGGTTCGAAAACAGTCTGACCATCCGCGGAAATCCGCGTTCATCCGTGTTCTAACGAGAGGCGTCCAACATGACCACACCAACCGAGCAGCAACTGATCCAGCAGGCCGAGGCCTTCCGCGCCGACTACCTCGCCGTGCGCGAGCAGGTCGGCAAGGTGATCGTCGGACACGGCGACATCGTCGACGGCGTGCTGACGTGTCTGTTCGTCGGCGGCAACGCGCTGCTCGAGGGCGTGCCCGGCCTGGGCAAGACGCTGCTGATCCGCAGCCTCAGCCAGGCCCTGTCCCTGCGCTTCAGCCGCATCCAGTTCACGCCCGACCTCATGCCCGCCGACATCACCGGCACGACCATCGTCGTCGAGGCCCGATCGTCCGACGGCACGACCCGTCGCGAGTTCCAGTTCCAGCGCGGCCCGCTGTTCGCCCAG
>CAYSIX010000051.1:0-20561 GCA_964431205.1 uncultured Phycisphaeraceae bacterium
GACCCGCGCCGAGGTCAGCGACGTCGCCAACGCCATCCTCGACGGCGCCGACGCCGTCATGCTCAGCGGGGAGACCGCCATCGGTCGTTATCCGGTGCAGACCGTGCTCGCGATGGCGCAGACGGCGAGGATGACCGAGCGCTACCTGGCCGAGACGTCCGACGAGGCGAGGCACCTGGCGACGCAGCTGGGCGGGGACCGCTACCGCACGGCGGCGCTGGCGCACGGGGTCAGCGTGATCGTCCGCGACCTGCGGGCCCGCTTCGTGGTGCTCTGGTCGGAGCGAGGCGGCGGGGCACGCTACCTCTCGCGGCATCGCCTGCACGTGCCGGTGATCGCGGTCAGCTCCAGCGATATCGCGCTGCGGCGGATGTGCCTGATGTACGGCGTCACGCCGCTGGGACGCGAGCGGCCGGTTTCGAGCGACGCCTTCGTCGAAGACATGGACCGGCACCTGCGCGAGCAGCGTCTGGCACGGCAGGGCGACCCGATCCTGATCCTGACCGGCGAGCCGCTGGGCACCGCGGGGGTGACCAACCAGATCCGCCTGCATTACGTCGGCGACGTCTGCCGGCTGCCGGAGGCGGACGCGCGGCATGGCCGCCCGCTGCCGTGAGCTGCCCCTCACCGACCACGGGCGCGCCGACGCCCGAGGGCACGCCGCACAGCGACGGCCCTCGCCAGCCCCTGAAAGAGCGGGGCCCGATCGTACGACTAGAATGATCGGCTCGGAGAATCGCCGTGGTGTCGTCCGCTCGATCCACTAGAGGCATGGCAAGATCGCGTCGCCAAAGCGTGTCGGTGCTCACCCGGGCGGGTGTGTCGATCGGTGTGCTGGCGTTGGGTGTGGCGATCTTCGCCTACCTGGTGACGACCAAGCGACAGGTGCCGCGGGGCAACGGCGGGCCGCGGGCGACCTCCGTCGCCGTCTTCCCCGCCCAGCGCGTGCCGGTGCAGCGCCAGTGGCAGGGATTCGGCACGGCCGAGGCGATGGACGTCGCCGATGTGCCGGCCCGGGTCACCGCGACGGTCGAGCACCTGCCCGAGGACGTGCTGGTGGGTCAGCCCGTGTCGCGGGGGCAGTTGCTCGTCCAGCTCGACGACGAGGACTTCGAGCACGAGGTCGCGATCGCCGAGCAGGCTCTGATTGAGCTGCGGGCGCAACTGGCGCGGCTGGAGGTTGAGCGGCAGCGCCTGACCGAGCGGCTGGCGTACGAGCGGGAGGACCTGGCGATCGCCGAAGACGAGCTGGCGCGCAAGCGGCAGCTCTTTGCCCAGCAGGCGGCCAACGAGGCCGACGTCGACGCCACGCGGAGCAAGGTCATCGCCGCCCGTCGGGCGCTGAGCCTGACGGCTGAGGCGCTGGACCAGCTCGATCCGCGAGCACAGCAGCTCGAGGCGCGGGTGCGTTCGCAGGAATCGTCGCTGGCGATGGCCCGGTTGAACCTGTCGCGGACGCAGATCCGCAGCCCGATGGAAGGGGTGCTGGCGGCGGTGGACGTGGAGGTCGGCGAGAGCGTCGCGCCGGGCCAGCGCGTCGCCCGGGTCGTGAGCCTGGAGCGGATCGAGGTGCCGATGAAGTTGCCGGCGGCGGCGCGCCGACACATCGAGCTGAGGGACACGGTGCGGCTTCGACCGACGAACGATCGCGCAGACGACTGGGAAGGGCGTGTGGTGCGCATCGCGCCGGTGGACGACGAGCGAACGCGGACGGTGGCCTTGTACGTGCAGGTGCGACAGGAAGGCGCCAACGATCGCGCGGCGTCGGCGCGACGCGCGGGGCTGCTGGTCCCGGGGATGTTTGTGGGGGGCGTCGTGACGACGGGCGAGCGTCGGCCGCGGTGGGTGGTGCCGCGGCGGTCGGTGCGGGGCGGTCGGCTGATGGTGGTCGAGGGCGGCCGGGCGACGAGCCGGGCGGTGGACGTCGAGTTCGTGTTTGAGGGGGCGCGGCCGGAGACGGGCATGCCCGACGACCAGTGGGCGGTGCTGGGCGACGACGCGCCGCTGACCGAGGGCGAGCCGATCGTGGTGAACATCTCGGCGTCGCTGCGGGAGGGCCAGCCGGTCACGCCGACGCCGCTGAGCGACGTGGCTTCGCCGGCGGAAACCGAACAGGAGCCCCGGCCGTGAAGCTGGCGCGGTTTTCGGTGCGCAACCCGGTGCCGGTGAACCTGCTGATGATGGCGATCATCCTGGCGGGGCTGGCGGCGGGCCAGACGCTGCAGCGCGAGTTCTTCCCGCGCAGCGACCCCGACCGCGCCAACGTGACGCTGCCGTACCCCGGCGCGACGCCGCAGGAGGTCGAGGAGGGGCTGGCGATCAAGGTCGAGGACAAGCTGTCGGACCTCGACGAGCTCGACGAGATGGTCACGACGCTGTCGGAGGGCGGCGGGGGCATCACGGTCGTGTTCCGCGAGCGGGTCGACCCGGACAAGGCGACGGACGAGGTCGAGCGATCGATCGATTCGCTGACCGATCTGCCGGAGGAGGCGGAGCGGATCACGGTATCGCTGCAGGAGATCCGCCTGCCGGTGATCCGGGTGACGGTGTACGGGGACGTGGACGAGGCGGTGCTCAAGCGTGCGATCCGCGGGATCCGTGACGATCTGCTGTCGCTGTCGGGGATGGGCGAGGTGCTGGTCTCGGGGGTGCGGGACTACGAGGTGCGGGTGGACGTGGACGCGGAGGCGACGCTGAAGCTGGGGCTGAGCCTGCCGGCGATCGCGGATCAGATCCGGGCGGAGATGCGGGAAGTGCCCGGCGGGACGGTGCGGACGCGGGCGGGGAACGTGAAGGTCCGGACGATGGGGGTGGCCGAGCGGGCGCAGGCGATCCGGGAGATCGTGGTTCGCGCCGAGCCGGACGGGCGCGTGGTCCGGCTGGACGACATCGCGGAGGTGCGCGAGGGGTTTGTGGATTCGCAGTTGACCACGCGGTTCAACGGCGAGCCGGCGGCGACGCTGACGGTGTTCAAGGTCGGTGACCAGGACATCGTGAAGATCGCGGAGATGACGCGGGCGTACGTGGCGGGGCGCAACGGCGAGCCGCTGGAGCTTCGGGGGCTGGCGAAGCTGACCGACGGGCATCGCCAGCGTGCGTGGGAGTTGGGGGTGAACTCGAGCCAGCCGCTGCCGGTGGGCGCGAAGATCGCGACGAACTCGGACCTGGCGCGGTTCGTCGAGGGCCGGCTCGACCTGCTGGTGCGCAACGCGACGTACGGGGCGATGCTGGTGTTCGCCACGCTGCTGCTGGTGCTGAACTGGCGCGTGGCGTTCTGGGTGGGCGTGGGGTTGACCACGGCGATCATGGGCACGCTGGTGCTGATGGCGTGGCTGGAGGTGACGCTGAACCTGCTGACGATGTTCGGGCTGATCGTGGTGCTGGGGCTGCTGGTGGACGACGCGATCGTGGTGTCGGAGAACATCCAGACGTGCCACGACCGGGGGGAGCCGGCGCTGGAGGCGGCGGTGACGGGCACGCGGCAGGTGTTCTGGCCGGTGGTGGCGACGGTGCTGACCAGCGTGGTTGCGTTTCTGCCGTTGACGTGGATCGAGGGCCGGATCGGCGACCTGCTCGGGGCGCTGCCGCTGGTGGTGGCGTGCGCGTTGCTGATGAGCCTGATCGAGACGATCCTGATTTTGCCGAGCCACATGGGTCACAGCCTCAAGCACCGGGACCGTTCGACGCCGGGCCGCGCCGCGCGATTTGTGCGTCGCTTCGAGGAGGCGCGCGACGGCCTGCTGCTGCGGCGGGTCGTGCCGTGGTACGGCCGGTGCGTCGAGTTTCTCCTGCGATTCCGGTACTCGACGGTCGCGGTGGCGATGGCCGTGCTGATCGCTTCGGCGGGGATGGTTGTCGGCGGGCGCGTCCCGTTCGTGTTTCTGCCCGAGTCGGACTCCGAGACGATCATCGTGAACGTGCGCATGCCGATCGGCACGCCGATCGAGCGGACCGAGGCGGTCGTGTCGCGCATCGAGGCCGCCGCCCAGGCCCAGCCCGAGGTGCTCAGCATCGCGTCGGTCGTCGGCGAGCGCGCCAACCTCGAGACGCTGGCCACCGAGGCGTCGGCCCCGCACGTCGCCCAGATGTACGTCGAGCTCAATCCCGTCGAGCAACGCGACCGTCAGTCCTCCGAGGTCACCGACTCGATCCGCACGGCCCTGCGCGGTCAGATCGACGAGGTCGAGCGGATCACCTACGAGGAGATCACCGGCGGGCCCAGCGGGCCGGACATCTCCATCCGCGTCCGCGGCCGGGACATGCAGCGCATCGAGCAGGCGGTCACGCGGATCAAGGATCAGCTCGGCGAGTTCGAGGGGCTGTTCGACATCGCCGACGACAACGACCTGGGCCAGCTCGAGCTTCAGATCCGCCTGCGGCCGGGCGCCCGGGCGATCGGGTTCACGACCGAGCAGGTGGCGCGGCAGGTGCGCGGGTTTCTGTTCGGGATCGATGCACACGTCTTCGCCGAGCGTCAGGAGGACATCGACGTGCGTGTGCGCGTGGACGAGGCGACGCGGCAGAGCCTGTACGCGATCGAGAACGCCTGGCTGGTCAGTCCGGCCGGGGCGATCGTCCCGCTGGCCGAGGTCGCCGACATCACCGAGACCACGACGTACGCCACGATCCGGCGGGTGGACCGCCAGCGTGCCGTGACGGTCACCGCGGAGACGGCGACGTGGCTGAGCCCCGAGGCGGTGACGGCCGAGCTGGACCTCGACGAGGTCCGCCGCGCGTTCCCCACGCTGACCATCGAGTACGCCGGCCGGCAGGAGCAGAACGCCGAGGCCTTCGCCTCGCTGCCGTACGGGTTTCTCGCGGCGATCCTGATGATCTACGTGATCCTGGCGTGGCTGTTCGGCAGCTACGTTCAGCCGCTGATCGTGCTGCTGGCCGTGCCGTTCGCGACCGTGGGCGTGATCTGGGGCCACTGGGTGCTGGGGTTCGACCTGACGTTTCTGAGCCTGATCGGGTTCGTGGCGTTGTCGGGCATCGTGGTCAACGACTCGCTGATCCTGGTCAAGTTTTTCAACGAGCGGATAGCCGAGGGCGGCAGCGTCGCCGACAACCTCGCCGAGGCCGGCCGGGCACGGTTTCGCGCCATCCTGCTGACCACCGTCACCACCGTCCTCGGGCTGACCCCGCTGATCCTCGAGCAGTCGTTCCAGGCCCGATTCCTGATCCCGATGGCGATCGCGATCGCCGGCGGGCTCCTCTCCGCGACCGTGCTTATCCTCTGCATTCTGCCGTGCATGATCCTGATCTTCGAGGACCTCAAGGCCGCGGCCCACTACCTCTGGCACGGCGAGCCGCGCCCCGAGTCGACGCTCGAACCGGTCCCCTGAGCGATCACGCACGGCCCCATCGCGACGCCGTTCGGCCCGCCGTCGCCGCCCGATATACTCGACCCATGCCCCCACCCAACATCCTCTGGGTCTGCACCGATCAGCAGCGATTCGACACCCTCGGCTGTTACGGCAACGGCCTCGTCCACACGCCCCACCTCGACCGCCTCGCCCGCATGGGCGTGCGCTTCGAACACGCTTTCGCTCAATCCCCGCTCTGTCAGCCCAGCCGCGGCAGCTTCCTCACCGGACGCTACCCCGTCACCACCCGCCTGCGCCAGAACGGCCAGGACATGCCCGACGCCGAAGCGCCCCACCTCGTCACCCGCATCCTCGCCGAGCACGGCTACGTCTGCGGCCTGGCCGGGAAGATGCACCTGCGCGCCTGCAACCACGCGTTCCTGCTCGGCGACCAGTGGTGGCGCGTCCCCCGCGAGCTGCAGTTCATCGGGACCGAACGCCGCCTCGACGACGGCTACGCGGAGTTCCACTGGGATCATGCCCCCGGCAGCACCAACCCCTCCAGCGCCTACAGCCAGTGGCTCGCCGAGCGCGGCGTCTCGCTGCCCCAGTCCTTCCGCGACGACTGCCCCTACGTCAAGAGCGGCATCGCCAGCGAGCACCATCAGGCGACCTGGTGCGCCGACCGCGCCATCCGCTTCATCGAGGCCTACGCCGGCCGCCCGCACCCCTGGCTCTTCTCCGTCAACATCTTCGACCCCCATCCGGTGTTCGACCCACCGCCCGAGTTCCTCGACCGTTACCTCGACCGCCTCGACGACGTCCCCCTGCCCATCGGCGCACCCGATGAACGAGACCGCCGGCCCGCCTACCACGCCCGCTTTCACGGCGCGGCGCCGGGCAACAAGGCCGCCGGCCGTGACTTCGCCGACATGTCCGACCGCGACCACCGCATGGTCCGCGCCGCCTACTTCGCCATGGTCGACCACATCGACAAGCAGGTCGGCCGGCTGCTCGACGCCCTCGAACGCACCGGGCAACTGCACCACACGCTGATCATCTTCATGTCCGACCACGGCGAGCTGCTCGGCGACCACGGCCGATACCCCAAGGGGCCGTTCCTCTACGACTGCGCCGTCCGCGTCCCGCTGCTGATCGCCTGGCCCGGCACGATCGAGTCTGACCGCCGCTGCCCCGCCCTCGTCGAGCTGACCGACCTGGCGCCCACGCTCCTCGACGCCGCCGGCCTCCCCCGACACCCCGCCATGCAGGGCCGCTCGCTCTGGCCCCTGCTCACGGGCGAACACCCCCTCGACCGCTTCCGCGACGACGTCTACTGTGAATACCTCAACGCGAACCCCACCAAGCCGCCGCTGTTTCTCACCATGGTCCGCACCGACCGGCACAAGCTCATCGCCGTCCACGGCACCGCCGAGGGCGAGCTGTACGACCTGGCCGCCGACCCGAACGAGACCGTCAACCTCTGGGACGATCCCGGCCACCGCGACGTGAAGCTCGACATGCTCACGCGCCTGGCCACCCGCATGGCGCAGACCGCCGACCCGATGCCGCCCCGCATCGGCATCTTTTGACCTCGCCCCACGGGCGCTGCATCCGCGTCGATCGCTTCGTCCACACCGCAGGCCGAACCTACGCGGCGTACGCCGACACCGCGTCCCGCAGCGCCGTGATCGACGCCTCCGCGCCGCCCTCCAGCCCGGGCAGGTACTCGATCGAGAAGTGTCCCGCGTACCCGCGGCGCCGCAGCGCCGCCAGCAGCCCCTCGAAGTCCACCGTCCCGCTGCCGAACGGCGCCTGCAGCTTCTGCGGTGCCGCGTCCCGCAGGTGTACGTGCGCCGCCCGGTCCAGCAGCGACTCGACCTGCTCCAGCGTCAGCCCCTGCATCGCGAAGTGGCTCGGGTCGTAGGCGATCCGTAGCTCGGGCAACGCCTCCAGCAGCCCCGAGACCTGCTCGATCGTCTGGAACGGCGTGTTGAAGTGCGGTTCCACCGTCAGCGTCACCCCCGCCCGCTCCGCGATCTCCAGCATCTCCCGGATCGTCGTCACCTCGTCGCGCAGCACGTCCGGCCACGGCCGATCGTCCGCCCGGTACCCCGGATAGAACGACGCGACCTCGACCCCCAGCTCACGCATCAGCCGCGTCAGCGCCTCGACCTGTTCCAGCCGTCGCGCGTTCGCCTCCGCGTCGTCTCGCCGGTGCAGGTGCCCGACGGCGAAGTTCATCGCGATCGGTGTCAGCCCCGCCGCCTCCAGCGCAGCCGACACACGCTCACGCTCCGCCTCGAATTGCTCGGCTAAACGCGACGCGTCTACGTGCGGCCACGCCCCGATCGCCAGCACGTCCACTTCCTGAAAACCCATCCCCGCCACACGCCCCAACGCCGCCTCCAGCGGCTGCTTGAACGCGCTGGTCGAACACGCGATCGCCATCATCGGCCTCCCTTCATAACTCGCCCGCCTCCACCATCAGCTCCAGCGGGAACCGCTCCTGCTCCAGCGGAAACCGCACACGCCGACGCAGCCGCGCCGACTCGTAAATCCCCATGTTCAGCTCGAACCCGATCAGCGCCACCTCCCCACGCATCGGGTGCGGCTCGCCGGTGTGGATCGCCTCGGCGAACCGCTCGTACGCCTCGTGCATCGCCTGCTTGCGCACGCCCGTCTCCACCGTCACCCGCCGCCACGTCGGCCGCTGCCCCAGCGCCGCCGGCACCGGGATCGCCTCCCCACGCTCCGGCACGGCGCAGTCCGCCTCCACGCCATCCTGCAGAAACAGGTTCGGCCCCCGGTGCGCGTCCCCGGTCCGCCACAGCCGCCCCGACGCCCCCACCGCCTCATAGTCCTGGTACATACGGCCGGGTTCAACCATGTCGCCGAAGCACAGCTCCAGCCGCACCCCGTTGCTCAGCGACGCCACCGCGATCGCCCCGCTCTCCACCGCGTGCCCGTACCGGTATCCCAGCGCCGCGCCCGCGTGCCGACCCTCGGCGCCCGTGCCCACGCTCACGGGGCCGTGATCCACTCGCTCTCGTTTCTCCCGCAGGCTCTCCGTGTCCCGGTGCACCTGCCCGAGCACCCACGACGGCGCCGCGTCGTCCGCGAGATACAAAAGGCTGTCCAGCGCGTGCGTCCCGTCGCTGAGCACGTCGCCCTGACACTGGCCCCGAAGCACCCTCACCCGCCCGATCGCGCCCGCATCGATCAGCCGCTTCGCCTCCACCATGTCCGCCCCCAGCCGACGCTGATGGTTGATCACCAGCACCACCCCACGCTCACGACACACCGCCACCATCCGCCGCGCGTCCGCCAGGTTCGTCGCCATCGGCTTTTCACAGTACACGCCCCGCACCCCCGCCTCCGCCGCCGCGATCGTCAACGCCGCGTGCGAGCTGGTCGGCGTGCACACGCTCACCGTCTGTGGCCGAACCCGCTCCAGCATCGCCGCGAAGTCCGTGAACGCCTCCACCCCGTACGCCTCGCCCACCTCCCGCACCGCCGCCTCGTACGCGTCGCACACCCCCGCCAGCTCGAAACGCGACGACGACGCCAGCAGCCCCGCCTGGTTCCGGCCCATCCCCCCGCATCCCACGACCACCGCACGCAGCGGGGGACGCGCCGCCGACACCGCCTCCGACTTCGGCTGCGCCTTCGCCTCCACCGCGGCCTCGGGCGCCGGCGGCGCGTTCACCGCCGCCTCAACCCCCGCTTCACCCGCACGCTGCGCCTTCTGCTCGCTCATGCGCCCGACTCCTCCAGCGACGCCACAAACCGCTTGCTCCGCTCCAGACACTCGAACGGGTCCATCCCCTTCGGCGGCACCATCTCGAACTGCATCACCAGCTGCGACGGCCTCGGCGCGTTCGCCATCAGGTCCGCGTACACCTCGGCCAACCCCACGTCCCCCTCGCCCAGCACGGCCCCCTCGATCACGAATGTCAGCGTCTTCGGGTCCGGCCGAACGTGGTGGTCCTTGAAGTGCGCCCCGATCGTGTACGGCGCCGCCGCCCGACACCCCTCCACACTAGGCTCCCCGATCAGGTACGTGTTGCCCGTGTCCAGGAAGATCCCCAGTCGCGGCACCCGCTCGCACAAACCAACCAGGTCGCTCGTGTAGTAGTCCCCGTGGTTCTCGATCCCCAGCGGCCGGCCCATCTCGTGACAAGCCCGCGCCGCCTCCGGCAGCACCGTCGCCAGACGATCCATCTGCCACCCCAGCGTCGGCTCCCTCATGAAGCGGTGGTACGGGCCCACCGCCATCGTCGCGATCGGCACCCGCAGCAGCTCCCCGTACGCCTCCAGGTCCCGCACGAACGCGTCCATCCGCCAGCGCGCCTCGTCCTCGCTGACCGAGAACAAATCCGCGTGCGGCCCCACCGTGATCCGCAGACCGTGCTCGGCCACGAAACCCCCGATCTGCTCCCGCCTCCCCGGGTCCCGCATCTCGCTCAGCCGCAGCCCCGTCGAGTCGAAACCCCGCTCGGCCACGAACCGCAGCTTGTTCATCACCGCGTCCCCCTCCCACACCCCGAACGGCCCCGGGAAGACGCCCGCATAACCCCACCGCATCGCACTCTCCTGCTAAGGTGATAAGTTTGAACCACGCCCGTTATACCCTTCGCTCGATCCGGCGTCGATCCGTCTCCCGGGCCCCGTCGGGCGCTACCCGGCCCGCCACGCAAGATCCCCGACGCTCCGCCGGCCCACCTCGCAGCCCCGCTCCCACTTGGGCCGCACGTCGACTCTCTCCACCGGTCGGAGAGGGGCGAACGCGAGCCCCGTTCATGCAACGAGAGGCACTCGACCACGGTGCGCATCGGCGGTGACCGTGCCGCGCGCGGTTTTGGCGTGCTGATCCGGGCCACACGTCAAGGCGAAATGGCGCGGTGCGCGCTTCGGCGCGCGCACGGGACCGCCGGTTCGGGCAGTTATAGAAAGCCGGTGGACGTGAAGGTGTGCAAGACGCAAAGCGCGAGGAAGGCTCGACGGGCACGATGGACAGTCAATACCCGACAACCGGAAGCGATCGCCGATGCCCCCGCTCGCCTCGTCACGGCTCACCCCGTTACCGGCTTGCTTCTCGCCCACTGGTCCGGTTCGGGCGAGCGCGCCGCGGGAAGCAGACCAGTTTCCCGACCAGTTCGAGACCAGTTTGCAGACCCGTGCGGAACCTGGAAGTGAGGAGTCGGAGGGAACCGGATCGCCCGCGTCCCGATCGCTCCACCTCATCCGGTGGATCCGACCGATGCGGCGATCCGATTCGAGGCCGGGCGCGCGTGCGCGGCCGATCCCGGCGAAGGCCGGCCTGCGTGGGTCGCGGCGGTCAGGGCGTCCGGGCGTCGTCCGCGGGGAGTCGGCCGTGTATGATCCGTGCAACGACACGGACACGCGGGAATCCAGACGAAAGGCACGATCATGCCTGTCACGATCACGTACCTCGGCCACAGCGGTTTTGTCCTCTCCGACGGGCAGACGGAGGTGGCGGTGGACCCGTTCCTGACCGGCAACGACCTGGCCAGACACAAGCCCGAGGACATCACCTGCCGGTACGTCGCCCTGACGCACGGGCACGCGGACCACTTCGGGGACACGGCCGCGATCGCCAAGCGGAACGACGCGACGGTGATCGCGGCGTTCGAGGTCTGCAACTACTGCCAGGAGCAGGGGATCGAGCAATGCGAGCCGGGCAACCCCGGCGGGCGGATCGAGACGGACTTCGGGTGGGTGGCGTTCACGCACGCGTTCCACTCCTCGAGCTACGAGGGCCGGTACATGGGCATGCCGTGCGGGCTGGTGTTCCACATCGGGGGCGTGACGATCTACCACGCCGGCGACACGGGGCTGTTCGGGGACATGAAGCTGATCGGTGAGCTGTATCGGCCGGCGATCGCGGCGCTGCCGTGCGGCGACCGGTTCACGATGGGCCCGGAGCTGGCGAGGCGGGCGGCGGAGATGATCGGGCCCCAGGCGGTGATCCCGATCCACTACAAGACGTTCCCGCTGCTGATCAGCGACATCAGCGCGCTGAAGCCCAAGGGGATCGAGGTCAAGGCCATGGAGCCGGGCGAGGAATGGGAATACGCCGGATAGCGGAGCCGATGGCCACGAAAAGGCACAGAGAGCAAAGACTAGCCGGGATGGCCGCGAAAAGGCACAGAAGACGGAAGTGGTAGTTGCGAAAAGGCACAGGGCGTTGCGCATGGTGGGCAGGAACGGTCGCGTGCGGGAATCCGGCCGTTCGCTTGGGCTCAGGGCTCGGCTTCGCCGACGTTCTTCCCGTTCTTCCGCGGGTCGATTATGTGCCTCTTTGTGGTCATGGATTCTTTAGTGGCAGACGATGGGAGGTGTGATGCCGCTTGAGGTGGACAAGATCGAGGCGGTGGTGTTCGACTACGGCGCGACGCTGATCGAGTTCACCGAGCGACAGATCGTGCGGTGCGACGCGGCGTTGGGGGAGCTGCTGCGCACGACGTGGGGCCCGTACGACGAAAAGCGTTTCGCGACGATCCGGGACGAGGACCGTCGCCGGCCGTATTTCGACGGCTACCGCGAGAACAGGATCCCCGAGCTGTGCGTGAACCTGGTGCGGCAGTTGTATGAGAAGGACCCGACGCCGGAGCAGCTTGAGGCGATGGTGGAGGCGAGGCGGCGGGTGTTCGTGGAGGTGATCGAGCCGCCGGATTACGTGGAGGGGTTGCTGGGCGCGTTGGGGGGCCGGTACCGGCTGGGGCTGTTGTCGAACTATCCGTGCGGGGAGTCGATCCGGGGGAGCCTGGAGCGGACGGGGATCGGGCGGCACCTGGCGGCGGCGGTGGTGTCGGCGGACGTGGGGTTTGTGAAGCCGCACCGGGCGCCGTTCGAGGCGGTGCTGCGTGCGTTGGACGTGCCGGCCGAGCGGGCGGTGTACGTGGGGGACAACTGGCTGGCGGACGTGCAGGGGGCCAAGGGGGTGGGGATGGCGGCGGTGCTGACGCGGCAGTGGCAGACGCCGGAGCGGTTCGATCCGCAGCCGGGCGATCACGAGCCGGACCTGGAGATCGGGCACCTGACGGAGCTGCTGGCGCACCTGGGGGTGGGGGAGAGCGTCGAGGGCGGCGTCCCGACCGTCCCGACTCGCTGAAGCGAGTCAGCCCGAGCGAGTCGGGCCGGGCGAGTCGGCCCGGGGGGGGCGTGTCGGGCCCGGCGCCGCGCCTAGGATGCACGCGTCATGATCGCACCGCCGATGCCGCCGAACGAGACCGAGCGCCTGGCCGATCTGCGGGCGCTGGACCTGCTGGACACGCCGCCGGAGCAGCGGTTCGACCGGATCGTGGCGTTGGCCAAGCGGGTGTTCGGCGTGCCGATCGCGTACATCGCGCTGGTGGACGACGATCGGCAGTGGTTCAAGGCGAAGACGGGGATGTGCCAGACGCTGACGCAAACGTCGCGGGATACGTCGTTCTGCGGGCACACGATTCTTCAGGACGAGCCGTTGATCGTGCCGGACGCGTTGGCGGACCCGCGGTTCGCGGACAACCCGATGGTGGTGGGCGAGCCGTACGTACGGTTTTACGCGGGTCATCCGCTGCGGAGCGAGAACGGGCACAACGTGGCGACGCTGTGCGTGATGGACCACGAGCCGCGGGAGCTGGACGAGAACGAGCGGGCGATCCTGGGGAACCTGGCGGCGTTGGCCGAGCACGAGCTGAACCTGCACGACCTGATCCGGACGCAGCGGGAGCTGGCGGCGACGCAGCGTCGGCTGGCGCGGGAGCTGGACGAGGCGGCGCGGTACGTGCGGGCGGTGCTGCCGCCACCGCTGCGGGAGGGGCCGGTGCGCAGCGATTATCAGTACATCGCGTCGTCGCGTCTGGGCGGAGACCTGCTGGGCTACCAGTGGCTGGACGGTAAGCGGGAGAAGCTGGCGGCGTACCTGCTGGACGTGACGGGCCACGGGGTGGGGGCGGCGTTGCTGTCGATCTCGGTACACACGACACTCTCGCGGCACGGTTTGCTGGACGCGGACCGGGCCGACCCGGCCGAGGTGCTCACCGCGCTGAACCGCGCATTCCCGATGGAGCGCAACGACGGCAAGTTCTTCACGATCTGGTACGGGGTGTACGACCGGCCGAAGCGGACGCTGCGGTACGCGACGGCGGGGCATCACCCGGCGGTGGCGTTCAACGGCGCGCCCGACCCGGCGCGGCTGGGGCGGAGCAACTTCATGATCGGGGTCGTGCCGGACGCGACGTACGAGGCCGACGAGACGGGCATCGAGCCGCGCAGCCGACTGTTTCTGTTCAGCGACGGCACGTTCGAGGTGCGCGACCGTGAGAACCGGATGCTGACGTACGACGGGTTCGCGCGGGTGTTGGCCGAGGCGACGCGGAACGGCAACGGCAGCCGGGTGCGTCACGCGGTCGAGCGGGTCCGGGCGTACCAGGGCGGGGAGGGATTTCCGGACGATTTTTCGCTGCTGGAGCTGGAGTTCGAGTGAGCGGGCGAAGGCGGCGCGCGGGAGGCCGCCTCGATGCGCTGAAGCGGGTCGGGCCGGGTGTCAGCCTTTGGCGGGCTGCATCGCGGCGCCGATGCGTTCCCGGCCGCCCATGTACGGGCGCAGCACCTCGGGCACGGCGACCGTGCCGTCGGCGTTCTGGTACATCTCGACGATCGGGATGAGCAGTCGGGGGCTGGCGGCGACGGTGTTGTTGAGGCTGTGGGCGACGACGGGTTTGCCCGAGTCGGCGTCGCGGTAGCGCAGGTTCAGCCGGCGGCACTGGTAGTCGTAGAGCCGGCTGGCCGAGTGCGTCTCGCCGTAGGCGCCGGTGGGGCGGCCGACGGCGTCCGCCTCGCCCCGGCCGGGCATCCAGCACTCGATGTCGATCATGTCCACGTTCTTCGGACCCAGGTCCCCCGTGCAGCACTGCAGCAGCCGGTACGGCAGGCCCAGCCGCTGCAGCAGCGTCTCGACGAACCCGATCATCTTCTGGTGCCAGTCGCGGCTCTCGGCCTCGTCGGCGCGGCAGATCACCACCTGCTCCACCTTCTCGAACTGATGAACCCGGAACAATCCCGCCGTGTCCTTGCCCGCCGCGCCCGCCTCACGCCGAAAGCACGTGCTCACCGTCGTGTAACACAGCGGCAGGCGGTCGGCGTCGAGGATTTCCTCGGCGTGCAGGCCCATCAGGCCCACCTCGCCCGTGCCGGTCAGGTACAGGTCGTGCCCCCCGCCGCGCCGCGACTCGGCGACCTCGTACGCCTGGTCCCGCCCGTGGGGAAAAAACCCGGTGCCGATCATGCACTGGTCCCGTACCAGCACCGGCACGCTCATCGGCGTGAACCCGTGCTCGTTGACCATCATGTCGAACGCGTAACGCAGCACCGCCTGGTGCAGGCGCATCCCGTCGCCGACCAGCACGTAGCTGCGCGTGCCGGCGAGCTTCACGCCCCGCTCGAAGTCCACCAGGCCCAGCTCGGTCATCAGCTCCAGGTGCGTGCGCGGCTCGAACCCGCGGCTCTCGGCGAACGGCCGCTCGGGATCGAATCCTTCGGGGTTCCACCGTCGGACCTCGACGTTGTCGTCGGCCGAGGCGCCCACGGGCACGTCGGGGTCGGCGGGCATCGGCACCTCGAGCCACAGGTCCCGCCGATGCGTTTCGAGCTCGGCCACGCGGTCGGCCAGCTCGGCCTCGCGCTGCTTGAGCTGCTGCGGCCGGCGCTGGAGCTGCTGCATCTGCTCCTGCAACGCCGCCCGCTCGTCGGGCGACGCCTTCTTGAGCCGACCGGCGAGCTGGCCGATCTGCTTGCCGATGCGGTTCTTCTCCGCGGTCAGCTCCTGCTGCTCGGCCATGAGGGGACGCAGCTCGGCGTCGATCGCGAGCAGGCGGTCGATCAGAGCGAGATCGAAGCCCTTGTCGGCGGCGCCGCGCCGGTAGCGTTCGGGGTCGTTTCGCAGGTCGCGCAGGTCGATCATGGTCGGAGCGTTCCGGGGCTGCAAGACACGCGGGCCATGGTACCGGCCGACGGAGCGTTGGCGAGTCGGGGGGCGGTGAAGGCGGGCAAGCCGGGGGTGGGCCCGGGTCTTGATCGTGGACGTGATCCTGCCCCGCCGTGATCCTGCCCCGCTGAAGCGCGGCGGGCCCGGCGTTCAGCGATCGCGGCGGGAGCGGGTCAGCGTTTGCCAGATCGCCAGACCGAGGTGCGACGCTTGTCGCCGAGCGAGTCGGCGTCGCAGGCGAGGCAGTTGCGGCTCGTCGGGGTTGGCCCGTTCCAGGCGCAGCAGCCAGTAGCGGGCGTGGCGGAAGCGTCCGGACTCGATCGCGGCCAGGATCAGGTTCTGCATCGCCAGCGTGTTGCCGGCGTCGAGTCGAACCGCGTGGCGAGTGTCGCGCACGCCGGCCTCGACCTCGCCGTGCATCATCATCGCGGCGCCGCGACACAGCAGCGCCGCCGAGAGCAACTCGTCGTGGCGGTGCTCGGTGATCCAAAGCTCTTCGACCAGCGGGTCCAGCAGCTCGATCGCGGGCAGCGGCTGGTCCATCTCGATCAGCAGGCGCGCCAGCTCCAACGCCTGGTCGGCCGAGCGCAGCGCCAGGCGGAGCTCGGCCTCGACGTGCGCCATCGCCTCGGTGCGCCGGCCGTCCCGCAGCGCCAGCCGCGCCAGCCCCGTGTGCGCGCCGGCCACGTCCGGGTCGTGCCGCAACGCCTCGCGGAACCGCCGCGACGCCGCCTCGGCGTGGCCCGACGCCGACGCCAGCTCCCCCAGCCTCAGGTGCGCTTCGGCGTGCGCCGGCTCCAGCTCCAGCACGCGACGGAACTTTTCCTCGGCCTCACCCGTCCGGCCCATCTCGACCAGCAACAGCCCAAGGGCCATCAGCGTCGGTACACAGCCGGGCGCCTGGCGGAGCTGGCGCACGAACCCGTGCCGGGCCCGCCCGAGCTGGCCCTTTCGCCAGTGGCACCGCGCCAGGTTCGCGTACACGTCCGGGTACGACGGGTCCAGGCGGATGGTCTGCTGCCAGCACCAGATCGCGCGGTCCAGCTCGCCGCGGATCGCCAGGCTCTCGGCCAAGTGGTCGTAACACAGCGGGCAGTGGTCGGAGATCTGCCGGGCCAGGTAGAACATCAGCTCGGCCGATTCGTGCTCGCCCATCTGCGTGTAGGCGACGATCCGGTAGCAGTAGCTCGCCTCGCATCGCGGATCGAGGCGGCTGACCCGCTCGAACGCCTCGACCGCCTGTTCGGGCCGGTCGGTGCGGATCAGGTCCACGCCCATGTGCAGCAGCGTTTCGACGTCGTCGCCGCGCAGGTTCAGCACCTGCTCGAACGCGTCGAGTGCTTCGTCGTAGCGCTGCAGCGCCTCGAGCGCCAAGCCCCGGCCGAAGTGCCAGTCGCACTGCTCGGGATTCACGCGCAAGGCGTGCTGAATCTCGGCCAACGCCTCCTGCCAGCGACCGGCGGCGTACAGCCGGTGAGCGCGCTCGGCGTGATGCTCGGCCTCGGTCCACTCGTTCATGGGGTCACACAACCCGTTCGCTGGCGACAACGATTGACGGTCCCGCCGGCGGCGATGCATCCGTCGGCGGGGATGCTTCGAAATACCGCTCTCTCACCTGGTTCCATGATGGCCAGACATGCTATCGGCAAAGCCACGACGACGACCTGACCGAACTTAATATTGATCAACGCAGTATGATCATAGTCCGCTCTTCGACCCGAGCGAAGGGGCGAGTCCCGGGTTTTTCACCGAATCGAGGGCGAGTCCCGGGTTTTTCACCGAATCGAGGGCGAATCCCTTAATGACGGCTGACGGATCGGCCAACTCGACGCGCACGCCCGATACGCCGGGGGGAGTCAGCGGCGTGGATGGTTGGCGGTGGATGTTGGCGGTCGTGGTGCTGGCGTGTCTGGCCGCGCCGGCGTCGGCGATGGATCGGCCCGCGGACCTGCTGGCGTCGGGCGAGCTGGACCCGCGACTGGCCGAACCGCTGGGCACGGTCCTGAACAGCGAGGCCAGCCCGGAGCAGCGTCGTCTGGCCGCCACGGCGTTGCTGGAAGCGGACACGAGGCGGGCCCAGCCGATCCTGCTGTCGCTGCTGGCCGAGGCCTCACCGCCGCACGCCTGGCGGGCGGTCGTGCAGGCCGTGGCGCTGCTGCCCGACGAGCCGCCGCGTGACCTGGCCTGGCCGATGATCGCCCGGCTCACGGCCGTCGACGACGCCCCCGAGCGGGCCGACCTGGTCGACGCCCTGGGCCGATTCGATGACGAGGCGGTCGTCGGGCGAACGTTCGAGCTGGCGCGGAACGCCCAGCAACCGCTGGACGTGCGCACGCGCTTCATCGCCGCGATCGGCGCTCAGCGGACGCAGCGTGCGGCCGAGGTCCTGCTCGAGCTGACCGAGCCGGACCAGCCCGAGCCCGTCCGCGCCGCGGCCTTCAAGGCACTCGGGGCCCTGACCGGTCTGGAGGAGCTGGGCTCGGATCGCTCAGCCTGGGCACACTGGTGGGACCGCGCTCGCCGCCTGTCGCGCGAGCAGTGGCACGAACACCTGATGACGAACCTGAGCCGACGAGAGGCGGGCTGGCGGCTGCGCCTGGCCGAGGTCGAGCAGCGGCTGCTGGAATCTCAGCGGGCGCACTACCGCACGACCCGCCCCGAGGATCGCCAGGCGTTTCTGGTGTACGTGCTCAACGACCCGCTGACCCCGATCCGCCAGCTCGGGCTCGATCTGGCCCTGCAGCGGTTGCTCAATGACGAGCCGTTCGACGAGACGTTGCGCGGGGCGCTGCGCTCGCGGCTGTTGGACAGGTCGGCGGCGGTGCGTCAGCGGGCGGCGGTGCTGCTGCGTGACCTGTCGGACCGGATGGCCGCGGATCTGGTGGCCGAGCGCGTCGGGGAGCGGCAGGAGCACGTGGACGCGGTGTTGCGGGCGTATTTGCAGCTGCTGGCGCGGATGCCGCGAGCCAGAGCGGTGCCGGCGGTGCTGGATCTGCTGGAGGAGGAGCCGCTGCGGGCCGAGGCGGCGGCGGCGCTCTCGGCGGCGATTGACGCGGCGCTGCTTTCGGCGGACCAGAGCGCCAGCGCACTCAAGCGGCTGCGGAAGGTGCTCTCGCCGTACGAGCCGCCGGCGCCGAGTGTGATCGGGCTGCTCGGTCGCGTGGGTCAGGAGCAGGAATGGAAGCGGATCGCCGAATGGGTGGACCATCCGGACCGCTCGATCAAGCAGGCGGCGGCGGAGGCGTGGGCGGACTCGTCGCGTTCGCTGAAGTGGTTGGCGGACCGTGTGAGCGACCCGGTGATCCAGCCGATCGTGATCCGGGCGGCGACGGCGCGGGGGCGGCTGCCCGAGACCATGCGAACGCTGGCCGAGCACCCGCCGGCCGTGGAGCAGGTCCGCGAAGCGTGGCGTCTGGCGCTGATCGCGATGGCGGGGCGTGTGCCGATGCAGACGGTGCTGTTCACCGCCGAGCGTCTGGAGCAGTTGGATGAGCCGCCGTCGATGATCGAGCGGCTGTTGACCGCGGCGCTGGACGCGACGCCGTCGCAGCCGCCGGCGCCCGAGGCGGTGGCGCTGCTGCTCAAGCGTGCGGAGGTTCGTCAGAGCGTGGGCAACGACGCGTCGGCCTTGTCGGATTACCTGCGTGTGGCCTCGGTGCGGGAGACGCTGGGGGCGGCGGAACGCCAGCGGCTCGATGCGGGCCTGATCGATGGTCACCTGCGGCTGGGCGAGACGGCGGCGGCGTTCGAGGTGGCCGCGGCGGCGCTGGAACGAGACGGGGGCGGTGGCAGCCGCGACGAGCTGGTGGAGCTGTTTCTCGAGGCGGCGCGGCGGCACGCCGAAGCCCGGGAAGCCACGGCGGCGCAGACGATTCTGAACGGGCTGGTGCGGCTTCTGGGCCCGGCGATGCGCCCCGAGGTCGCCCAGCGCGTGGCGTTGCTGGAGGCACAGGTCTCGGGGATGGCATTGCCGCCGACGACACCGGACAACGACGCGGAGTCCCCCCGGCCTTCGCTGGGCAACTCGCCGGCCGACTCCGCGCCGTGAGCGGATGACGCCGTCACACCGGTCGGGGCGCTTGACACGCCCAAGGCCCCCTCTAGACTACTGGTTGCGGGCTGGCACGGGGTCAGCCCGGGCTGTTGAGTTGCTGACATGCCCGATCACGGATGGGACAGATCGGACCTGGAGGCGTCGGCACCGTGATGGGCCGGTCACGGACCCATCACGACGTGGCGAGGCGAGCGCTCGCGCACGCGGCCGGCAACCCGCCGATGCCAGCTCCCCCGGGAGCGGTAAAGGGGGTGGCGGCCGTGAGATAACGCGGCAACGCCTACCGTCGGCTGACCGGGCCGCAAGGCCCTGAGGTCAGCGTGCCGAAGCCACGAGCGTCAGCGCCTCGTGGTTTTTCTTTTGGCTCGACACGTCCCGCCCAGATCGGCGGGCTCGCGTCCGCGACTTCAGCCTCGAACAACCTGGACAGACAACCCGGACAACTGAATACGCAGGAACATAACTGATGAACGCCAATGAGATGCTCAGACTGATCGACTCGATCTCGCGTGACCGCCACGTGGACAAGGACGCGCTGTTCCGCGATATCGGCCAGGCGATGGTCTCGGCCGCGCGAAAGCACTTCAACGCCGTCGACACCGAGGAGTTCACCGCCGAAGTGGACCCGATGACCGGCAAGATTCGGCTGTTCCGCGGCGAGGAAGAGATCGACATCACCCAGCTCGGCCGCATCCCCGCGCAGACGGCCAAGCAGGTGATGATCCAGCGTTTCCGCGAGGACGAGCGGCAGAGCGTGTACGACGAGTTCATCGATCGGGTGGGCGAGCTGGTCACGGGCGTGGCGCAGCGCTACGAGGGCGGGGCGCTGGTGGTGCAGATCGGCCGGGCCGAGGGCTTCATGCCGCGAAGCGAGCAGATCCCCGGCGAGCTTCACCAGCCGGGCGAGCGGGTGCGATGCCTGATCCTGGACGTGCGCGACGCGGGCAACCAGGTCAAGATCGTGCTCAGCCGCGCTTCTGAGGACTTCATCCGACGGCTGTTTGAAGTCGAGGTGCCCGAGGTGGCCGAGCGGATCATCGAGGTCAAGGCGATGGCGCGGGAGCCGGGGCACCGGACGAAGATCGCGGTCAGCTCGATCGACTCGAAGGTGGACGCGGTGGGCGCGTGCGTGGGGGTTCGCGGCTCGCGGATCAAGAACATCGTGGACGAGCTGGGCGGCGAGAAGATCGACATCGTCCGCTGGAAC
>CAYSIX010000052.1:0-14031 GCA_964431205.1 uncultured Phycisphaeraceae bacterium
GCCGCCGAAGAGGTCGTGCGCGTTGCCGCGGACGCGCGCCAGACCGCTCGGGTCGCGCCAGGTGACGGGGTTGTTGCGGGTGTAGGCGTAGAGGTTGTACCCGTCGATGTAGCCGGCCGGGTCGCGCTGGAGGAACCGGCCCAGGCGCGGCGAGTAGACGCGGGCGCGCATGTGGTACAGGCCGGCCTCGCCGGCCTCGTGGTCGAACCGTTGGCCGGCGTACATGAACCGGTTGCCGTAGGCGCTGCTCGTCCGCGGCGTGCCGCTGCCGTCGTCGATGCTGGTCAGGCCGAACGGCGAGTAGCTGTAGCGCTCGACGATGCCCCCGGAAGCGTCGACCAGGGCGACCACGCTGAGCTGGCGGTCGCGCAGGAAGTACAGCCGTTGGCACGGCGAGAACGGATCAGTGATTCACTTTTCAAAGAGCCGAGCGCGGAAGACTTCACCGATCCGCAGTCCCGGAAGTGCCCCCCAACTTCCAGCGAATCAACGTCAATCCGGCTCCGCGATGCCCGCCTGGCGCAGCAGGTGCAGGCCTTGCAGGTAGTCGCGGAACTTCTTCGATCGCTTGGGGGCGACGAGGACCGTGCCATCTTCACCGCGATTCATCATCATGCGGATAGCGGTCTCCCAATACGTGGTTCGGTCAAGATCGAGCCGTTCCAGTTCATAGCTCATCACCTCCACCTTCTGACGCGTCACCACCACCTGGGTCTCGGGATCACGGCGGATCAACTGCCACGGCACGCCGCGGATGTCGCACTCGCCGGAGAACTCCGCCTCGCTGATGTCCAGGGCCCAGTCCACCGACTCGTAATACTTCGCGTTCGCGTCCTTGAACTCGCCGTTGATCGGATCGTCGGGATCGAAGTTCCACAGGTCGTGGATCCAGAGCGTGTCGATCCGGCCCGCGATCTTCACGTGTTTCAATGCACATGCGTGCGTGATGGGATCCCTTCCTAAGCGTATAGGACCTTTGGCTAAAACATCTTCAAGAATTACCCCCTGGAGTGTCCCTCCATACGCTTTGCACCGATCCAATTCAATGCCCCGGATAACAACCCTCTCTGATGGATCATCACAGATAATGCCGCCGCGCTCGAAACTGCATTGACGGAACACGAGGTCACTGAAGACCCAGTGTCGCATGTGACGAATATCAAAGCGCACGGCCTGCTTCTCAAACACCTTGGTCATAGCGACAGCCATCTTACCATCCTTGTGCCCGTGCACGTTCACGGAGCGCTCTGCTGGGCGCGCAGCGTCTGTTCCACGATCTCGTCGATCTCCTGCCGGGTGAACGGCTTATACGTCACGATGCCGTGGCCCCGAACATACGGCCGCCTCAGGTGATCGCGGACGGCTTTGCGCGTCCCCGTCGTCAGCTCCAGGTTCAGGCCTTCGAAGCGCCCCTTGAGAATGAAGTCGGGCGTGTTGGGACGGTTCCGAAGACCTTCGATCAACTGCGAATGCGGCCCCTCGTTGACGATGTCCCGAACTCTCGCCTGCATCGCCTTGCCCAGGTTCACCGCCCGCAGATCACCGCGGAGGAAAGCTTCAAACTCGCGCGGACTAAGCAAACCTCCACCCGGCTCAAGCAGCCTAGGATTCCTCACGATCGCATTCCGCTGCTCGTTCACCGTCCTCTGCAGGTACCGCTGCAGATCCAGCGCCGTCACGCTCTCCGCGGCGTCGTCCGCCGCCGCGCCGCGTTACGTGATGCCGCTCGACGCCCGGCCGGCGCGAGTGGATTGCTTGACTACGCCGCCGCCGGCCGCAATCTCCAATCCCGTCAATCCCGCCGCGATCAAGCGGTCGCCGAGACGTTCCGGGTCGCCCGACAGCAGGTCGTCCCTGAACGCAACCGCTTCGCCGGCGATCGCTTGACCCGCCTGCATCGCGTTCGTGCCCAGCCGGACTTGCTGGAACGCCAGCTCCTCGTCGCTGGCCAGGCCAAGCATGTGTGCCACCCTGACCACGCCGGTCGACGAGACCTGACTGACACCACTCTTCAGAGACCTCAGGTCGCCGGGGATGCCCGTGATCCTGTCGCGGGCCTGGGCCAGCAGCGAGAGTTCCCGATCGATCAGGGTCTCGAAGAACGCCTGCGAAGGCGTCGGTCGGCTCGCGCTGCTCAGGTCCCTGCGAAACAGGGAGTCGATTTCACGCGCGCTGGGAAGAATGACATCGAGTCGCAGCGGCTGTACCGAAGCGATAGGATCGAAAGTTGGCGGCGCCGCCGCGACGCTGGCCGACGCGCCGCCGAAGAGGTCGTGCGCGTTGCCGCGGACGCGCGCCAGACCGCTCGGGTCGTGCCAGGTGACGGGGTTGTCGCGCGTTTAGGCGTACAGGTTGTACCCGTCGATGTAGCCGGCCGGGTCGCTGCCGGTCCGTCCGAACGCCCGGGCGGCGACGCGGGCTGGGCTCATTGCCCGAACCGCTCGTCGAAGAACAGGCGCATGTGTTGCCAGGACCGGCGGTCGGCGTCGGCGTCGTACGCCGTGCCGTCCAGCCCGTCGTCGTCGGCGCTGCGGTGGGTGAACGAGTGCTGGGCGCCGCTGTAGATGATGACCTGGTAGTTGGCCCCGGACCCGTCGAGCGCGGTCATGAACGCCTCGATCTGGTCGAGCGGGACGAACGGATCGGCGCCGCCGTGGCAGATCAGCAGGGCGGCGCGCGTGCGGGCGGGGTCGTCGGGCAGGGCGGGCTGGGGGTTGCCGTGGAAGCTGACGGCCCCGCGGAGGTCGGCGCCGCTGTAGGCCAGCTCCACCGCCATGGTCCCGCCGAAGCAGTAGCCGATCACGGCCAGGCGGTCGGGATCGACCTCGGCCTGCCCGGCCAGGACGTCGAGCCCGGCGGCGGCTCGGGCCCGCGCCAGCGGACGGTCCTGGTAGAACGCTGTCGCCCACTGCCGCGCCAGCTCCGGGTCGTCCGTGAGCCGGCCGCTGCCGTACATATCCAGCGCGAACGCGGCGTAACCCATCTCGGCGAGCTGCCGCGCCCGCTGCTTCTCGTCCTCGCCCAGGCCCCACCACGGGTGGATCACCAGCACGCCCGGGCGAGGGCCCTCGAGGGCGTCGTCCCACGCGTAGAAACCCTCGAGCACGAGCCCGTCGTGCTCGTACTCGATCGCACGCTCGCGCACCTCGGCTTGCGCGACGCCGATCACCCCCGGGCCCGTCGTGGCCCAGACGATCAACAGCCCCGTCCACAGCGCGATACGATGTTTCATGGCGGATGGCTCCCTTTGCGGTGCACCGGCGACCGCCGCTACCCGAACGCCCCGTTGACCCAGAGCATCAGCAGGGCCAGGATCGCCGACCCGATCAGCGTGATCACCAGCGACGCCAGGCAACCGCGACGGCTGGAATAAAAGATCAACACCACGGCATGAGCATAGGCTAGTGTGTCGGCGGTTCCAAGGCCGGGCCGACCGCGACCGAGGCCCGGCCGGACCCGATCGATACGGAGGTTCACGATGGCACAGAGCAAGGGCAAGCGGATCCTGATGCCGGTGGGCGACTATGTGGAAGACTACGAGGTGATGGTGCCGTTCCAGGCGCTGCGGGCGGTCGGCTGCGAGGTGCACGCGGTGTGCCCGGACAAGCGGGCGGGCGAGACGGTGCGGACGGCGGTGCACGACTTCGAGGGCGACCAGACCTACAGCGAGAAGCGGGGGCACGACTTTACACTCAACGCCACGTTCGACGAGGTGGACGAGTCGACGTACGACGCGTTGTACCTGGCCGGCGGGCGGGCGCCGGAGTACATCCGCCTCAACGAGCGGGTGCTCGAGATCGTGCGGCACTTCGACGTCAAGCGCAAGCCGATCGCCTGCATCTGCCACGGCGCGCAGATCCTGGTCGCGGCGGGGATCCTCGAGGGCCGACAGTGCTCGGCGTACCCCGCGTGCGCCCCGGACGTCCGCCGCGCCGGAGGCGAGTGGGTGGACATCCCCCTGGACGCGGCCCACACCGCCGGGCACCTGGTGACCGCGCCGGCGTGGCCGGCGCACCCCGCGATCCTGGCCGGGCTGCTCAAGCTGCTGGGCGCCCGCGTGACGTTCGGATCGTGACCGTCGCGGGCGCCGCCGATTCGATCCTCGATCACGAAACGACTGGTTAGAAGGGAGCACCCCATGCCGACCCCGCCGGGAACACGACGCACGCTGCGGTTCGAGTCGCTTGAGCAGATCCTCGCCGACGCCGAGGCGCTCGCCGCCGCCGGGTCGATCGAGAGGACCGGGAACTGGACCGCGGGGCAGAACATCGACCACGTCCGCCGGCTGATGACGGCGTCCCGCGAGGGCTTCGGATTCAAGCTGGCCTGGCCGCTGCGCCTGCTCGGGCGGCTGCTGCGGAACACCGCGCTCGAGAAGCCGCTCAAGCCCGGGTTCAAGATCCCCGGCCGGGGGCGCGACGAGTTCACCCCGCCGGCGGACATCACGCTCGACGAGGCGATGCGTGGGTTGCGCGAGGAGGTGCCCCTGGCGTCGCAGCCCGGGGCGATGCGTCACCCCAGCCCCCTGCTCGGGCCGCTCACGCACGAGCAGTGGATCAAGCTGCACTGCCGCCACGCGGAGATGCACTTCAGCTTCCTGCACCCCGTGGATACGCGGCCGGCCGCGCCCGGCGCCGGCCGCGAGGCCGATACCGACCGTCCCGCCGCTCAGCCCACCGCCTGAGGGTGCCCCGCCTCGACCAGCTCCAGCTCCGCCGCCGCCGCGTTGTCCCGTACCTGCTCCACGCTCTTGCACCCCGGGATCACGCACGTCACCGCCGGGTGCTTGAGGCACCACGCCAGGGCCCATCGCGCCATCGGCACGCCCGCGGGCACCTCCTCCCGCTGGATCCGCGCGACCTGCTCGAGCTGCCTGCGACGGTTCTCCTCGCTGTGCCAGCGCCCGCGCACCTCATCCCGGCTGAAGTCCGAGTCGGCCGTGTACTTGCCCGACAGGTACCCGCTGGCCAGCGGCACCCGCGCCAGCACCCCGAGGTTCTGCCGCTGGCACGACGGAAACACCGCCTCCTCCGGCGCGCGATCGATCCGGTTGTACACCACCTGGATCGCCTCGGCCCCGACCTCGCTCGCCTTGTCCGTCTGGTACACGTTGCGGTTGGAACCGATCGAGATGCCCAGGTGCCGGACCTTGCCCGCATCCTTCTGTTTCTGCAGCGTCTGCCAAAGCCCCTCGGTGTCGAACTGCTCGTCGCTGCCGGAGTGGAACTGGTACAGGTCCACGTAGTCGGTGCGCAGCGCCTTGAGCGACGTCTCGAGCTGCTCGACCACGCGGGCCGGCTCATAAACCGTGTCCCGCTCGAACGGGCGGTGGAACTTGTGGCCGAACTTCGTCGCCACGATCCACTTCTCGCGGTCGCGTTCGATCGCCGCACCGACGAGCCGTTCGGACAGGTGGTCGCCGTAGCACTCGGCGGTGTCGATGAGGTTGATGCCGAGCTCGCGGGCGGCGTCGAACATGGCGTCGACCTCCCACTGCTCGAAGGTCTTGGCCCACTCGCCGCCGAACTGCCACGTCCCGACGCCGACGACCGAGACTTCCAGGTTCGTGCTTCCCAGGACGCGATACTTCATGGCAAGGCTCCTGACAGATCGTTTTTTGCGCGTGCGCATGGCTGCGCGGCCCGAGCGCTTATAATAACGTGATGAGAACATTGATTGCGATGTCGGTGATCGGAACGGTGCTGGTCGGGTCGGCGGCGTTCGCGCAGGCCACGGACCCGCGGCAGCGGATGATCGAAGCGGCGGGCGTGCACGCCTTCGATCGCGTGGAACAGGTCACGTTCACGTTTAACGTGGAGCGCGACGGCGAGCTGGGTGCGTCGCGGCAGTGGCGGTGGTGGCCGCGGACCAACGTCGTCTCCCGGCAAGTCGACGGCGAGACGTACACCTACGATCGCGACGAGATGTCCGACGCCGACCGCGAGGTGGACAGGCAGTTCATCAACGACAGCTTCTGGCTTTCGCCGCCGCTGCACGTGAGCTGGGCGGGCCCGGACGTGCGCGTGGCGGACGAGGGCGAGGCGTCGATGCCGATCGGTGACGGCGAGGCGCGCAAGCTGGTGGTGGCGTACCCGGCCGACGGCGGGGGTTACACGCCCGGCGACGTGTACGAGCTGTTTTTGGACGACGAGGGGCTGATCCGCGCGTGGGTGTTTCGACGCGGCGGGGCCGAGGAGCCGACGCTGGTCACCACGTTTTCCGATTACGTCCTGGTCTCGCCGCTGCGCATCGCGACCGAGCACCGCAACGCGGACGGCAGCTTCCGCCTGTATTTCACGGACGTGCAGGTTCAGGCCGACGTGAAGTAAGCTGAACGGGCGCGGACCCGCCGCCGCGCGTTTCGCTTCGCGGTCCACGGTGCGTCGCGCCGCGTCTGCGTCCCGACCATGACTCACCCAACGAGGAGCGGCCCATGAAAGTGCTGGTCATCGGCGCCCACGGCAGAACCGGCAAGATGATCGTCGAGATGCTCAGCCACGGCGTGCACGACCCGGTGGCGATGATCCGAAACCCCGGGCAGCGAGACACGTTCACCTCGATGGGCGTGCCGACCGTGCTGGGCGACCTTGAGTACCCCATCGACCACGCCGTCCGCGGCTGTGACGCCGTGATCTTCGCCGCCGGCTCCGGGTCCAAGACGGGCAAGGACAAGACCGTGCTGATCGATCACGTCGGCGCGATCCGAGCCGCGGTCACCGCCCGCGTGCACGACGCGCGGCGGTTCGTCATGCTCAGCGCCCTGAACGCCGACGAAAACAGCACCTCCGGCATCGCCCACTACCACCGGGCCAAAGGCTTCGCCGACCGGTTTATCCGTGAGATGGACCGGGTGCTCGAGTCCGGGCTCGACTACACGATCGTCTGCCCCGGCGGGCTGACCAACGACCCCGGCACGGGCCACGTGACCGTCAGCGAAAACCTGCGCGGCGAGGGCAAGACCTCGCGCGAGCACGTCGCCGCGGCGATCGTCGGCTGCCTCGATCGGCCCAACACCGTCGGCAAGTCGTTCGCGCTGATCGAGGGCGACACGCCGCTGAACGACGCGCTGGCCTCGATCTAGGCCGGATCACGGACCGCAGCGAGCAGAGCCGCTCTGTGGTCGATGCGTGAGTCGGTCTAGCTGCCGGCGGCCACCTGCCGCCCGCCCATCACCGGCAGGTGCACGAACAGCTCCCGCTGCTTCGAGCGCGTGATCCGCACCTGAGGCGTGTGGTTGGTCGGCGGGCGCATCGCGTACCGGACGGGCCGATTGTGATCGGCGATCTGCCGCTCGGCGTGATAGACGCTGCTGAACTTCCAGAGCATGCGCAGGAAGTTCGTCTGCCCGCGCAGCGCCAGCTTCAGCGCGATCCCCGCCGCCCCTCGGGCCGCCCGCCAGCCCAGGTGCTTGCGCGCCAGGACCGACTGCGTCTTGACCAGCTCCTCGTAAAACCGTTCCAGCGGGAGCTTCGTCGGCAGCACCGCGTGCTGCACGTCGAACAGGCGGTAGTCCAGCGTCGTGAGCTTGCGCGACTCGGTGTGCCAGATCTCCGTGCCCGGGTACGGCGTCTGCACCGTCACGTGCACGATCTCGGGCACCTCCATCGCCCAGGCGCGCAGCTGCTCGAACCGCCGCTCGTCCCACGCCGGGTCGGCGATGATGTTGATCGCCACCTCGACGCCCAGCTCCCGCGCCACCTCGAGCGCCTCGAAGTTCCGCGTCGGCGTGGTGCGCTTGCGGAACGCCTTGAGCCCCTCCTCGTCCAGCGCCTCGAGCCCGAGGAACATGTACCGCATCCCCAGCCGGGACCAACGCTCGAACACCTCGCGGTTGCGCAGCAGCACGTCGCCCCGGGTTTCGAGGTAGTACTGCTTGCGGATCCCGCGTCGCTCGATCGCCTCGGCCAGCTCCATGCCGTGGTCCTCGTGGATGAAGGCGACGTCGTCGACGATGAACACGTTGGGCTCGCGGATCGCGGCCAGGTCGTCCATCGCCGCCTCGGTCGAGAGCCGACGATAGCTTCTCCCGTAGAACGTCCACGCGCTGCAGAACGAGCAGTCCCACGGGCACCCGCGGGTGAACTCGATCGACGCGCACGGGTCCAGGTGCCCGATGAAGTACTTGTGACGGCGGCGGAGCAGGTCCCGCGCCGGCGGGTGCTCGTCGAGCGAGTCGAGCAGTTGCGGGGGCGGGCCCACCCCGTCGCGCATCACCACGCCCGGCACGTCGAGCAGCCCGCCGTCGTGCGCCGCCTCGACCACCGCCGGCGCCGCCAGCTCGCCCTCGCCCCGCACCACGCAGTCGATCGCGCCCTCGGCGTGGTCCAGCACCTCCTCGGCCACGAACGAGACGCTGTGCCCCCCGACGAACACCCGGCAGTCCGGCAGCACCGCCCTCGCCTCCTTGGCCAGGTCGATCACCTCCGGGATGTTCGCCAGGTAGTTGAGGCTGAATCCGATCACCTGCGGCCGCCACTCGCTCAGCTCGCGGCGATACGCGCTGTGGTCGAACACCTGCAGGTCGAGCAGCCGCACCTCGTGGCCCGCCCGGCGGATCGCCGTCGCCACCCGCTCCAGGCCCAGCGGCTCCAGCCGCAGGTAGATCTCCGAATACATCAGCACGCTCGGATGCACCAGCAGGACACGCATGGGGACCCCTTATCGAGTGAGGAACACGTGACACGGGCGGAGGTACGGCTCAACCGCGCGGCCACGCTGGGTTCGTTGAGGCCGCGGTCATCATAAACGATGGCGGCAGGTCCCCGGGCCCCGCGTCCGCGCCGCTGCGCGGATTTCTTCGACGCTCAGAAGGGGATGTGGTCCGGGTCCGCGCCGATGCGCTCGCCGCGATCGAGCGAGGCGATCGTCGCCATCTCGTCGTCGCTCAGCTCGAAGTCGAACAGGTCGGCGTTCTCGGCGATGCGCTCGCGGTGGACCGACTTGGGGATCGTCACCACGCCGTTCTGCAGGTTCCACCGCAGCGTGACCTGCGCCGCCGTCTTGCCGTGCCGCTCGCCGATCTCGCGCAGCTCCGGGACCTGAAGCACCCGGCCCTTCATGATCGGGCTCCACGCCTCGACCACGATGCCGTGCTCGCGGCAGAAGGCCAGAAGGTCGGGCTGCTGCAGACGCGGGTGGTGCTCGATCTGATTGACCGCGGGCACGACGTGGCAATCGGCCAACAGCGCCTTGAGGTGATGTCGCAGGAAGTTGCTCACCCCGATCGCGCGGACGCGCCCGTCGGCGTACAGCTTCTCGAGCGCCCTCCACGCCTCGACGAAGCGGTCGGCGACGGGCCAGTGGACGAGGTAGAGGTCCACGGTCTCGAGGCCGAGGCGTTCGAGGCTGGCGTCGAACGCGCGCAGCACCCGGTCGTGACCGCCGCGGACGTCCTCGTTCCAGACCTTGGTGGTGATGAACACGTCGTCGCGGGGCACGCCGCTGTCGCGGAGGGCGGCACCCACGCCACGCTCGTTGCCGTAGATCGAGGCGGTGTCGATGTGCCGGTAGCCGAGCTCGAGGGCGTGGCGCACGGCGTCTTGCACTTCCGCCCCTTCGCTGGCCTGCCACGTGCCCAGCCCGAGCCAGGGCATCTCGACGCCGTTGTTCAGCTTCACCGTGTCCGTCGGTCCGCTCAATGAAACGGTCATGGTCGATCTCCTGCGGTCCCAGTGTCTGTCGTGGCTGGGATTCTAGGGGATCGATGCGGCGGCGGCGCTTCGGTCGTGAGCGGTTGGGCCCGAGGTTCAGCGGGTCGCCAGGCCGCGCATCTGTCGGATGTGCGCCGCGGCGCGGCGGCCGGTCTGGCGGCGCCAGCGCGAGTCGTGCATCTCGTCGGCGGCGCGGGCGAAGTCGTGTGCGGCCAGGGCGGCGCGGAAGCGCGGCCAGGCCTTGAGGCTGCCGAGGTTGAAGGTCATGTCGATGACGATGAGCCGGGCGGGGTCGGGCAGCCCGTCGAGGTTGGGCACCTCGCGTCGGGCGGTCTCGATGGCCCGGGCGATGTCGTGACGCAGCAGGGCGTCGATCTGCGCGTCGCTCAGTCGGACGCGGCCGTGCTTGAGCTCGGTGAAGTCGATCGCGGGCAGCAGTCGGGCCAGGTCCTCGCGGGCGCCGGGGCGGTCGAGGTTGAACCCGACGCCGACGGTGGCGTGCCCGGTCGAGTCCCGGTAGGCGCGGTGGCGTCGGCCCTCGAACGGCTCGGTGAAGGCCATGGCGCGGGCGATCAGCTCGGCGTCGCGGCGGGGCTCGGCGGCCGAAGCCACGCCGGTCAGGGGGGCGATCGTGGCCACGAGCACCACGATCGCCAGCGTCAGCGTCAGCGTCTCTCTCCGGGCGACGTTTCGAAGCGGGTTCCCCATGACCGGCGGGCTCCAGCAGGACCGCGAATCCGCCCGAGCAAGCCACGGCCGCCACCGTGTTGCGAGGAAATGTCGTAAGTGTTTGTATGAAAGGTGATTGCGTCGAAATCGCCGCCCGTGGGCCTGTGCGGGTCACGCGCGGATGTTGCTCGTGCGCAACACCGGCCCGGCCGGATGTGCGGCCCGTGACGGCTGCAGGGGCCGTCGTCAGATCGACGGGTCGGCCGGGTGGGGCTCGGGCGTGTGGGACGATGGCTGCCCGGCCGCGGCGACCGGCAGGGGGGCCGGCGGGTCGGTGGAAAACGGCGTCTGCCCGCGCAGGCGGAGGAGGATGTCGGCCAGGATCCGCGGGTCACGGTGGGCGTGCAGGTGGGCGGCCGTCAACGACGGGTTGTCAACCCACCGTGGCTGCTGACCGGGCGGGGCGGCGTTGGCCGAGCCGACGATCACGTCGTCCAGCCGCACGTACGGGATCAACTCGTAAGGTGCCTCGGCGGCCTCGGCGTCGAGCGACTCGAGAAACGCCGAGTCGCGTCGCATCGCCTTGACGAGCCCGTGCCAGCTCGGCAGCTTCGCCAGGGCCGCGCCGCGGTGCGGGGTCGCGATCGTGAACAGGCGGCGGACGCGGAGGCGCGGCTCGCCGGGTTGTTCCATCGCCACGTAACGCCCCACCAGCCCGCCCATCGACACGCCGATCACGTCCACCTCGACCTCGAAAGGATCGGGCTGATCGGCGAACGCTTTGGACACGGCATCGAGCACGCGTCGGCGGCACCCGTCGAATGACATCTCAAAAGGAAACGACACGGCGACGATCGGCTGGCCCTGGGTCGTGGCTTCGAGCCGGCGCACCACGTGCCTGGCGGCCAGGCCGACGTCGAGGTATCCGCCGAGCACGACGACGGGGCGATCCAGCGTTTGCGGCTGATCCTTCATTCGCTCGATCGCCTGGCGCGCTTCGGCGATCGAGACGTCGAACGACGGATTATTCGGCGGAGCCTGGCAGCCCGCGCTCGCCGCCGCCGTCACCGACAGCAGCCGACCCAGGGTCCCTCGGCGTGTCCGGGGCGTCCGGCCCATCACGATCACTCCGCCTTGATCTGGTCCGCGAACTTCTCGCGTACCTTCTTGACCTTGGGCAGGGCCTGGGCGCGGACGTACGGTTGCGACGGGTTGTTGCGCACGTAGTCCTGGTGATACGTCTCGGCCGGGTAGAACCCGGTCAGCGGCTCGAGCGTGGTCACGATCGGCTTATCGAACGCGCCCGACTCCTCGAGCTTGCGGATGTGAGCCTCGGCGAGGCGTTTTTCTTCCTCGTCGGCGTAGAAGACGGCCGAGCGATACTGGCGACCGGTGTCCGGGCCCTGGCGGTTGAGCTGGGTCGGGTCGTGGGCGACGGTGAAGAAAACGTGCAGCAGTTGGTCGTAGGAGATCGTCGCGGGGTCGTAGGTGATGCGGATGACCTCGGCGTGGTCGGTCGCGCCGGAGGAGACGGCCTGGTAGTTGGCGGTGTCGGGCGACCCGCCGGCGTAACCGGAGACGACCTCGTAGACGCCGTCGAGCTGCTCGAAGACGGCCTCGGTGCACCAGAAGCATCCGCCGGCGAAGACGGCGGTCGCGGGGTGGGAGTGGGCGGCGTCGGCGGCGCGCTCGGCGGCGGGGTCGGCGAGGGAGGCGAGTCGGTCGCTGGGGGTGAACTTGAGCGACTCGCTGTTGAGGCAGTAGCGCAGGCCGGTGGGCTTGGGCCCGTCCGGGAAGACGTGGCCGAGGTGCCCGTCGCAGCGGGCGCACTCGATCTCGGTGCGGACCATGCCGTGGCTGCGGTCCTCGCGTTCGGTGATGTTCTCGGCGGCGATGGGCTGGAAGAAGCTGGGCCAACCGGTGCCGGAATCGAACTTGGCGTCGCTGGTGAACAGCGGCAGGCCGCAGCCGGCGCAGGAATAGACGCCGGACTGCTTGTTGTCGAGCAGGGTGCCGCAGAAGGGGCGTTCGGTGCCCTCGCGACGGAGGATGCGGTACTGCTCGGGCGTGAGCTGGGCCTTCCACTGGGCGTCGGTCTTGACGACCTTGGGCACGTGAACGGGCCCGACGAGCTCGCCCTCGCGGTTGAAGAGACGGACGGAGACGGGGGCGGCATCGGCGGTGAGAGTCATCTCAACGGGCTCCTGGTCGGCGAACGCGGGCGAGGATCGCGTGGCCCGCTGCACGAGGAAGGCGATGGCCAGGCCGAGCAACGCGGTCGTGGCCAGCAGTTTCAGGATGTACAGGCGGCGAGTGTCCATCACACAATCAATCGTCCGGGCGTGCGTGGTATTCCACCGTCGATCACGACGGCGGCTGGGTGGGCCCCGCGACGTCGGCGTCGGCCGGGCCGAGTGCCCGCTCGATCGCGGCGATCACCTCGTCGCTGCCGGGACTGACGCGCGACCGATAGCGGGCGACGACCCGGCCGTCACGGTCGATCAGAAACTTCTCGAAGTTCCACTTCACGGGGCCGGTGTCCTCCAGGCCGGTCTCGTCGCTGGTCAGGTAGGCGTACAGCGGCGCCGCGTCGTCGCCGTTGACTCTGATCTTCTCGAACAGGTCGAACGTGACGCCGTAGGTGACCTGACAGAACTCGACGATCTCGTCGGAGGTTCCGGGCTCCTGTCCGCCGAACTGGTTGCACGGGAAGGCGAGGATCGCCAGGCCGCGGTCGGCGTAGGTCTCGTGCAGCTTCTGCAGGTCGGCGTACTGCCCGGTGAAGCCGCAGCGGCTGGCGACGTTGACGATCAGGACGACCTTGCCGTGGTAGTTCGCCAGGTTCACGGGCTCGCCCGCGATCGAGTGGGCGGTGAAGTCGAGCGCCGGCGGGGGCGCCGGCGTGTCGTCGCTGGACTGAGTGTCGCCGGCCGTGGCGGGTTCGGTGGCGACGGCCGCCGCCGCGCTGAGCACTCCCACGGCCAGGGCGGCCAGGCTGATGGCTGCGATTCGCGTGCAGGAACGGGTCATGGTCACCTCCGTTTCGACGATCGGCCACATTCTAGGCCACGCACGGCCGGGCCGGTCGGGTTCAGCGTGCGATGCCCCGGGCAAGCGGGACCGCAACGGCCGGCTCAGCCGCCCAGCAACTCATCCACGCGCACGAAGCGATACCCGAGGCCGCGCAGCTCGGTCAGCAGCTCATCCAGCCGCAGGTACAGCTTGTCCGTCCGCTGCGGCGCCGTGCCCACGTGCATCAGCAGCAGAAAGCCGTTGAGCCCGTCTGGATCGGTCCGCTCGTGCTCGAGGATGCTGCGGATGATCGCCTCGCTGGACACGTATCGCTCGCCCATCTCGGGCGTGGTGTAGTCGGCGTTCGAGCGGGTACCTGGCGTGAAGTTCACCAGCACCAGCCCCTGGTCGCGGGTCCAGCGGCTGATCGCCCGGTTGTACCACTCGTACGGCGGGAGGAAGTAGCGGGCGTCGTCGCGGCGGATGCCGAACCGCGCCATCTCGTCGTAGTTGTCGCGCAGGTCGGCGACGAACTCATCGCGCGTGACCAGCAGACGATCGCGATCTTCCCACGCACAGTAGAGCGGGTGCTGATCGGAGTGCGCGCCCAGGTAATGGCCGTCGTCGCGCAGGGCGCGGATCGCGTCGGCGAAGGCCGAGTTGCGATAGAATTCGCCGGTGAAGAAGCACGACGCGCGGG
>CAYSIX010000052.1:14041-20434 GCA_964431205.1 uncultured Phycisphaeraceae bacterium
GGGCGTCGTGATCGGCCAGAACACGGCGAATGTGATCGGCGCCGTCGGCGTAGGACCCGCCGGTGAAGACGAGGGCGATGCGTGGCGTGTCGCGCGGGCCGCGCACGATCCCGCCGTGCGCGTGGGTGATGCGATCGTTGGGCGCGGGCGCGGCGCCGCAACCGGCGACGGCGACGCACACCGCCAGGCTGAGCAGGATCACGATGGCTCGATGCGCGTCGGGCATGGTCGTGGGGTCGCCGTCGCGTGAACGCGTCGTGTGCCGGTCACACCCGGCCGATCGGCTTGGTCCAGAACGTCATCCGCTTCGGGGTTTCTTCGTTCTCGTCGATCTGCTTCCAGGAGAACGTGGTCGTCAGATCGGGCCGGCGTGTGTAGCCGCGGCGCTGCCAGAACGCGTCAAGCGGTCGGTAGCCCGGCGGGCGCAGCGGGTGGTCGGCGGGGCGATCGACGGCGCAGAAGGCGGCCAGCTCGAACCCGCCCAGCCGCCGCGCGTGCGCCTCGCGATGATCGAAGAATCGGCCCCCCAGGCCGCGCCCCCGCCACGGCCGCCGCAGCACCGACTCGGCCAGGTAGAACACGGTCGCCGGGACGATCCCCGCCCGCTCGAACGGTCGGCGAAACGCCTCGACCTCGTCCGCCAGCGGCACCGCCGTCGAGGCCCCCACCACCTCGTCACGCTCGTTGATCGCCACGACCACCAGCGCCCGCGACGAGTTCGCGTACGTCGCCAGGTACCGTCGTTCGTAGTCCACGTCGCCGTCGTAGAGGTACGGGAACTCGCGGAAGACTTCGATGCGCAGGGCGGCGACCGCGTCGAGGTACGGCTCGATCGCCGGGCCCACGCAATCGACCAGTCGCACGGTGTCCGCCAAACCTCGTCTGGCGCTGTCGTGATCGGTATCGGTTGCCGGGTCGCCCGATCTGGTCATGCGACCGTCTCCGCTACGAACGTGACGCGCTCATCAGATACTCCCGCAGCGCCACCGCCTGGTTGTGCGCCTCGTCGCGGGCACTGTACACCAGCGTCAGCGTCTTGCCCGCCGCCAGCTCATGCAGCTCCGCGATCGCCTCGTCCTGCTCGTCGAGCTCCTCGAAGTACCGCCGCTTGAACCCGTCCCAGCGATCGGGGTCGTGCCCGAACCACTGGCGCAGCTCCGTGCTCGGCGCGAGCTGCTTCATCCACGCGTCCAGCTTCGCATCCTGCTTCTTGACGCCGCGCGGCCAGACACGGTCCACCAGCACGCGCACGCCGTCGGACTCGTCCGCCGGCTCGTACACGCGCTTGGTTCGTACACGACTCGGTTGCCGACTCGCCATGGGGCACGCTCCACGTCGTCGCCCCAATCATAAAGGGCCGCCCGCGGTCACGGACGGCCCCTGATCGCCAATGTTGATTGCGGCGGGTCAGGCGTGCTGGCCCGCGTGCCGGCCCTCGGCGACCTCCTCGACCAGCTTCTGATTGAACAGCGGCAGGTCGTCCGGCGTCCGGCTGGTCACCAGCCCCTGGTCCACCACCACCGCCTCATCGACCCACTCGGCCCCGGCGTTCTCCAGGTCCTTGCGGATCGACGGGTAACTCGTCAGCTTCCGTCCGTCCACCACCTCCGCGTCGATCAGCACCTGCGGGCCGTGGCAGATCGCCGCCACCGGCTTGCCCTCTGCGAAGAACGACCGCACGAACTCCACCGCCCTCGGGTTCTGACGCAGCTTGTCCGGGTTCATCACCCCGCCCGGCAGCAGCAACGCGTTGAACTCCTCCACACTTACGTCCTCCACCCGTGCATCGACCTCGAACGTGTCGCCCCACTGGCCCTTCTTCCAGGCCTGCACCGGGTCACGCTTGATCGAGATCACCCGGCTGCGAATCCCCGCGTCGTCCAACGCCTTGCGCGGCGACTCGAACTCACTCTGTTCAAACCCGTCCGCGACGAGTATGGCTACCGTCTTTCCGACCGATTGCTGTGTCATGACTTTCCTTTCCACTCGAATGCTCTGCTCGTTGACTTTCACTTTGGTTGATTGCGACGCGCCGCCACACCCGACCGCAGCCTCGCCGCCCCCCGGTTCGAGGGTCCGAGCGCGATGCCTCGTGGAACACAAGCCGATGCGGTGGCGATGGGGCGAGCTTGGGCAACCGACGCGAAGTCAGTCGCGCGGAACGGCGTGCCGTGGCTCCTCGCGTCGGCGGTCGTCAGCCAACGCCTGCCATCGCGGCTCCGGCTCGCAGCAGCAGATGTCGTCGTCGCACTCCGTCACGCCTTCGTGCATCGTGCGAACGTGCCGAACGGGAGCCGGCGGATGATCGCCTCGCTGCTCCGTTCCGGGCGTGATGGGGTCTCGATTCATTATGGCATCCTAGGCGGCGTAAACGCGGCTTTCAGGAGGAGTCGCTCAGCACCGCGAGGTAACGCTCGATCTGTTCGAGGTGCGTCAGGTCGTGCCCCGCGTGCAGACGCAGCAGGACGGCGAGCGATTCCTCGCCGCGCTCCGCGTGACGGCCGACGCGCCGCATCTGCCCGGGCTCGATCCGCCGCCACTGGGCGAGGTTGATCCGGCGCAGCGCGGCGAAGTGTTCGCTCAGCTCCGCCGGCTCGCGCTCGTTATGGCGCAGCGTCGCCGCCCACTTCTCCTGGTCCATGGCGGTGATGGTGGGCTCGTGGTCACAGAGGATCGTGCGGATGCGCCAGCCGAAGGTCCACTCGGCGTCGTGCAGGTGGCCGATGACCTCGAGCGGTGTCCAGGTCCAGCGGTCGGCGTAGGGGCGTCGCCGCAGGGTTTCGGCCGGCGTGACTTGGACGAGCTTGCCCAACGCGTCGGGCGTGGCGGCCAGAACGTCGAGCGGATCGCGATCGCCGACGAGACCGTCCAGCCGGGCGCGGTAGGCGGCGGGATCGTGCCGCTCGATCCGCGATAACGATGAGGTCGGGGGTGTGTTCGTGCTCACGCGTCAAAGCCTAGCGGAACTCGGGGACGGGGTGGTCGAACCGGCAGCCGGCGTCCCAGGCCGAACGCTGATTGCCGTGGGCGGGGATGCCGCCGGCGTCCTTGAGCATCCGCGCCAGGTGCAGCAGATTCCACGTCATGAAGGTGGTGTTTCGCTGGGTGAACTCGTTGGTGGGCCCGCCGGAGCCCTCGTCGAGGTAGGAGGGCCCGGGCCCGGCCTCGCCGATCCAGCCGGCGTCGGCCTGGGGCGGGATCACGCAGCCCAGGTGCTGAAGCGAGTACAGGATGTTCATCGCGCAGTGCTTGATCCCGTCCTCGTTACCCGTGACGATGCACCCGCCGGCCTTGCCGTAGTAGGCGTACTGGCCCGCGTCGTTCAGGTCGGCCGAGGTCGAGTACAGCCGCTCGATCACCTTCGTGCAGACCGACGACTTGTCACCGAGCCAGATCGGCGTGCCGATGACGAGGATGTCGGCCGCCTTGACCTTTTCGTAGATCCACGGCCAGTCGTCTTTCTCCCAGCCGTGCTCGGTCATGTCGGGGTAGACGCCGTAGGCGATCTCGTGATCGACCGGTCGGACGATCTCGACGTGGACGCCGTTGGCTTGCATGATCGCGGCGGAGACGTCGATCAGGCCGCGCGTGTGCGATTGCTCGGGGCTGCGCTTGAGCGTGCCGTTGAGAAAAAGCGCCCGCAGGTCGGAATAGTCGGCGGGGGGATCGTCGCACAGCTCCCGCTGCCGGTCGGTCAGTTCCATTCGGGTCCCTTTCGTCAAGCCGCGTGTTGAGTCGTCCACCGAGGACAACGCCGTTCGCGGGCGGTTGTATCGCGGTTTGCCGCGTCACCGTGTCGCCGCCGGGCCTCATGCGGGGTCGGCGTCGACCTCGGTGAACCCGTCGCGGTCGAACGTCACGCGCAGGCGGTTCGGTCGGCAGCAGACGGGGCAGTCCTCGACGTAGTCCTGCCGCTCGCCGCCGCTCGGATCGACCGCGAGCTGGATCGACTCGCCGCAGTGCGGGCAGGTGTATTCAGCGGTCTCGTCCATCGTGCGGTTTCCGACCTTCGCCGGGAGAGATCACGCTTCAATCACCAGCTTGTCCGGGTCGACGCCGTGCCGCTTCAGCACTTCGCTCAGGTCCGTCATCATCTCCGGCGGTCCACAAAGATAGACCGGCCTGTCGAAGTCGACCTTCTGCCGCTGCAGGAAGTCGCCGTCGATTCGACCGGCATGGTAAGGATGCTCGCCTTTCTCCCGCGTCAGCGTGTAGACCGCGTTGTCGCCAAGCATGCGCGTGAACTCGCCGTGGAGAATAATGTCCGCGGCGGTTCTGTTGGAAAACAGCAGGCGGTTGCCGTCCAGCCCGTCGTCCTTCTCCAGTTGCCGCAGGATCGCGATGAAAGGCGTCACGCCTGCGCCGCCGGCGATGAACGTGCCCGGACCCCGATAGGTGATCGCGCCCCACGCCTCGCCGATCTCGAGCCGATCGCCCACCCCCAGCCGACCAAGCTGCGCGGTGACGCCGTCATGATCCTCGTAGATCTTGACAGTGAACTCCAGGTGGGGGTTGTCGTTCAGAGACGTGAAGGTTAACGGCCGCTTCTCGTCGCGCCAATCGTCATCGTCGATACACAGCTCCGTGGCCTGGCCCGGCCGGAAGCTGTAACCGTCGGGTTTCTCGATCACGAATCGGCGCACGTCGTGCGTGACCGGCTCGGCGGCAAGAATGCGACAACTGAAACGCTTTTCGTCGTTTGATTCGCTCATATGAACCATCGTAGGCGCGATGTGTCGCGGTCGCCTCAGCGTGTGCCGGAAGCAACAGCTCGATCGTGCCGACCTGGTCCTAGCCGTGCTCGGCCGTCTCGGGACAGACCCCGTAGGCGATCTCGTGATCGAACGGACGGATGACCTCGACGGGGACACAGTTGGCTTGCACGACCGCGTCCATGGCGTCGATCAGGCTGCGCGTGTGCGATCGTTCGGGGCTGCGCTTGATCGTGAAGTTGAGCAGCACCGCCCGCGGGGCGGAATAATCGGCGGGGGATCGTTGCACGGCCGCCGCTGCTTGTCGGTCAGTTCCGTTCGCTCCGCTGCATGTAGTAGCTCGCCCAGGCGCCGATGACATCACCGAGAAACTCGGCGTCCTCGGCCCGTCGGACGAGATGATCGGCGTCCCCGAGCGACACAAAGCTCTTGGGGTGCCTGGCGGCCTTGAAGATCTTCTCGGCGTTGTCGATCCCGACGACCTCGTCACGCGGGCTGTGGAAGATCATCAGCGGGCGGCGCAGCGCGGCGATGTGGTCGCGCAGGTTCGCCTCGTCCAACGCCTCGAAGAACTCGCGGGTGATCGTGAACGACCGGCCGGCGATGGTGACGGTCGCCTTGCCATTCTCATCAAACTCGGGTGTCGCCAGCAGCCGCTTGACGTGCGCCGGTTCCGACGGCGCGCCGATCGTTGCCACGGCCGCGACGCGCTCGAGCTGCCCCGCCGCGGCGAGCACCGCCGCCCCGCCCAGCGAGTGCCCGATCAGCAGGCCCACCGGCCGATCCGCCTCGCGCATCGCCCCCGCCGCCGCCAGCAGGTCCGCCACGTTACGCCCGAAGTGCGACTCGGCGAACTCCCCTTCGCTCTCGCCCAGGCCCGTGAAGTCGAACCGCAGCACGCCGATCCCGCGGCGGTTCAGCGCCGCGCTGACCCGACGCACCACGTGCAGGTCCTTCGAGCACGTGAAGCAGTGGGCGAAGATCGCGTGCCCGACGGCGTCGCCGTCCGCGACCTCCAGCACCCCGGCGAGCCGGTCGCCCGTCTCGGTCTCGAATCGGATCGTCTGGCTCATGGCCACACGGTAGGGCCCGGTCCGCGGCCCGGCCAGCCTCGCCCGTCGCGACGATCCCGCGAGGACTCCCTGCCGGGGGCGCTTGAGGACTCCCTGCCGGGGGCGCTTCGTGAACGATGCAGACTTGCCTCGGCCGCCGAGTGAGAGCGGATACCGCCTGCTATGATGCCTAGTCTTAACTTTGTGGTTGATTCGACCCGGGTACCCGGTCGATAATGAGTTGACGATGAGTTCTACTGCGACCAGTTACACGATCACCGATGGCCAGCTCGTGCTGACGCTCACCGAGGCGGAGGAGGGCGGGTACATCGTGACGTCGCCGATGGACCCCGAGCTCGTCACCGAGGCGGAAACGGTGGCCGAGGCGTTCGAGATGGCCCGCGACGCGCTGGAGGGCCTGCGGGAATCTCGGGCGAAGCTCATCGATCAACTTAAGTCCATCGCCTGATCCACCGCGTCAGACCGGGGACGGCACGCCCAACTGCTTGCAGATGCCCCGGATCGTCCCGACTTTCGGGAACTCTTTATGGCGCGCGACCGGGGCCCGGGTCTGAGAATGTGTGTGAGAAGCCTCGCTTGAGCCGATGAGAGAAGTATGGCAAGGACGC
>CAYSIX010000053.1:0-20169 GCA_964431205.1 uncultured Phycisphaeraceae bacterium
GACCTCGAAATTGAGCGTGAAGGGCGAACCGGTAGTGTTTCGCAGGAAGAACCGCACCGACTCGAACGGCGTCAGGTCGCGCGTATCGATGTGGTTGGCGGTCGGCTCGCCTCCACCGAGCGCCATCGCGGCGAAGCCGAAGCCGGCGGCGGGCACGTCGGCGGCGATGCGATAGGCGCCGCTACCGGTTCGGACGAGCTCGGCGGCGGTGACACGGGAAACGTCCGCGCGGAAGGCGGCGGTGGGCTGGCCGCCGAAACGGTTCATCAGGTCATCGGGCGGGCTGATCGTCTCGCCGTCCCAGAGGGGCACCCGGCCGAGGTCACCGCTGAGCATCAATCGCGGCTCGAGCGGTTCGAGGCCGTGCCAGGCGTTCACGGGTTGAACAGACTTTCTTCCCACCGCCGTGATTGTAGCCTCTCGGAGTCGGTATCGGCCACGACACCGAAGCGCGCGCCGCCTCGCCAGGCCCGGCCGCTTGCCGATATCCTCTACCCCGATTCGACGCGGTGAAAGGCGTCAACGAAACTCGAATGGGAGTCCGGTAATATGGCCAATCGACTGGCATGGGGGATCCTCGGAGCGGGGGCGATCGCGAAGGCGTTTACACACGGCGTCCGGCAATCGGGCACGGGCGAGGTCGTCGCCGTCGGCAGCCGGTCGCGCGAAAAGGCCACGGCGTTTGCGCGCGAGCACGGGATCGACCGGGCCCACGGCACATACGAGGCGCTGCTGGCGGACGAGGCGGTCGAGGCGGTGTACGTCGCGACGCCCCACCCGATGCACGCCGAGTGGACGATCCGCGCCATCGAGGCGGGCAAGCACGTGCTCTGCGAGAAACCGTTGGCGATGAACCACGCCGAGGCGATGGCCATGGTCGAGGCGGCGCGGCGGGCCCCCGGCGGCGGTGTGTTCCTCGCCGAGGCGTTCATGTACCGATGCCACCCGCAGACGGCCAAGCTCGTCGACCTGATCCGCAACGGCGCAATCGGTGAGATTCGTTCGATCGAGGCGAGCTTCGGTTTCCGCGCCGGGTATGACGCGAGGGGCCGTCTTTTCGCGCCCGAGCTGGGCGGCGGTGGGATCCTGGACATCGGCTGCTACACCGTCTCGCTGGCGAGGCTGATCGCGGGCGCGGCACTGGGTCGGCCGTTCGCCGATCCCGAGCGGGTCAAGGGCGTGGCGCACCTGGGCGAGACGGGCGTGGATGAGACGGCAGCCGCGACGCTGCGATTCGAGCAAGGCATCCTCGCGCAGGTGCGGGCCGCGATCCGCCTGAACCTGCCGAACGACGCGCGCATCTTCGGGACCGAGGGGTGGATTCACGTGCACGTCCCATGGACCGCCGATCGCGAGCAAGGTGGGACGTATCGTCTGACCATCCATCGGCCGGGCAAGGACCCCGAACAGGTGGCGATCGACACGGACATGACGGCGTTCGCGTACGAAGCGCGCCGGGTCGCCGAGGCGATCGCGGCCGGCAGGCGAGAGCTGGAATCCCCCGCGATGTCCTGGGCCGATTCGCTCGGCAATATGCGTACGCTCGATCGCTGGCGACATGAGGTCGGCCTGTCCTACCCATGCGAGACGCCCGAGGGCTTTGCCCGGCCTCGGCACGGTCGTCCGCTTGCGCGCTGTACAGACCACCCGATGGCGTACGGCCGGATCAAGGGGCTCGACAAGGACGTCTCCCGCTTTGTCATGGGCTGCGACAACCAGCCGAGCTTCGCGCACGCGGCCGTGATGTTCGACGACTGGTTCAGTCGTGGCGGGACGACGTTCGACACGTCGCACATCTACGGCGGCGGGTTGCACGAAACGCTTCTCGGCCAGTGGCTGCGAACGCGCGGCGTACGAGATCGGTGTGTGATCCTCGGCAAGGGGCTGCACACGCCGTTCTGCGAGCCGCGGTTTCTTCGCCCGCAGGTCGAGAAGTCGCTCGATCGCCTGCAGACCGACCACGTGGACGTCTACATCCTGCACCGCGACAACCCGGACGTGCCCGTCGGCGAGTTCATCGACGCCCTCGACGAGCTGCGTGGTGAGGGTCGGTTCGCGCTGTATGGCGGATCGAACTGGACGGTTGAGCGCTTCGAGGCGGCGAACCGGTACGCGGCCGAGCACGGGCGACAGAGCATGACTGTGCTGAGCAACAACTTCTCGCTGGCGCGCATGATCCGGCCGGTTTGGCCCGGTTGTGTGGCTGCCAGCGATCCGCGGACCCGGGCGTGGTTGGAACGCACGCAGACCGCGAACTTCGCGTGGTCGAGCCAGGCGCGGGGATACTTCCTCGAGGGCGCCGAGCGGATGAAGCTCGGGCCGGACAACTTCGCGTGCTGGGACAGCGAGGACAACCGACGCCGGCGGGAACGGGCCGAGCGGCTCGCCAAGCGGTACGGCGTGCGGCCGATCAACATCGCCGCCGCCTATGTGCTCTGCCAGCGGTTCCCGAGCTTTGCGCTGATCGGGCCGCGCACTCTGGAGGAAACGACGACGTCGCTGCCGGCGTTGGGCATCCAACTCAGCGAGGCCGAGTGCCGGTGGCTGAACCTCGAAACCGACGAAGAGCCGGCGTGACCGACGGCCGCACGGCCCCTACCATGTGCGGTCGTTTGACCGGAGCCCTCGCCTCATGCCGAACGCGGGTCAGAAGCGGATCGTCGTCGCGGTCACGGGCGCCAGCGGAGCCGTGTACGCCCGGCGGTGCGTCGGCCTGCTGCTGGACGCGGGCGTGCGCGTCCACCTCGTGGTCTCGCCGCTCGGTCAGCGATTGCTGCACGACGAGCTGGGGATGGAAGGTGTGGATCTGACGGCGCTGGCCGGCCGCGACCCCGGCGATCGGATCGTCGTCCACAACTTCCGTGACGTCGGCGCGCCCATCGCCTCCGGCTCGTTCCGGCACGACGGCATGATCGTGATCCCCTGCTCGTCCAACTCCCTGGCGGCGATCGCGCACGGCCTGTCGCAGAACCTCATCCACCGGGCGGCGCACGTGACGCTGAAGGAGCGGCGTCGACTGGTGCTCGTGCATCGCGAGACGCCGCTGAGCCTGGTTGACATCCGCAACATGGAGGCGGCCACCGAGGCCGGGGCGATCATGGCACCGGCGAATCCCGGTTTTTATCTGCTGCCGCGAACGATTGAAGAGCTGGTCGACTTCGTGGTCGCGCGGTGCCTGGACCTGCTGGAGATCGAGCACGGCCTGGCCGTGCGATGGGGTGAGCGTGCGGCGCGAGGTGACGCGGAGTCGGGAGACTGACGCATGGCCGGCAGCGCGCTGAGCCCGACGCGGCCGACCGACGTCACGTGGTTCAGGCGGATCGTCTGGCTCGCGCGCGACATCAAGCTGAGCCACTCGGTGTTCGCCCTGCCGTTCGCGTTGCTGGCGACGGTCCTGGCCGCGGGCCGCGTCGGGCGCCTCCCCACGCTGCTCGAGTACGCGCTGATCGTGCTGTGCATGGTGCTGGCGCGGACGTACGCGATGGCGATGAACCGCCGGCTGGACGCGGCGATCGACGCGCGCAACCCGCGCACGGCCGGGCGAGCGATCCCGTCCGGTCGGCTCACGCCCCGATTCGTGAGCGGCGCGGCGGCGGCGTGCGCGATCGCGTTCCTCGTCGCCTGCGCCGGGTTCTGGCTGGCGCGCGACAACCCCTGGCCCGTCCTGCTCGGGCCGCTCGTGCTGGCGTACCTCGGCGTGTACGGGTTGACCAAGCGTTTCACCGCGGCGTGCCATCTCTGGCTCGGCGGCGCCCTGGCCGCCAGCCCCCTGGCCGCGACGATCGCCATCGAGCCCGTGTACCTCAACCACGTCGCGCCCTACGCGCTGGCCATGATGGTGCTGTGCTGGGTCGCCGGCTTTGACATCCTCTACGCCCTGCAGGACCTGCGTGTCGACCGCGAGCAGCGGCTGTTCTCGATGCCGGCACGGTTCGGCGTCCCGGCCGCGCTCGGCGTCAGCCGTCTCCTGCACGCCGTTGCCATCGCGGCGCTGCTGCTGGCCTGGCGCTTCGAGCCGCTGCTCGGCCCGCTGTTCCTGATCGCGACGCTGCTGACCGCCGCCCTGCTGCTGGTCGAACACGTCGTTGTCCACCGCAGCTTCACGCGGCACATCGGCCTGGCGTTCTTCACGCTCAATGGGGTCGTGAGCGTCCTGCTCGCCGCCGCCGGCATCGCCGACGCGTTAGCCTGACGCTCACGCCGGCTGACCGAGGCTCAGGCTCGACTCACGATGCCGCAACCCTCGCCGCCAACGGACCAGCACCACCTGGATCGCGACCGCCGCGACCGTGTATCCGACCAACCCGAACCCCATCATCCGCGGCAGGTGCTCACGCATCTCGCTCGGCACGAGCCGTGGCACGCCGCTCGACGTTGCCGCCGCGCCGTCGATGAACCACGCCGTCGCGACGTAGAGCGTCACGATCGGCGAGGGCAACCCCACGTACACGGCGGGGACCGTCGCCGACCACGCCGCCACGATGATCAGCAAGGCGAAAACCGGAAGCGCCCAAAGCGTGAACAACACCAGCGCCGTCGTCCGTGGGCTGAAACGCTCGCGCAACGCCTGAAAAAACAACAAGATCACCGCGAACTGGAGGAACATCGCCGTCGCGGACAGCAGCGGCAGATCATCGTCGAAGAACTGCCCGCTTCGCAGCGCCTGGACGAGCAAGGTCGCCACGCCTCCAGCCGTCAGGACACAGACGGCCGTCGCGACGGGCAGACTGGTCGAGGCGTCCGAGCGCAGCGGCACGCGCGAGCGCCCGAGGCGAAACATCTGCCGCAAACCGCGCACCGTCATCGTTCGTACGGGCGTGGTCAGATGGATCACGAGCAGCGCGGCCGCACCACAGAGCAGGAGCGTCGCGAACAGAAGGAACCAGAGGGTGTGCAGCGGCCCCCGCACGCCCAGCGATCGCTCGAGCTGATCGTAGAAGTCGGCGTATCGATCCGGGTAATGCAAAATCGGCCAGAGGTTGCCGACCAGTAATACCAGCGTGCCGAGGAAGAAGACGCAGCCGAAGACCTTGGAAAAAGGGTGCGCGTGCTCATCGCTCCACTTGCGGCGGACCACACCAACCAGTGTCACGATCACAAATCCCTGCAGCAACAGACCGAACGCGGTCGCGGGCAGCATCCACTCAAAGAATGCGACGTCGTCGTAGCGTGCCATCAGCAGCCGAACCTGCGCCTCGCGCCAGCCCGGCTGTATCTCCACGACCTCCGCCATGATCATGTTGTAGAACGTCGGGCGGACGGTCAGAAACTCAAGCGTCGTCAACCCGATCCAGGAGAGCTGCGGCAGGACGAGGTACAGGAGCACCACCATGCCCTGGGCGGCCAGCGCGGCACGCCGCGGCTTCTCCGCGACCATGCCCGCCACCATCCCCGTCAGGTGATAGACGAACACCGAGGTAAAAAAGATCAGGTAGAAGTTCGCGAGCTTGAGCGGCCCGATCTGCCCGACCACGGCCGCGTAGACCAGAAACGGCAGGGTGAGGCCGAAGAGCAGATACTCCCGCGCGGGCAGCCCGAAGAGGTAGCCGATGATCTTGGCGATCGGCGGCATCGGCGTCATGCGCTGATAGTCGAGCAGCCCGGCCTCGCGTTCCTGAGCGATGCCCGACGCGACGCTGCCGGTGCCCAGCAGCATCAGGATGACGCCCTGGATCACGATCAGCGGCAGGATCGTGCTCTTGGCCGCGACGGTGCGGTCAAGAAGGCCGCGCTCCGTCGAGGTCAGGTAGACGATCAGGAACACGAACGCGGTAACCGCCACCGTGACCAGCCCCCAACTGATGACGTGCCGCGCCCGCATCCGCCGTCGCGCGCAGGCCACACCGATCGGGTTCGCCAGCACCGTCGCGACCGCGGCCCGCATCGCTGCCATCACGTCACCTCCCGGGCGCCGACGCGCAGCATGATCTGTTCGATGTCGGGCCGCCGCTCGTAGAACGCCTTGATGGCGATCCCGTCCCGAACCAGCGCGGTGAGCAGCGTCGCGACGTCGGCGTCCGTGCCGTCGAACGCCACTTCCAGCCGACCGTCGTTTCGCACCAACGAGCGGACACCGTCGCGTGCGCGGATCGACTCGACGGCCCGGTCGCCGTCCTCCAGCAGCTCGATGTGCAGGCATCGCGTGCCGGCCATCGACGCCACGATGTCACCGATGCGCCCGCTCACGACGAGTCGGCCCTTTTCCATGATCCCGACCGACGAGCAGAACCCCGACAGCTCACTGAGAATGTGCGACGAGACCAGAACCGTCCGACCGGCGGCCGCTTGTGCCTTGAGCAGGTTCCGCAGGTCGATCCGCGCCATCGGGTCGAGACCGCTCGCCGGTTCGTCCAGGAGCAGAACGTTAGGCTCGTGCAACAGCGTCTTGGCCAGGACCAACCGCTGGGCCATCCCGCGCGAGAGCGTCCCCGCCATCGCGTTCCGCTTGCCGCTCAGTCCCACCTGATCCAGGCAGTGTTCGACCCGCTCACGCCGGCGGCGACCGTTCAACCCGTACGCGCCCGCGAACAGGTCCAGAAACTCCCACACGCGCAGGTCCGGATGGACCGGTGCCAGGTCCGGCATGTACCCGAGCACCGAACGCACCTCGGACTTGTGCTGCGCGACGTCGCGGCCGTCGATCACCACCTCGCCGTACGTCGGCTGCTGCAGCGTGGCAAGGACGCGGATCGTGCTGGTCTTGCCGGCGCCGTTCGGGCCGATCAGGCCGAAAACCTCACCGGCGTCGATCTCCAGGTTCAGATCGCGCACCGCGGTGGTGTCGTCGTAATCCACGCGGACGTCCACCGTTCGGATCATGCGTGCGCCTCTCGGCCCCGCCGTCGCCCGGGTGCGCTTGGGCGTGCATCGCGCAGCCGACCTTGGTCCGGGAGCACGTGCATCCTACCGTCGGTCTCAAGCGCGGGTTCTTGCATCGCGGCTCAGGCCGGCACGGCTTCCGCGAGGCACGAGCGGTCGACCGCCTCGGCGATCCGCTGCAGCGAGGTCATCAGCTCGGTGAGCACCGCCGGCGTGATCGATTGCGCCCCGTCGGTCATCGCGTGCTCGGGGTCGGGGTGGACCTCGAGCAGAAGGCCGTCGGCGCCGGCGGCGATCGAGGCCCGCGCCATGGCCGGCACCAGCCGCGCGTGCCCCGTCCCGTGCGAGGGGTCGGAGACGACCGGCAGGTGGCTGCGATCGTGCAGTTCCGGGATGGCCGAGAGCGAGAGGGTGTTGCGGGTGTGGTCCTCGAACGTGCGGATGCCGCGCTCGCAAAGGATGACGTTGCCGTTGCCGGCGGCGAGGATGTACTCGGCGGCCTGGAGGAACTCGTCGATGGTCATGGCCATGCCGCGCTTCAGCAGCACCGGCTTGGGCTGGCGGCCGCAGGCGTCCAGCAGGCGATAGTTCTGGCTGTTGCGCGTCCCGATCTGCAGGCAGTCGGCGTACTCGCTGACCAGCTCGACGTCGCTGGGCGTGAGCACCTCGGTGACGATCGGCAGCCCCGTCTCGGCGCGTGCGGCGGCGAGCATCTTCAGCCCTTCCTCGCCGTGACCCTGGAAGGCGTATGGGTTCGTCCGCGGTTTGAACGCCCCGCCCCGCAGCGCGTGCGCCCCGGCCGCCTTGATCCGTCTCGCCGCCTCGAGGATCTGCTGCTCGCCCTCGACGCTGCACGGACCGCCCACGACCGGCACGTGCTCGCCCCCGAACACGCACTGCGGCCCCAGCGACACCCGCGTCCGCTCACGCTCCTGCGCCACCCGCGCCGCCAGCTTGTACGGCTCGAGCACCTTCATCACCCGGTTCACCCCCGGCGCCTGCTCCAGCTTGGAGCCGTCCTTCTTCCGGTCGTCACCGATCACGGCTACCACCGTCAGGTCGGTCCCGTGGATCACATGGTCGCTCAGCCCCATGTCGCGAATCAGCGCGCAGACGTGCTGCACCTGCTCCTCCGTCGCTTCCGGTCTCATCACCACAATCATGGTCGAACTCCTTTGGATTCGAGGTTGGTTCTCGGCTCCCCTCCGTCCACCGCGGCGGACTCGCTCATCGAAACAAAAAACCCCAACGCTCTGCCGCGTCGGGGTCTTGACGTTCGTGCCTGACAATCCGTTCGGCTACGACATCGGTCCCAGCGCGGCTCGCCGCGAGGTAAACCAGAAGTAGCCAAAAAAGAACGGTCGCGTGTTCAGCATGACTGAAGTTCAGTATGACACGCTCACGGGCGATGTCAAGCAAAAATCCGGCAGGAAGCGGGGTTCCTGACGAAACGCGGCCGCGTCAGGACCCTTCCTGCTGGGCGACCGGCTCGAGCCCCACGGGGGCCTTGGACGGCGGGGTCTCGGCGCTCTTCCAGAACTGGGCCCGCTCGAGCAGGCCCGGCGGTCGGACATAGGGCTGGTAGCGATACGGGCGCTGGTCCGCGAAGAGCCTCTCGTCTTGCTCACGCGCCCAGTGCACCCAGGTCGACGGATCGAGTCCGCCGTCGTAGCCCGTCAGCGTGCGAAGCGAGTCTCGCGCGGCCCGTACGACGCCGTAGTTCGAATCGCCCAGGGCGCCCACGAGCGCGTCGAACACGGCCCGGGTCGCGTACTGGCCCAGCGCGTCCGCCGCCGCCATCCGCACGTCGGTGTCCGGGTCGGCGCGCAGCACGTTGATCAACGGCGAGATCGCGATGGGGTTGTGCACTCGTTGCAGCGCCTTGGCGGCCTCCCACCGGACGAACGCCGCGTCATCTTCGAGTCGTGGAACCAGCAACTTCGCGTCTTCCACCGTTCCGTGCATTCCCAGGGCCCGAACGGCGGCGGCGCGAACGGTCGGGTCGGGGTCGATCGCGCGTGGCTCATCGAGTTGCGGCCCGCCATCCGAACTGCCCAGGTGCCAACGGTACAAGCGCAGGTATTCCGGTTCGCCTCCGAACGGCGCCGCCCCGAGCAGGGCGATCGCCTCGCGACGCTTGTCGGGGTCGTACACGTTCACGGCGTCCAGCGCGGCCTGGGTCGGCGTCGGGGGCTGGAACGAGCCGAACAGGTCGCCGAGCAACGTCTCGCTCTCACCGCTGCTGGCGCAGCCGGTCAACGTCCCCACCGTCACGGCGATCGCCGCGGCGGCCACCGGTGCGAGGCGAGTTGACGCAATGGGTGCGAACACGAGCGTTTCCTCAGCGAGGGCGTACTATAGCACGTGATCGGCCCGGGGCGCTTCGCCGCTCGAATCGTGGCGGGAGGCGTCAGCCGCTGGACGGAACGCCCAGATGCCCGAACGCGTGCGCAAGCTTCTTCACCTTCTTGAGTTAGCAAGGCCCGAGCTGCTGCTGGCGGTGACCGGCAACGTCTGGCTCATGACGGTGCTGGCTTGGCGGGTCGAGCCGGTCGCAAGGCGGAATCCGACGCTCGAGCAACTGGGCCTGCCGCTGTCGCTGCTGATCGGTGCCGTGGTCGCCTGCGGGCTGGCGGGCTGCGGCATGGCCTTGAACGACGCGCTGGACGCACGGCACGACCGGACCTTCGCGCCGACTCGGCCGATCCCCGCCGGCCGCGTGAACCTGCGGTTGGCGATCGCGGCGGCCATGGCCGGTCTGCTCGGGGTACTGGCGGCGGCGAGCCTGTTCGGTCGCGACAGCCTCTTCCTCGCCCTGCTCGCCGGCGCCGGCGTGGTGCTCTACAACATCTCCGGTCGATTCGTTCCCTCGGTCGGCGTCGTCAGCCTTGGGCTCCTGCACGCCCTGACCATGGCGATCCCCAACCCGCGGCTGAGCTTCGGCTGGCCCATCGTGCTCGTGCTGACCCACACGATGGCGTGCGCGGCGGTCCGGCACCTGCTGGCGGGCAAGCGGCCGCGCTTTTCTGCCGCCGACGCGGTGGCCATCTGCCTCGGCTGGGGCTTCTGGGTCATGCTTGGCGTGCACGTGATCGGCCGGCGGGGCGGCGGAGCGAGCGGCGCCGAGCCGTTGTCCAGCGGTATCGGCTTCGCCCCCGTGCTGGCCGTGGCCGGCTTCGTGCTGACGGCGGCCTGGGTGCTTCGCGGTGACAAGCGACCGGGACGGGCGCTGCGCGTTCGGGCCACGCGGTTCGCGCGGCTCTCGACACTGTGGATGCTTCTGTACGCGGCGGCGTGGTCGGTGTCGGTTGGTGCGTGGGGAATGGCCGGCGTCTGCGTAGGCCTCTGGCTGGCGGGCGTGCTGATGGTCGGCGTGGATGCCGGCACCGACGCGATCGGCAGCGGCCCGATCCCGCGTTACCACGTCGTGCCCATCGGCCGCACCACCGCCAGCCTCCTCCGGGGCAACGCACGCCGAGACATCACTTCGAGCTCCACTTCCCGCCGTCGTTGAGAGCCGGCGAACGGCGTCTGCGCAAGAAGTCGCCGCCTTACGCAAATGTGACGGCCCGCTAACGCGGCGCTAACAGTCCCAACCTAACGTGGCGAGTGAGTTGATTGCTGGCACCCGATCCCCCCAAACTACGGAGATTCTCACGATGACTTGGATGACCTCTCTTCGCCGCAGCGCCCTGAGTGCCGGCCTGGCGGCGGTGCTGGCCGCGCCGGCCACCGCCCAGATTCAGGTTGACCCCAACCTCCCGGACTACACGCCCGTCGGCGGCGTCTCGGGCACGATCAAGAGCGTCGGCTCGGACACGATGAACAACCTCATGACCCTCTGGGCGGAGGGGTTCCGCAAGCACTACCCCAATGTGCAAATTGAGATCGAGGGCAAGGGCTCCTCGACGGCGCCGCCGGCTCTGATCGAGGGCACCTCGAACTTCGGGCCCATGAGCCGGGCGATGAAGGATAAGGAGCAGGACGTCTTCGAGGAGCGGTTTGGTTACAAGGCCCACGGCCTGGAGACGGCGATCGACATGCTGGCCGTTTACGTCAACAAGGACAATCCCCTCCCGGGACTGAGCCTGCCGCAGGTGGACGCGATCTTCTCCAAGACGCGCAACGGCGGCTACCCGCAGGACATCACCACGTGGGGCCAGCTCGGCCTCACCGGCGAGTGGGCCAGCAAGCCGATCTCGCTGTACGGGCGTAACTCGGCTTCCGGGACGTACGGCTACTTCAAGGACAACGCGCTGTTCAAGGGAGACTACAAGGACAGCGTCAAGGAGCAGCCGGGCAGCTCGTCAGTGGTTCAGGGCGTGGCCAGCGACAAGTTCGCGATCGGCTACTCGGGCATCGGGTACATGACCGCGGACGTGCGGGCGGTGCCGCTGGCCCAGAACGAGGGCGAGGCGTTCATTCCCGCCGAGCCGGACTACGCCGGTGAGTTTCCGCTCGCTCGTTTCCTGTACCTGTACGTGAACGCCAAGCCGGGCGAAGAGCTGGACCCGCTGCGTCGCGAGTTCATCCGGTTTATCTTCTCCAAGCAGGGCCAGGAGGTCGTGATCAAGGACGGGTACCTGCCCGTTCCGGCGACGATCGCCCGCCGCAACCTCGAGGCCGTCGGCATCACCCCCGACTTTTGAGCCCCGCGGCCGCCCATAACCAAAAATCAATGGGTGGTGGTCTGACGGCCGCCACCCGTTTTGCCATCATACCGGCTTGGGCCCCACGGAAGGCAGGCTATCTGGCCGATCGCGACCCATGAGCAAAGCCAAGACGTTCACCGGCCGGCGACGACAGCGCAAGACCACTTGGCGCATCAAGTTCGGCGATACTTTCTCCCGCGTGCTGATCACGTTCGGCGGCGTGGGCACCATCGTCGCGGTCTCGACCGTCTTCGTCTTCCTGCTCGCGGTCGTGATGCCCCTGTTCCTGCCGGCCCGGGTCAGCGAACCGAACGTGAATCCCGCCCCCAGCGGCGACGACCGCCGCCCGCTTCGGATAGCGGCGGACGAGTATCAGGTCACCGCGTACAGCCTCCATGAAGACGGGTCGCTCGTGGTCTTCCGACTGGACACCGGCGAAGTCCTCCAGGAAATGCACCTCGTCGACGACGCGGCGATCACGTCCGCCACGTTCAGCATCGAGTCCGACCGCGTCACCCTCGGCCTGGCCAACGGTTCCATCCGCTCCGGCACGATCGGCTTCAAGACCAGCTTCCTCTCGCCCGACGACATGCCCGAATCGATCCGGGCGCTTGATATCGGCGAGGCCGCTGCGTTCGACGGCGGCATGGTTCAGATCACGCCCGATCGACAGTTCCGGCACCAGAAGCTCGTGGCCTCACTCGAAGAACCGATCCAGACCGGATCGCAGGAGCCCGTCCGGCTGGTCACGCGGGTCGCTCAGGCCGGTGGCTCAGCCATCGTCACCCTCACCGCGGATCAGCGACTGCGTGCCATCAAGATCCGCCGCAATCGCAACCTGCTCACCGGCGAGGTGCGGACGCGCGTCGAGACCGCCCTGCTGCCCTACGAGCGAGGCGATCACGGCGAGGCGGCGTTCCTGCTCGCGTCCAGCCTCGGCGACGTGATCCTCGCCTGGCGCGACGGCACGGCGATGCGATTCGACACCCGCAACATCGACAACCCCGTCCTGGTCGAGACGCTCGATCTGACGCCCGACGGAGCCGAGCTTACCGCCGCGCGATACATCCTCGGCGAGACGACGCTGATCACCGGCAACAGCCGCGGCGAGCTGACGGGTTGGTTCGTCACCAGCCCGGTCGTGGATCCGCTGGAAGCCGATCCGACAGCCCAGCTCGACGTCGCGAAGGCGAAGCTGACACCGACCAAGCGGTTTGCGGCGGGCGACGCGGCCGTGACACGCATCGAGCCGTCCTCGCGGTCGCGCATGTTCGTGGCCGGCTACGCCGACGGCCACATCCGCGTCTTTCAGGCGACGACCGAGAACCTGGTCACGGACGTGACGATGCCCGCGGCCGGGTCCGTCCAGGCCGTGGCCATCACACCCAAGGACGATGGCTTGATCGCGCTGGCCGCGAACCAGCTCACGCGCTGGGCGTTCGATCCCATGCACCCGCAGGTCACGTTGCGTTCGTTGTTCCGGCCGGTCTGGTACGACGGGTACAACCAGCCGACGCACACCTGGCAGTCGTCCAGCGGATCCGACTCGTTCGAAGAGAAGCTGGGGCTGGTGCCGCTGGTGTTCGGGACGATCAAGGCGACGATCTACTCGATGATCTTCGCCGTGCCGCTGGCGATCCTGGCGGCGATCTACACCAGCGAGTTCCTGCACCCGCGTGTCAAGGCAAGGGTGAAGCCGGTGGTCGAGCTGATGGCTTCGCTGCCGTCGGTCGTGCTCGGGTTCCTGGCGGGCCTGGTCATTGCCCCGATCGTCGATGACGTCGTGCCCGGGCTGATGGCCTGCCTGTTCACGATCCCGCTGATGATGCTCGTGGGCGCGTACCTGTGGCAGTTGCTGCCGCGGCCGACGCAGCTTTACTTGCAACAGTTCGGCTTTACCGACTCGATCCGCGTCGAGCGGCCGAGCCGGGTCAAACGCGCGGCGCAGGTCCTCGTCGAGCGCTTGGGTGGCTTCAAGCTGGTGGCGATGTTTCTTATGCTCGCGATCGGCCTGTGGTCCGGGCTCACGATCGGTCCGATCGTCGAGCGCGTGCTGTTCGCCGGCGACGTCAAGGCCTGGCTCAACGGCCAAATCGGCAGCGGTGCGGGAGGATGGTTCGTCATTCTCTTGCCGGTCTCCGCCGTCATCAGCGCGATGATCTCGGCCCGCCTCATCAACCCCCTGCTCCGTGCCCGCGCCACTGACTGGACCCGTGCCCGCATGGCGGCGATCAGCCTCGGCAAGTTCGTCGCCGGCGCTTTCGTGACCGTCCTGGTCGCCGCCGCGCTGGCCTCGCTGATGAACCTCGCCTGGGACCCTCGCGGGCCGATCCACCTCGGCACCCTCGACGTCGCCCCGATGGGCACTTACGTCCAGCGCAACGCGATGATCGTCGGATTTGTCATGGGTTTTGCCGTGATCCCGATCATCTACACCATCGCCGAGGACGCCCTCTCGGCCGTGCCCGAGCATCTGCGATCGGCGTCGCTGGGCGCCGGCGCCACGCCCTGGCAGACCGCCGTGCGGATCATCATCCCCACGGCGACCAGCGGGCTCTTCTCGGCGTGCATGATCGGGCTGGGCCGGGCGGTCGGCGAAACCATGATCGTGCTCATGGCCGCCGGCAACACGCCGGTCCTGCGCGCCAACATCTTCGAGGGATTCCGGACGCTCTCGGCGAACATCGCCGTCGAGCTGCCCGAAGCGGTCCGTGAGAGCACGCACTACCGCACGCTCTTCCTGGCCGCCCTCGTCCTGTTCCTGATGACCTTCTTCGTGAACACCATCGCGGAGGCCGTGCGCCTCCGCTTCCGCAGGCGGAATCAATCGCTGTGAGTGGCACGCTTTCCAGCCCGACGGAACCTTCGACGCCGCCTCGCTCCGAGCCGCCGGTCGAGGCGGCGCCCGGCACACGCCGGCCCCGACGACGCTTCTCGCGCGGCGGGGCCTCGGTCCTGGCGCAGGGCGAGCCGATGATCTGGCTCACCGGCGGGGCCCTGGCGGTCTCCCTGGTCATGATCGTCGGGCTGCTTCTGCTCGTCCTCGTCGAGGGCAGCGCCACGTTCTGGCCGATCAGCATTCAGCGGGTCCAGCTCCACGACGGCACGGTGTACCTCGGCGAGGTGACGCGAAGCGAGTGGTACGAGCCGACGGAGGCGAACCTGGAGCCCCTGCCCGAGGCCATCCGCGCCGCCGCGGAGGCGGAGATGGCCGCGCACAATGGGCTCGCGCACCGGCGTCTGCTGCGCACGGGCAACTACGAGCTGACGAACACGCACTTCCACTGGGTGACGGACTACGAGGCCGTCAAAACCGACGAGCCGAAGTGGGCGCTGATCCTCGAGCGCGTCGAATGGGGCCGGTTCTACGGTTTTCCCACGGCGTTTCTGACGCGCGGGGAGCCGATCGCCGAAGTCCCGTCCGAGGCGGACGCGGCGGCGCGTGACGCGGCGCAGCAAGAGCTATGGGACCTGTTCCGCGAGCACCACGGCGAGGTCCTGGAGCTGCGCGAGCGGATCCGTGACCTGGAGGAGCACGAGATCGGTGCCGCCAACGCGCGCAAGGAGGCGGCGCGGCTGACGCGCCGAGCGGTGGAGCTGGAGTACGGCGAGGATTCGCCCGAGGCCGCCGAGGCCCGCCAGACCTACGATCAGATCGCCTCCGAGCTCGAGGCCGAGTTCCAGCGGATCACCGCCGAGATCGCGGAGCTGCGCGAGCAGAGCGGTCAATACGGGCTGCGGTTGACCACCGCGCAGGGGCGGGAAAAGGACGTGAGCCTCGGCGACATCGTGCGGATGTACCCGGCGAACCAGCTCGGTCTCACCGACAAGCTCGCGGTGTACGCCTCACGCTGGTGGGAGTTTCTGACCGCCGACCCGCGCGAGGCCAACACGGAGGGCGGGGTGTTTCCGGCCATCTTCGGGACGGTGCTGATGACGCTGATCATGTCGATCGCCGTCGTGCCGTTCGGCGTGCTGGCGGCGCTGTATCTGCGCGAGTACGCCAAGGCTGGCCCGATGATCAGCTCGGTGCGGATCGCGATCAACAACCTGGCGGGCGTGCCGAGCATCGTGTTCGGGGTGTTCGGCCTCGGGTTCTTCTGCTATGGGCTGGGGACGTTCGTGGACGGCGGGCCCCGACAGCTCGGGGTGTCGCCCTGGGGGACCGGCGCCTGGATCGCCGGCGTGCTGATCTGGGGGGTCGCGCTGTTCAGCGGGGTGGGCATCGGCACGACGGTGTTCGCGGGCATCCGCTCCGATTCGCCCCTGCCCTGGCGACTGACCAAGGGGCTGGGCACGGTGGTCTGGACCACCGCCATGCTGCTCGGCGGGCTGGTGCTCGTCACCCACACGCCGTTCTTCGACGGTTTCTTCCGCGCCAAGCTGCCGAACCCGACCTTCGGAACCGGCGGGCTGCTGTGGGCCTCGCTCACGCTGGCGCTGCTCACGCTCCCGGTGGTGATCGTGGCGACCGAGGAGGCGTTGGCCGCGGTGCCCAACTCGATGCGCGAGGGGTCTTACGCCTGCGGCGGGAGCAAGTGGCAGACGATCCAGCGGATCGTCCTGCCTCGCGCCATGCCGGGGATCATGACGGGCACGATCCTGGCGATGGCACGCGGCGCCGGCGAGGTCGCCCCGCTGATGCTTGTCGGCGCGGTCAAGCTCGCGCCCGACCTGCCCGGGCAGATCAACGGCGTGCCCCCCTACGTGCACATCGAGCGCAGCTTCATGCACCTGGGCTTCCATATTTACGATGTCGGCTTTCAGAGCCCCAACTCCGAGGCCGCCAAGCCCATGGTCTTTACCACCACGCTGCTGCTGATCGTGATCATCGCGCTGCTGAACGTGACCGCGATCTGGCTGCGCTCCCGCCTGCGGCGAAAGTTCGTCGCCAACGTGTTCTGATCCACCAGGGAGACGAGACGATGACCCGCTCCTCCGATATGGTAAGTCAGGAACCGGCCGTCCCCGCCGCCACGCTGACCCAACGCACCCACGACAACGGCGATGGCTTCCGCCCGCGAAAGACCCGCCCCATGACCCGGACCCAACGCGACAGCCGACTCGAAGCAATCGCCGCTGGTCAGGACGTGCCCACTGAGACACACGACACCGTCCTCGAAGAGGAGGCGGTTCTCGAGATCGAGCACTTCAACCTCTTCTACGGACCCGTCCAGGCTCTGTATGACATCACCATGGGCGTGCCCGCGGGGCGCGTCACGGCTCTGATCGGCCCCTCTGGCTGCGGCAAGTCCACCCTCCTCCGCTCGGTCAACCGCATCAACGACCTGATCGAGAGCGTGCGCATTGACGGCCGCATGCTCCTGAACGGCGAGAACATCTACGAGCCGGGCATCGACGTCATCGAGCTGCGAAAGCGCATGGGCATGGTCTTCCAGAAGCCCAACCCCTTCCCGATGAGCATCTACGAGAACGTCGTCTATCCCCTGCGGATCGATGGCGAGCGGAACAAGGCCCTGCTCGATGAGGTGTGCGAGCGAAGCCTGCGCGGCGCCGCGCTGTGGGAAGAGGCCAAGGACCGACTGCACGAGAGCGCCCTGGGTCTGTCCGGCGGTCAGCAGCAGCGCCTGTGCATCGCCCGCGCCATCGCTGCCGAGCCAGAGGTCCTGCTCATGGACGAGCCCTGCTCGGCCCTCGACCCGATCGCCACCGGCAAGATCGAAGACCTCATCCAGGAACTCAAGGGCAACTACTCGATCCTTATGGTCACCCACAACATGCAGCAGGCCTCACGCGCCAGCGACTACACCGCGCTGATGTATCTCGGCCGCCTGATCGAGTACGGCACGACGACGGACATCTTCACCAACCCGCACCTGAAAGAAACCGAAGACTACATCACGGGCCGGTTCGGCTGATCTGCACGGTCACAATCGGCGTCGACCACGGCGTCTCGCCGGTCACCTCGCCGCGGCGGGCACCGGCTCCATGCAACGACGGTTGCTGACGGTGACCACACACCCGCCCAACCGCTGCGCTGCCTGGTAGAGCAGGTGACGCGCCACCGTCGGGCAGACCTTCGCCATCTCTTCCGGGCCGCTGCACGTCTCGTTCAGCAGGTGCTCGACCTCGCGCCGGTCGCATCGCCAGGTCAGCGACTCGTCCAGCGACGCCCTGACCACTTCCTTCCTCACCGAGAAGCAGACCTCGCCCAACATGATCTCTCCTTGCCGCCCAAACGCATCGCGACGTCGAGGCGTCGGGGCCGGAATGATTCCGCCCGACGCGATGACCCATGCCGTCCGTGGCTCCGGGAGGAACGGGCCGGCCGGAGTCCATGCCGGAGAGCGTCAAGGGCCCGGCCCTTGGTCATGATGGTAAACCCGAATGCCCCGAAGAACAGGCTGGACGGGCGTCGGCCGTGTTAGTTCGACAACCCTATGTCATCACGGTCGTTAGCGAATCGTGACCAAAGGAATCCCGGTGCATACCCTGTGGAAAAAACACGCGGCCGCTCCTGGCGCAGCTCTGGCCAATCGGCGCCGGATTTGATACCGTTAAACGAGGTTCGGGACCGCATCATCAGATTGTCAATCGTCTCTGACGGGCTTGTTGAGCTTGAAATACCGGCCGTCACTTAAACGTTCGACCGCGCCCGCCCGCCGGCTCTGGCCCGGGCGGTTCCTCAGCCTTGCCCTGGTGCTGCTCGCCGCCTGCGATCGGTCGGTCACGATGCCCGCCGAGGAAGTCGACACGCTATTGGCCGACGCGCGCCAGGAGGTCAGCTACCTCGACTTCGATGCGGCCGCGATCCTCTACGACCGGGTGCTGTCGCGGGTCGAGCCAAGCACCGAGCACTGGCAGACCGCGACTTTCGGTCGCGCTGTCTGCGCCCAGCAGATCATGCCGTTCACAGCCGAGCGCCTCGCGCTCGCCGAGCGGCTCTATCGCACGCTGATCGAACGTACACCCGACTCACGCTACGCCGCCCGCGCCAAGATGCACCTGGCTCGTCTGGCAGAAACCGAGGACTTTGATGGAGACCGCGCGGACCTCGACGCCGCACGCCAGTGGTACGAGCACGTGATCGAGTCACACCCCGAAGAGCTTGTCGCTGACGAAGCCACGATGCGGTTGGCCTCGATCGCGATCCGCACCTACGAGCCCGAAACCATGCGAGACGGCGTCGAGCGGCTTGAGGCCTGGCTCGAACAACGCCCCGACAACCCGCTCGCGTCGGCCATGCATCTGTACCGCGCCGAAACGTACCGCTGGCTCGAGGAATACGATCGCGCGGTTGAGGCGATGGTCCGTGCCGATGAACTGGGCATCGTCGGCGACGCGAATCTGACCGCACAGTACTGGTTCATCGCCCGGGCGTGCGAAACGATTCTGATGCTCGATGCAGACGACGAGCAACGCCGAGCCTATTGGCGTTCTCTGGCGGTCCGCTATTACCGCAAGATGATCCTCGATACGTGGGTGGGGGGCAAGGCGTATGAGTCGCAGCTGGCCCTGCGCCGTCTGGGCGCGCCCGTCCCGGCGATCCCGGGACAGGAGCCGACGGGGCTCGAAACCGCGCCCGCCCGTCGCGCGACACCATCACCCTCATCTCCGCACGTGCGCGGGGAGGAGGTGCGGCCATGAGCGAATCGGCCCGCCCCAGACCCTGGTGGCTGAACATGAATTTCCTCGGCCTCATGCTCGTGCTCGTCGCGTTCGGGTTCAGCATGAGTCAGGTTATGACCGTCCAGCGGCAGCTCTTCCCGCCCGACGAGAAGCTCATCCGATTCGCCCACTTTCAGCTCGAGGCCGGCTTCCGGGAGGAGCTGCAGCGCATCATCGACGAGTACAACGCCCTGCCGCACGTCCAGGCGAACAAGGTCCGGGTCAAGCAGCTCCCGGTCAACAGCCGCATCTACGGCCAGTGGCTGAACACACAGATGTACGCCGGCGACCCGCCCGACATCATTCAGAACCGGATCGCCTCGACCACGCAGAACAACACGTTCGTGATGAAGTTTATCTTGCCGCTCTCGGACGTCATCGACGACCCGAACCCATACAACCTGGGTACCGAGCTGGAGGGCTTGCCCTGGAAGGAGACGTTCATCGACGGGATGCGTGGCGCGTACAACTGGGGGCTGCAAGACCACTACGCGGTCAGCACGACGGTTCTGACGACCCGGCTCTATTACAATGAGGCGTTGGTCCGTCGGGCCCTGGGCCTGAGCGAGGATGAGCCGCTGCCCGAGGTCAGGTGGTTCGAGGACTTGATGGAATGGTGCGAGAAGATCCGAGCGATGCCCGCGGTGGACGGCCGCCGCGTCTCTCCGATCTCCGCCGAGTCTCGGAGCATCGTCAACTTCTGGGGGATGCTGCAGCCGACGTTCACCGGCCAGTACCGGCCCGTGATCGACCTGAACATGGATGGGCAGACGACGAACACGGAGCAGTACCTGGCGTTGCTGAGCGAGCGTGTAACGCTGCGGGATGAGCCGGTGCGAGCGATGTTTGAGGCGCTGCGGATGCTGGCGGACCAGTTTCCGCCGGGATTCCTGGGTCTGGACCGGGAGCAGGCGCTGCGGCGGTTCCGCACGGGTCAGGCGGCGATGTTTGTCAGCGGTTCGCACGACGCGAACACGCTCTTTCAGGCGGAGCAGATCGCCGAGCGGCGTGGTGAGCGTTGGCGCATGGGCGTGATGCGATTTCCGGCCCCGAACCCGCGAGGCCGCTG
>CAYSIX010000054.1:0-20026 GCA_964431205.1 uncultured Phycisphaeraceae bacterium
GGACTCTATTGAGCGAGAGCGTCGGCGTCGCGAAGAAGTGGTACACCTGGCGGGTTCAGACGAACCGCGAGGAGACGGTTCGCGAGGGCCTCGAAACGCGGGTGCGCGCGGCGGGGATGGGAGCGGGGATGGTGGTGAACCCGCCGACGCCGGTGTCGCGGATGGCGGACGTGATCGGCCCGCACCTGCCGGAGCTGGCGCTGGTGCTGGTGATGAGCGTGAACCCGGGGTGGTCGGGCCAGCGGTTCATGCCGGAGGTGCTGGACAAGACGCGGTGGGCGCGGCAGCGGGGGGGCGAGCGGCTGCGGGTGGAGATGGACGGGGGGATCAATGTGGAGACGGCGGGTCAGGCGGTGGGCGCGGGGGCGGACGTGCTGGTGTCGGCGTCGGCGTTGTTCGGGGCGTCGGACCGGGGAGCGGTGATCGAGGCGTTGCACGGGGCAAAGTCGCAGGTCTGATCCGGCCCTTCGCTTGCGCTCAGGGCTCGGCTTGCCCGCGCATCCGCGACGGCCTGGGGGAGGGTGAGGCGGTCGCGCGTTCTGTGCGGGCTGGGCAGGCCGTCGGTGAGGGGAAAGCCGTAAATCTGAGAGGCGTGTGGTTGCCACGACGGTCCGCGAATCGTTGGATCGTGGTGGCCTGTGCGGGGAATCGCAACGGGGCGGCGGTCGGGCGTCGCGTGATCGAAGGGGAAAGCGGCGCAGGTCCGGTTAAGTCGATGACGGCTCGAGACGATGAGCAGAGCGTGTGCGAGACAGCCGCGGGACCAGCCGCGGAGGGGGAGGCGTCGCACGCGGGAGCGTGAAGCGGTCGGGGTGGTCCCGGTCGAGCAAACGAGCGGCGGGCCTGCGTGGGCCCGGTCAGCACGGGACGGGTTACTGGTTGGTCCCAGGCACTGAACAGGAGATTTTTCCATGTCGGCACGCAAGCTTCGAGCACAAGGTTTTACACTCGTCGAAATCCTGATTGTGGTGGTGATCCTCGGCATCCTGGCCGCGATCGTCATCCCCCAGTTCACCAACGCGTCGGAGACGGCCAAGGCCTCGAGCCTGGTGTCCCAGTTGCAGACGATCCGCAGCCAGCTCGAGCTGGCGCAGATCCAGCACAACGGGACGTATCCGGACCTGGTGGCGAACCAGTGGACGCCTATGACGGACGAAACTGAGCCGGATGCGGCCTACACCGCGGGCGATAACTCGGGGAATGAGGTCGGCCCCTACCTCCAGCAGGACCCGGGCAACCCGTTCGCGGCCGACCCGAACAACCCGACGGTCGTGGCAGCGGACGACAGTGAGGCGTGGAGCTACAACAACGCGACGGGTCTGCTTCGCGCGGTGGTGGATCTGACCGCCGCTCAGGCCGACTCGCTGGGTTTGGCCGTCGGCACGACGGCCGACACGGACGGCGACGTGATCCTGGCCCCGTAACCGCGGCCGAGTCCGACACAACTCGTTTGACACGACTGCCGCGGCACGCGCCGCGGCAGTTTTTCATTGGCAACACAAGCCGGGGCGCAGCGAGGCACGAACGGAGCCCCGGGTACTTTCCCCGTCCGAATAACCGTTACGGGCGACGATCTTGTGCACGGGTGGGGACGTCCGTCCCCTCAGTCGCGCCCTGATCTGGTCGATGTCAACGCTGTGCGTCCCGGATCCCCCGGGACCCTTGTGGCTTGGTGTGCCCAGGAGCAAGCTCATGCGAACGATTGGTTACCTGAACACGGTGCTGACGGTGCTGGCGGTGTTGTTGACGCTGAACCTGTGGACGGCCTGGGCGACGACGCCGGGCGGCGAGGCGCTGTCGCTGACCTCGGAGGCCGCGGCCCAGCCCGAGGGTCTGCCCAACGCGGCGGCGCAGCGCAAGGCGATCCTCGACGAGCTGAAGCGGCTGAACGTGTCCGTTTCGGCGATGCAGGGCACGCTGACCGACGGGTCGATGCGGGCGCGGATCGAGATGCCGGCGTCGGAGAATTGAAACGTGGGGAAACCCGAAGGTGTGCGGCTGCGTCGCTGCGGTCCGGCTTGGATGGAGCGTGCGACCCACCTGAATGGAGGCGTCCGCGGGGCGTCGCCCCGTGGCTCATCCGATGATCGCGACCCGGCTTGAGATGAGGCAGGAAGGAGCATCGCAGATGTCGAGATCGACACGGTCGGTGCGATCGCGTCTCGCGTACACGCTGATCGAGGTGCTCGTCGTGGTGACGATCATCGGGATCGCCAGCGCGATCGTGGTGCCGCACATGCTGCGTTCGGGCACGCTGGGCGTGCAGGCCGCGGCGCGGATCATCGTCGCCGATCTGATGTTCGCGCAGAACGAGGCGATCGCGGCGCAGGCGGCGCGGCGGGTGTACTTCGACGTGGCGAACAACCAGTACCGGATCGCGGCGTACGACGTCGGCACCGGGACGTGGGAGACGATCCACGTCAACTGGATGAGCGGCGGGGGCGGCAACTACGTGATCGACTTCGACGCGGACACGCGCTTCCAGGGCGTGGAGCTGGTGAGCACGTCGTTCGATCTGGGCGGCGACCCGGCGCTGGAGTTCGACGACCTGGGCGCGCCCAGCCAGGGCGGGAACGTGGTGGTGCGGTTCGAGAACACGCGGTACCGGATCAGCGTGGCGGCGTTTACCGGGCGGGTGACGGTGGAGGAGATCTGAGGCACACGGGCGCGGGGCCCGGGGCGGCGCGGCTGCGCCGCTGCGTCCCGGCTTGAGAGGTCCAGGGAGGCGACATTGCTCGCACGCCGATGGCCAAGGGCGAGCGGGGAGATCGGCATCGACGTGGGCACGCGTCAGGTGCGGATGCTGCAGCTTGCGCGTCGCGGGTCGGGGTGGGCGGTCGCGGCGGCGGCGTGCGAGCCGCTACCGACCGAGCTGAGCGGATACGGCGAGGCGTTTCATCGCGAGGTGGCGGTGGCGATCCGCCGCATGCTCGGCCGCGGTCGGTTCCGAGGTCGGCGTGTGATCAGCGCGCTGCCGTCGGGGATGGTTCGGTCCAAGAGCGTACGTCTGCCGGCGATGCCCGCCGACGAGCTGGCCGCCGCCGTGCGATGGGAAGCTTCCGATCGGCTGCGCCTGGGCGCCGACGAGGCGATGATCCAGCACATCGACGCCGGCGAGGTCCGCCAGGGCGACGAGCTTCGCCGCGAGCTGATCGTCATGGGCGCGCCGACACGGCTGATCGAGCAGCACGTGGCGGCGTTGACCGCGTGCGGGCTCGAGCCGGTGGCGGTGGACGTGATCCCCGCGGCGCTGGCGCGTGCGGCGGCGATGCGTGAGGCACCGACGGGCACGGCCCCGGACGACACGGCGCCGGCCGTGATCCTCGACGTCGGCCACGCGACGAGCAAGGTCGTCATCGCGCACGGCGGGCGGGTGATCTTCTTCAAGCAGATCGACGTGGGCGGTCGCGACCTCGAGCGGGCCGGGGCCGAATCGCTGGGCATGGCGGTCGAAGAGGCGCGCCGGCGCGGGCCGGTCGCGACGCAGGGTCCGGACGGTTCGGCGCTCGGTGAGCCGGACGAAGCGGTGACGGCGCAACTGACCGAGGTGGGCCGCGAGCTGGGCCTGTGTCTGCGGTACTACAGCGTGACGTTCCGGGGGCGTCGGCCGGATCGGGTCGCGCTGGTGGGCGGGCGGGTGTTCGATCCCGGGTCGGTCGCGCGGCTGAGCGAGGCGAGCGGGGCAACGGTGTTCGTCGTGGATCCGTTCGAGGGGCTGGACGTGCCGGCGTCGCTGCGGTTGCCGAGCGAGGCGGGCGAACGGGGGGCGTGGGCGGTGGCGTTGGGACTGGCGGCTCGTGGCCGCGGGCCCGCCTCGGTGAGACGGGACGCGTCGCGTCGGGACGGGCGGAAGGAGGCGGCATGAAGGAAGTGAACTTCCTGCCTCCGAGTTACCGCCGGCAACGCGCCAAGCGGCGCAGCGCCCGGCGTCTGATGGTTGTGGGGCTGGTGGCGCTGGCGGGGGTGCTGGTCTGGACGGGGATCGAGCTGCGGCAGAACGCGGTGTTGCGACGCGCGGCCGAGGCCCTGGAGCTGCAGGTTCACTCGGTGCGTGATCAGTTGAACGAGGTGGTCTCGCTGCGGCGTGAGCGTGAGGTGCTGAGGCATCAGGTACGGGTGCAACAGGAGCTGGCGTTGCCGCTGCACCCGACGGAGCTGCTGGGGATCCTGGCCGAGCGCCTGCCGGAGACGGTCGGGACGCTGCGGCTGAGGTATCAGACGGTGCGGCCGAAGCCGCAGACGATCGAAGAGGCGCAGCGCGAGGAGCGTGAGCGAGGCGAGCGGAACCCAAAGCCGGCGCGGGCGGCGGGCGAGTGGCGGATCGAGCTGGAGCTGGTGGCGTTCGCGCCGGACGACCTGGTGGTGACGAACGTGGTGGAGGCGTTGAGTCGGGACCCGCTGTTCAGCCGGGTGTCGATGAGATACAGCCGTGCCGCGGAGGTTCAGGGGGTGATGGGCCGGGAGTTTCAGATCGAGCTGGAGACGGACCTGAATCGTCGGTTCGTTCGCCGGCGTCTGGCCGAAGGAGCCGCGGATGTGGATTGATCGGGCACAGGTCAAGCCGACGCTGATCGGGGTGGTGGTGCTGGGGCTGACCGCGGCGGGGATGCTGGTGCCGACGTACTGGCAGCGATATGAGCTGGAGTCGAGGCTGGCGGCGGCGCGTCACGAGCTGGGGATGGACGTGACCGAGAGCGCGGGGATCGGGAAGCTGACGCGTGAGGTGCTGCGTCTGCGAGAGATCAGCGACGGGGCGCAGCGACACGTGCCGGAGGAGCCGGAGCTGGGCGGGGTGCTGCGGACGCTGCACGCGGCGTTGGGCCGGCACGCGGCGGGGTCGGCGGAGGTGTACACGAAGCCGACCGAGCACTACGCGCACTTCAGCGTGATCCCGATCGCGGTGGAGTTCGAGAGCACGTTCCCCGGTTTATACAAGATATTGGAGCGGATGGAGGCGGACCGGAGGCTGATGCGCCTGGAGCGGCTGGAGGTCGAGGCGAGGCCGGACGGCCTGCACCGGCCGCTGCGGGCGCGGATGCAGGTGAGCACCTTCTACGCGCAGGGACGGGCGGAAGAGCGATGAACCGGGCGTGGCTGATCCAGCAGTGGCGACTGTTGACCGCGGACCGCCGCAAGGCGGGGCTGGTGCTGTCGCTGCTGGCGGTGGGGTTGCTGCTGTGGGGCCGGCTGCTGCTGAAGGAGGTGCCGCGGGTGGCCACGGCGGACCCGGAGGCGAAGGCGAAGGCGAGTTCGGACGGGGGCGAGGGGTCGGGCGATGACGCCGACGCGCGGGCGCGGATCGAGCGTCCGGTGGAGGTGCGGCTCGACCCGCCGCGGCGCCTGCCGCGCGACCTGTTCGTGTTCGATCCCAACCCGTACAGACGGACCGGGTCTCCATATTCCCCCAGTCTGCCGGAAAAGTCCGACCGAGAAGCGGACGATCAGGAGATACGTGTGGCGGCGGCGCGGGACGCCGCGGCCGGGTTGATCCTCGGCAGCGTGATGCGAGGACCCCGACCCCGGGCCGTGATCAACGGCCGCGTGCTGGCCGAGGGCCAGTCGATCGAAGGGTTCGTGGTCCGGCGGATCGGTCCACGAGAGGCGCTGCTGGAACGGGACGGCCTGGTGGTTCGCCTGAGGATGTGACGGATCGGCCCAGTGGTGGCTTGCAAGGAGTCGAACATGCGCGTTCGAAGCACATCGAGAACGGTTGGCGTTTTTTTTTGGGCGCTGGGGTGCGTTTGTGCCGGTCCGGCGATCGCGCAAAGCGGGTTCGGCCCGGGCGACCCGGCGAACCCGGCTGAGCAGGAAGAAGAGGTCGTCGACCTGTTTCAGGAGCAGCAGGACGACAAGCTGCCTCAGGGCCAGACCGTGGAGGTCGGCTCGTTCGGGCAGATCGACCTGCACGTCAAGGACCTCGACCTGACCAAGGTCCTGCAGCTGCTGAGCATCCAGAGCCAGAAGAACATCATCGCCTCCAAGAACGTCGCCGGGTCCATCTCGGCCGACCTCTACGGCGTGGACTTCTACGAGGCCCTGGACGCGATCCTGCACACCAACGGGTTCGGGTACCGCGAGAAGGGCAACTTCATCTACGTCTACACCCTCGACGAGCTTCAGGCGATCGAGGACGCCAACCGCCAGCTCGTGCACAAGGTGGTGCGCATGAACTACCTGACCGCCAAGGAGGCCGCGGACTTCGTCAGCCCGCTGCTCTCCCAGGCCGGCACGATCTCGGTCACCGGCGAAGCCTCGGCCGGGTTCCAGCCGTCGATCTCCGACGGCGGCGCCAACAGCTTCGCCCACGCCGACACCCTCATCATCCGCGACTACCCCGAGCACGTCGAGGAGATCCTCAGCGTGCTCAACGAGCTGGACGTGCGGCCGAAGCAGGTGCTCATCGAGGCGACCGTGCTTCAGGCTTCGCTGAACGAGGCGAACGCCTTCGGCGTGGACTTTGCCGTCTTCGCCGACCTGGACGTGACCGACTTCGCCAGCCCGCTCAGCGCGGTGAACAACCTGATCAGCGGCGCCGCCGACGGCGGGGAGAAGTTCGACAGCGGCACCGCCGTCACCGCCAATCCCGGCAACGTGCAGGCCGGCCGATCGACCATCAAGGTCGGCTTCATGAACAACGAGGCCGCCGTCTTCGTGCGCGCCCTCGATGAGGTCACGGACACGACCGTCCTCGCCCGGCCGAGCCTGCTCGTGCTCAACCGCCAGAAGGCCGAGCTGCTCGTCGGTCAGAAGCTCGGCTTCATCTCGACCACCGCGACCGAAACCTCGCAGACCCAGTCGGTCGAGTTCCTCGACGTGGGCACGCAGCTCACCGTCCGACCGTTCGTCAGCTCCGACGACATGGTCCGCCTGGAGATGCGCCCCAGCGTGAGCGACGGTACCGTGGAGGAGCGTGCCGGGTTCGTCATCCCCAACGAGATCACCCAGGAGCTGACGACCAACGTGATCGTCCGCTCGGGTCAGACCGTCGTGCTGGGCGGGCTGTTCAAGGAAGACACGACGATCGGGCGCAGCCAGGTGCCCGTCGCCGGCGACATCCCGCTGCTGGGCGCCGCCTTCCAGGGCCGCGACGACACCGTCCAGCGCAGCGAGGTCATCTTCATGATCAAGCCGACGGTCATGAAGGATCAGAAGCTCACGGAGCTGGGCGATCGTGCGGCCGGCGAGATCGAGAAGACCCGCGTCGCCGCGCGGCAGGGCCTGCTGCCCTGGTCGCGCACCAAGCTGACCTCGGCGCAGATGCAGCAGGCGCTCAAGGCGTACGAGTCGGGCAACAAGAGCAAGGCGCTGTGGCACGCGAACATGGCCCTGCACCTGAACCCGACGTTTGTCGACGCGCTGAAGCTCAAGGAGGAGCTGACCGGCGAGCAGACCTACTTCCACGAGTACAGCATCCTGGAGAAGGCGATCGACGACGTGATCGACCGGGAGATGAGCGTCCACCCGACGGGCCAGGACTCGGCGGTGCCGGTGGTCAAGCCGCGCAAGGCCGTCAGCTCCGACCCCGATCCGGTGCCGGTGCTCGACGACGACGCGATCGACGCCGAGCGCGACTGGGCGGTGGAGGAGGCGTCGTGGCAGGCGCCCGGGGCGCCCGAGGCGTCGGGGGGTCAGTCGGCCAAGCCGACCGAGTCCACCGAGGCGTCGAGCCGGTCGAGCGATCCGACGGGCGGTGAGGGCGAGCCGGCGAACGCGGCGCCCAAGTCCGACGAGACGGATCAGCAGGCCGAGTCGTTCGAGCCGCCGGACATCGACGCGATGATCGAGGCGGACGCCGAGGCCGACGCGGCCCGCTACGAGGCGTGGGGCTACGAGGCGCCGCAGGGGTCGGAGCCGGAGCCGTCGGCCGAGTTCGGCGATACGTCTTCGCACGAGTACGAGGACGGATACGAGAATGAGGCTTCGGCGGGGCTGCCGCGGACCGACGACGCGGCCGAAGCGGGCGCTGAAGAGAGCAACCCCTTCGTGCAGCAGAACGCGTGGGACGCGGACAAGGCGAAGTGGCAGCAGGTCACCACCGAGTCGCCGACGGCGCAGAGCTACACGGCCGAGGGCTCGTACGATCGGCCGGACCAGCAGACAGACGACGGGGCGCAGGGTGAGGCGGCACGGTGGGAGAGTGAAGCCGAGGCCTGGCAGCGCGAGGCCGAGGCCTGGAAGCAGCAGGGCGAGCCGTCGGACGAGGCGACGACGAACCTGTTCGACTTCTTCGACGACTACGTGCCGGGCGAGTCCGAGCAGGCCCGCCAGCCGGAGCCGCAAGAGCCCGTGGACACGGTGACGGAAGTGGAGACCGATCCCGATCAGTAAAAACCGGAAACGCGGGCCCCTTCGCCTCAACGGGCGCGGGGGCCTTTCACCCCGACGCCGCCGGTGCGTCGGAGCCGAGTTCGGACCGAAAGGGAAAAGGAACAGACCCCATGATGAGGCGACTGGTCGGTGTGACAGCGATCGTGGGCGTGCTGGGGCTGGCGACGATCTCGGGCTGCCAGAGCAAGAACCACGAGAAGTGGGTCAAGGACGCCGACAATCGCTGGCTGGCGCTGCGTTCGGGCCTGAAGCTCCAGATGGCGCAGGATCAGTTCGAGACCGGGGACCTCGACCTGGCCGAGAAGACGGTCAAGGAAGCGGCGGCGATGGACCCGACCAACGCGCGGCTGCACCTGCTCGCGGGTCGGATCGCGCTGGAACGCAATCAGCTCGAACGCAGCTATCACCTGTTCAACCTCGCGATCGAGCAGGATGAGCAGGAGCCCGAGGCGTACTACTACCGCGGCGTGGTCCAGCAACGGTTTCAGCGGTTCGACGAGGCGTACGAGTCGTACGCCAAGGCGTACGAGCTGGAGAAGGACAACGCGGCGTACCTGCTGGCGACGGCGGAGATGCTCGTCGCGCTCGACCGCCGGGACGAGGCCAAGGCGCTGCTGGAGCAGAAGCTCAGCTACTTCGGGCAGAACGCCGCGCTTCGTGTGGCGCTGGCGCACATCCACGCGATCGAGGGAGAGCACGCCAGGGCGGCGGACTTCTTCGCCGAGGCGGCCATGCTCGAGCCGGACGAGCCGAAGCTCCAGGAGGAGCTGGCGTCGCAACAGCTCGCCGCCGGCCGGCACGAGCAGGCGATCAAGACGCTGCGGGTGTTGCTCAAGCAGCCGAAGTGGCACGACCGCACGGACCTGAAGCGGACGCTGGCCAAGGCGTACGTGCGTGCGGAACGGATCGAGGAGGGCCGGGCGCTGTACCTGGAGCTGGCCAAGTCGCCCGACGGCCGGGCCGACGACTGGATGCAGCTCGCCCAGCTCGCGTTGAACCAGGACGACCTGTTCGGGGCGATCTACGCGGCGAATCAGGCGATCAACGTGAACCCGAGGAATCACGAGGCGTACCTGCTCGCCGGCGTGGTCTGGCAGCGTCGCGGGAAGCTGGACGAGGCGCTTCGGATGTTCGACCGGGCCTCGGAGCTGGCGCCGCAGCAGACCCGGGCGTTGATCCTGCGCGGGATCTCGCTGGAGCGGGCGGGGCGCAAGGCCGCCGCCGCCGAGGCCTACGCCGAGGCGCTGCGCCGTCAGCCGGACGACGCCCGGGCGCGGCACCTGCTCTCGCGGGTGTCGGTGGACGCGCCCGATACGCCGTGAGGCGTCCGACGGCCGCGCCGTCGGCCGGTCCGCGGTTCTCGTCCGCCCGGGGCCGGCGGACCGTGGTTAGGTCGGGCCGACCGATCGCCGACATATTCAACAGTATCGAAGGGACTTCTCGACCGCGTCGTGGCGATGTCGCGGTGATGGTACGGAAACCCGGATCGTGTCGGAGCACCCCGGAGCGAGGCCGTCGATGAAATCAAGTCGAACCATTCTGGTCGTGGATGACGAGGCCCACATCGTTCACGTCGTCGCGATGAAGTTGCGCGGCGCCGGGTACGAGGTGTTGACCGCGCGCGACGGCGAAGAGGGGCTACAACTGGCGATCGAACACGTCCCGGACCTGGTGATCACGGATTACCAGATGCCGCTGATGAGCGGTGTCGAGCTGGCGCGGAAGCTCAAGGTGACCGCCGCGACGGCGCAGGTCCCGGTGCTGATGCTGACCGCGCGGGGCTTCAGCATCGCCGACGAGGAGGTGCGGGCGACGAACGTGGTCGAGATCATGAGCAAGCCGTTCGGCCCGCGCGAGATCCTGGCCAAGGTGGAGTCGATGTTCGAGAGCGGGCTGGCGACGGCCCACCCGCAGGCGGAAGGGACGGGTCAGGCGTGAGCGTGATCGTGGCGCAGAGCGATCGGCCGGGGTGGCTGGCGGACGTGACCGAGCGTTGCCGGCGGCTGGGGGTCAGCGTGCTGCTGCTGGATCGGGACGGTGCGGTGGTCGAGGGCGAGCCGCTGCGTCCGGTCGAGCGGATGCTGGTCGGGTCGCCGATGTTTGCCGAGGCGGTGCGGCGTGCGTGGCCGGCGTTGTCGGGCGCGGGCGACGAGCCGGTGTCGCTCTGGCCGGGGCTGGAGGCGATCGCGGTGCCCAGCGGGCGGCCGCGGCGCTCGGAGGCCGAGGCGCCGCCGCAGCTCCACGTCGCCCTGCTCCCGGGCCGCGAGCTGGTCGAGTCCGAGCAGTTCCGTCACGCCTGTGACCGCCTGCAGAGGGACTACGAAGCAACCCGCGCCGAGGTCGAGCGGGAAGGGCTGATGGGCTCGGCCGAGGCGCGTCGGGTCGCGCAATGCCTCAGTTGGATGTGCCAGGACGTCTCCGCCCGCGGCCGGCAGGCGGAGGAGCTGTTGAGCCTCAGCCGCGAGCTTTCGGGCACGTACGAGGAACTGAGCCTGCTGTACAAGCTGTCGGCGAGCATGAACCTGAACCAGGCGCCGGCGCGGTTTCTCGGTGAGGCGGTGCGTGAGCTGTGCGAGGTGGTGGGGCTGCGCTGGCTGGCGTTGCAGTTGGTCGAGGGCGAGCGTCGGCTGGACGCGCTGGCGGGCGAGCTGTTCGTCGCCGGGCCGGTGCGGGATCAGCGCGCGGCGCTCAAGACGATCGGGCTGGCGTTGCTCGACGAGGCGGCCGAGCACACGGACGAGCGGCCGATGATCGTGGACGACACGTCGGCGGTGGGGATCGAGCCGCTGCCGCGCCTGGCGTCCAACCTGCTCTCGGTCCCGCTTCGCGTCGAGGGCCGGGCGCTGGCGGTGCTGTTCGGCGGGGACAAGCTCGACGCCGATCAGATCACCATGGTCGATTACAAGCTCTGTGACTCGCTGGCCAACAGCCTGACCATCTTCCTCGAGAACCTCATGCTGTACGAGGACGTCAACGCGATGTTCCTGGGGACGTTGCACGCGTTGACCTCGGCGATCGACGCGAAAGACTCGTACACCCACGGTCACTCCGAGCGGGTGGCGTTGATGTCGCGGCTGCTGGCCGAGGCGGCCGGCCTCGACGCCCAGACCTGCGAGCGCGTCTACCTCGCCGGGCTCGTCCACGACGTGGGCAAGATCGGCGTGCCCGAGGCCGTGCTCTGCAAGCCCGGCAAGCTCACCGAGGACGAGTTCGCCCAGATCAAGAGGCACCCCGAGATCGGCGCGCGGATCCTCCAGGACATCCGCCAGATGGACGACCTGATCCCCGGCGTGCTCTACCACCACGAGCGCTACGACGGGCGCGGCTACCCCGAGGGCCTGGCCGGCGACGCGATCCCCCTGTTCGGCCGGCTCATCGGCCTCGCCGACGCCTTCGACGCCATGAGCAGCAACCGAACCTACCGCCAGGCCATGCCCCTGCCCCTCGTCCTCGAGGAGATCCGACGCTTCGCCGGCAAGCAGTTCGATCCCCAGCTCGCCGACCTGTTCGTCACACTCGACTTCGAACCGTTCCAGGAGGCCCTCGAGCGACACCAGGGGATCCGACTCAAGCGATCCGCCTGAGCGACGCCCCCCGACGAACCTCGCCCGTCGTTCGTCGCCAATGACGCCACGGACACGACCAACCGCTCGCGGCAAGCACGGCCATGAAACTGACCCATGAGGATCACGACCAGCTCACGGTGATGACCGTCCGCGGCGAGCTCGTCGCCGAGGACGTGGACACGTTTCGCCGCACCGCCCTCGATCGCATGACCGACCGTGTCCGCGACTTCGTGCTCGACGTCTCCCGACTCGAAGCCGTCGATTCCAAGGGCCTCGAGGCGCTGCTCTGGCTGAGCGAAGAGGCGGCGACACGCCTCGGCCAGGTCCGCCTGGCCTCGCCCAGCGCCAACCTGCGAACCATCCTGGAGATCACCCGACTCACCGGCCGCCTGCCCTGCTGTGACGACGTCGACGCCGCCATCGAAAGCCTCCGCTGATCGCCATGAACGCCGCCCCCACGCAACCCGTCTCCGATCGGCCCCGCGTGCAGCCGCAACGCGTCGGCGACCTGCTGCTCGAGCACGGCCTGGTCACGCGCGAGCAGATCGAGGAGGCGCTGGCCTATCAGCGCGGCCGCGAGGGCCGCAAACTGCTCGGCGAGGTGCTCGTCGAGCTGAAGTTCGTGACCGAAGAGCAGGTGATGGAGTGCCTGGCGAGGGCGTACGGCCTGCCGTTCGCCAGGGTGACGCCCAAGCTCGCGGATCCGAAGGTGATCGAGCTGCTGCCGCGAGACTTTCTCGAGTCGCAGGGCGTGTTGCCGCTGTTCCTGATCGAGGGCCGGCTCACCCTCGCGATGCACGAGCCGACCAACGTGTTCGTGATCGAGGAGGTCGAGCGGCTGACCGGGTGCACGGTGCAGGTGGTCGCGGCGACACACGAGGACATCGAGCGGACGCGTCAGGCGTACCTGCCGAGCGGCCAGGTCTTCGAGCTGGACGAGTTGACCGAGCACCTGCACGAGGACGACCTGCGCGTGATCGAGCCGCGCGCCAACGACCTGATGGACCCGGAGGCGGCGGCCGGCGACTCGCCGGTGATCAAGCTGGTCAACTTTCTGATCTTCGAGGCGGTCAAGGAGGGCGCCAGCGACATCCACATCGAGCCGGGCGAGAACCGGCTTCGCGTGCGGTACCGCGTGGACGGGCGGCTGTACGAGAAGATCGCGCCGCCGGCCAAGCTCCATCCGGCGGTGATCAGCCGCATCAAGATCATGGCCGGGCTCGACATCTCCGAGCGGCGAAAACCGCAGGACGGCGCGATGGCCGTCGTGATCGACAAGCGCTCGATCGACCTGCGCGTCTCCAGCCTGCCGGGCAAGCACGGCGAGAAGGCGGTCCTGCGCATCATCGACAAGTCCAACGTGATGATCGGGCTGGACCGCCTGGGCCTGGGCGCGGCGACGCTGGAGCGGTGGCGCGGCGTGGTCCACCAGCCCAACGGCGTCGTGCTGGTCACCGGCCCGACCGGCAGCGGCAAGTCCACCACCCTCTACAGCAGCCTCTCGGAGCTCAATGACGATGCGCTGAACGTCTGCACCGTCGAGGACCCGGTCGAGTTCTCCTTGCCCGGGGTCAATCAGTTCCAGGTCAACGAGAAGGCGGGGTTCACCTTCGCCAGCGCGCTGCGATCGCTGCTCCGCCAGGACCCGGACGTGATCATGGTCGGCGAGGTGCGTGATCAGGAAACGGCGCGGGTGGCGATCCAGGCGGCGCTGACCGGGCACCTCGTGCTGACGACGCTGCACACCAACGACGCGCCCAGCGCGGTGACCCGGCTGGTGAACATGGGGGTGGAGCCGTACCTGGTCGCGGCGTCGGTTCGCGGGGTGCTCGCCCAGCGGCTGGTCCGACGGGTATGCCCGCACTGCGGGGGCCCGGCGCCGGACACGACGGCGAACCAGCGGCTGCTCGAACGGCTCCGCGGCGAGGGCTACGCGATCGACGCGTTGCACGCCGGCACCGGCTGCGGGCGTTGCCGACAGACCGGGTACCGCGGCCGCGTCGGGCTCTTCGAGCTGTACGTGCCCGACGACGAGGCCCTGGACGCGATCAGCCGGGGCGTGTCGCTGCAGGAGCTGCGTCGGCTGGCGCGAGCGGCCGAGGGGTTCATGACGATGCGTGAGGACGGGGTCGCCAAGCTGCGGGCGGGGCTGACCACGGCCGAAGAGGTGATCGCGGCGACGACGGCTTGAGCCGCGGGAGGTCGCAGGCGTGGCGCGATTCCAGTATCGGGTGCGAGACGGGGCGGGGGGCGTCGGCGCGGGGGTGCTCGACGCCGAGTCGGCCGACCAGGCGGCGCAGCTCCTGCGCCGTGACGGGCGGTTCATCGTCGAGCTGTCGCCCGCCGATGACGACGGGGCCACGCGCCCCCGCGCGGGGCAAGGCGGGCGCATCCGCCGCGCCGACGTGATCACGTTCACGCAACAGATCGCGGTCATGGTCGACACCGGCGTGCCGATCTCCGAGGCGCTGCAGTGCGCCGCCGAGCAGACGCCCAACGCGCGCTTTCGGGAGGTGATCGAGGGGGTCGCCCGGCGCGTGCGCGGGGGCGAGGACCTCTCCTCCTCCCTGGCGCAGTACCCCCAGGTCTTTCCGCCGCTGCTGACCAGCCTCGTCCGTGCCAGCGAGGCCTCGGGCACCATGGGACAGATGCTCGAACGCGTAGCGATGTACCTGAGCAAGGAGCAACACACGCTCCAGAAGCTGCGCGGCGCGCTGACCTACCCGGCGATCATGTTCACGGCCCTCATCGCCGTCACCGCCTTCCTCCTGCTGGCCGTGCTGCCCAAGTTCGCCGCGATCTACCAGCAGCGCGGCAGCGCGCTGCCCGGCCCGACCCGCCTGCTGCTGGGGCTCAGCGATGCGATGACCACTCACTGGCACCTGTTCGCGGGCACGGGTCTGATCGGGCTCGCGCTGCTCGCCGCCGCCGTCGGCACGCCCGGCGGCCGCGCCGTGATCGACCGGCTCAAGCTCCGCCTGCCGTTGATCGGCCCGCTTTACCTCAAGCTCTACCTCACCCGCGGCTGTCGCTGCATGGGCACCATGATCGCCGCCGGCGTCCCCATCCTCGACATGGTCGCCATCACCCGGCAGGTCACCCGCAACGCCGTCTTCGACGCCTTCTGGGACGACGTCGACGAACGCCTGCGACGCGGCACCCAGCTCTCCGAGGCCATGTTCGCCTCCTCGCTCATGCCCCGCTCCGTCTGCCAGATGGTCTACGCCGCGGAAAGGTCCGGCCGGCTCGCCCAGGTCATGCACCGCATCGCCGAGCACACCGAGCTCGAGTTCGACGAGCAGGCCAAGCAGACCACCCAGTACATCGAGCCGGCCATGATCGCCCTGATGGGGCTGATCGTCGGCTTCGTCGCCATTGCCCTGCTGTTGCCCATCTTCAGCCTCGGCCAGGTCGTCTCGTAACCCCCACCGACGTGAAAACCTGTCACTCGGCGACCCGCGACGGGCGCCGATCCGGCACGCCCCGGGCGACCGGCGTGCGCGCGCCCCGGGCGGCTTCTTGAGCGCGACCACGTCACCGATCGGTGCCGACGCTCTGTGGGTTCGCGCGTCCGGACGCCGGCGTCGTGCGCACGAACGCGACCGCTCGGCCAGGGGCAAACGCCGCGTGATCACCGCCGGCCGGCCGTCGGGACTCGGCGTGAGAACGACTGCCAACCGAGGACACCACATGCTCAGCCGCACTCCCCTGACCCGACCCGTGCTTCCGGTAACCGTCGCGATGTTCGTGGCCTTGGCGTGGTGGCGGTGGGACCCGCCGCTGCGGGCGCAGCCCGCGGACCCGATCGGGCCGATCGCCTGGGGGCAACCGCTCGACGAAATCGGCCGGGGCGAGTTTCACGAGATGCATCCCGCCTGGCAGCGGGCGGACATCGAGGCCGACCGCGCCCTGGTCGAGCAGGTCGCGAGGCTGCATGACGCCCTGAGCTCGATCGATGCGCGGCTGGAGCGAGACGCCCGCGCGGCCGAGGCGCTGCACGCGGCGGTCGTGGAACTGGCCGGGCTCAGCGAGACCACCGCCAGCGCGACGCGGCACATCCGCGAGGCGGTCGCGCGCGGGCTGGAAGGCATCCGCCTCGAGGTCGAGCGACTCACGCGGCATGTCGCGGCCGCCGCAGTCGAGCCCGCCGACGAACCCGCCCGCCTGTCGATCAATGACGCCGAGGCCGCCCAGCTCGCGCGCCTGCCCGGCGTCGGCTCCGTCCTGGCGGCGCGGATCATCTCCCACCGTCAGAATCACGGCCCCTTCTCGAGCCTCGAGCAACTGCTCGACGTGCCCGGGATCGGTCCTGCCACGCTCGCGAAGATCCGACCCTACCTGACGACGAGCCAACCCGACCAGGCGACCCCGGACCCCGCCGGTGAGCCCGTCGAGCCCACCGCCCCGATGCGACGTGGCTCGGACGGCGGTTGATCCGCCCCGGCCTCACGGCGAGGCGTCGCCCGCCCGTCTCTTCAGTCCCGAAACCGGTACCCCACGCCGCGCACCGTCTCGATCAGCTCCCCCGCCTCCCCGAGCTTGCGCCGCAACGAGACTACCTGCACGTCTACCGATCGATCCGTCACCGCGGCGAACCCCTCATGGATCGAATCGATGATCTGCTGGCGGGTGAACACGCGTCCGGGCCGCTCAGCCAGGAGCACCAGCAGCTTGAACTCCGTCGCCGTCAGATCGATCCGCCGGTCTTCGATCCGCACCTCGTGACGGTCGCGGTCGATCCGGATACCGCTGACCTGGATGATCGGTCGGCCGTCGGTCGAGGCCTCGGCACCCTCGGCCCGGCGCATGACCGCGGCGATGCGCGCCAGCAGCACCCGGGGGCTGAACGGCTTGACCACGTAATCATCGGCGCCCAGCTCCAGCCCGCGGACGATGTCCGCCTCCTCGCCCTTGGCCGTCAGCATGATGATCGGGATGTCCGCGGTCTCGGAGCGCGACTTGATCGCCCGGCAGACCTCCAGCCCGTCCATCGCCGGCAGCATCAGGTCCAGCAGGACCAGGTCCGGCGGGTTGGCGCGGACCTGCTGGAGGCCCTGCTCACCCGTCGAGGCGGTGCGCACCTCGTACCCCTCCCGCTGAAGGTTGTAACGCAGCAGCTCCAGCAGGTCCTGCTCGTCCTCGACGATCAGCAGCGAGGCGTCGGCCGACGGCTTGGAGCGCTCGGGACGGGGCTCGGACGCGTGAGCGAGCATCATGTCAGGGTCTCCAGCAATCGAGACATGTTATCGGGGGGCGGAAACCGGGTGCCCGATGGTATGTGAGATTTCGGTGAGGCGTCGGGCCGCGGTCTGGAGCCGGCACGCCCGCCCTCGGGGCACGGGCAGCCGCCCGGTGGGCGGAGCGAGCGCACAAAAAAAGCGGACCGGCGTGATGCCGGTCCGCTCGGGGGTGAGCAAGAATCTGCCGCGGGTATCAGAAGACGAGCTGGAACTGTCCGCGAAGGACGACCAGGTCGTCGCCGTCGCTATCCAGACCGCTGATGCCCAGGCCGTCGCTGGTGATGCTGTTGCCGAACGGGTTCGAGAAGTCCTGGTGGTCGTACACCCAGACCACGTCGGCCGACAGCTTGGCGTTGTGCTTCTTGATGAAGTAATTCACGCCGACGGTCAGGGCCTGGATGTCGCCCTCGTCATCGACGTCGCCGTCGATCCACTCCCAGCGAACGAACGGCTGGTAGGTGTCGTTGATGTTGTAACCACCCTGCAGCAGGGCGCCGAACATGTCGCGGTCTTCGATGACCGACGAGTTCATGATGTGCCCGCCGGTGAACGCACCGTTCAGCGACCAGCCGGCCGTCTCGAACAGGGCGTCGACGGTCCACGCGGCGTAGTCGGCCTGGCTCTCGCTGCCGTTGTCCGCGTTGTTGCCGTCACCCATCTGGTAGTGACCCGCACCGCCGAGCACCAGCAGCGTGTCCTCACCGTCCCACGCCACGTAGTCCTTGCCCTGGCCCCACTCGCCCATGAGCAGGACCTCGCCGCGGCCGGTGAACGCCAGTTCCACCGCGTCCTCGCCGATCGTCGAGAACTCCTCGTCGGCACCGTCGTTGAACGACAGCATCGTCCGCCACATGTCGGCCTCGTACGAGACCATGATCTGCTCGCCACGGTCCAGCGTGAAGAACTCGGTCACCATGGCGCGCTCGATCGCGAGCTGACGCTTCGAGCTGAGCAGCTCCTCGGCCAAGAACGGCAGCTTCCACTTACCGGCCTGGAGCGTGATCCCGTTGTCGAACGTGTGCCCGACGATCACGTCTTCGACGAGGACGTCGCCGTCACCACGATCGGTCGCGAGCTGGATGTAGTACGTCAGCTTCGGGCTGCCGATGTGGCCGTGGAACCACAGCTTCGTGCGGCGGATCTGCAGGCCGTAATCGTCCTCGTCCGTCACGTCCCGCTCGATCTCGTCGCCGTCGGCGTTGGTGTCCTCGATCGTGTCGCCACGATCGTCCTGGAAGTCCCACAGCGCGCGGACCTGGATCTGACCGCCGACGTTCAAACGGTACGCCCCGTCCGCGGACTGAAGGAAGAACTGCTTGCCGTCGTGACCGGCGGTCAGCCCGTCCTGCAGCAGCGTCGAACGCGTCTCGGCGTCGGCCAGCACGTCGCGGATCAGCGACTTGACCTCTTCCGCTCGCCTCTCGTTCAGCCACTGATCAGACTCGGACTGGCGCAACTGCGACACCTCAGCCCGAAGCGACTCGAGCTCGGCACGCAGCGCCTCGGTTTCCGACCGCGTTTCCGCCGACGCCGGCAGCACGATGCTGCACAACGCGGCGCCTGCCAACAAACTTCTGACACGTTTCCCTGACATTGGTGCGTCTCCTTGGAAGATTCCTGGAACCCTGCGATCCCCTGATGGTCGCCACACGATCGTGGCACGGTTTAAAAAAGAAACGTGAGCGTTCGGTCGATGCTCTTCGGGCGGGCATACCTCTCGGTCAACCGGACGATACCGGCGTGCCACATCCTCCGCAACAAACATCTAATAACGGTGCCCTGATCCGGCCACCACATGGCGGCCCGTTCCCTGATGCCCAAAGGCGCGCGGAGCATAAACCACTCATCGGACCGATGCAAGCCCTCGCCCGACTGCGGTGCTTATCGGCCAGGCCTTTCGCGCAGCATGAGATTCCTTCGAGACTTCACGCCCACCGGACGCATCAGGATTTACCCTGATCCTTGCCCACCTCCCCTTCGACCGATCCCGGCCCGATCTGCCACAGGTAGTCCCACGAATACAGCCCCGTGTCGTGACCGTCCGAGAACCGGATCCGCACCGCATAGTTGCCCACCAGCTCCGCGCCCTCCGCCCGCAGAGGCCCCCCAGACCCCGCCGCGCTCGCCGGCAGCACCGTCAGCGGGTTCTTCGTCATCTGCTCCCGCAGGTGCCGCGCGTCCGCCGACGGCGACATCCGCCTCAGATACTCGATCGGGTACTCCGTCACCGTCCCGTCCGACCACGTCACCGTCAACGCCCGATCCTTATCCAGGTCGAGGCTTCGCGGGCTGCCCGGGGGACGCGGCTTCGTCATCACCGCATCGTACGACCCGTCCGACCGCGCCGCCTACCCCCGATGCCGGTGCAGACGCCGGTCCACCGCCTCGACCATCCCCGCCGGGTCCACCCGACCGTCCAGAAACCCCGCGACACGCTCGGCCTCCCGCCGCGGGTCCGCCAGCACCGCCTCGTACGACACCTCCAGCAGTGAGAACCCCTCCCGCGTTCGCACCGCCTCCACCGCCTGTCGCAACTGCCCCTCGTACACCGCCGCCAGCCGGTCCGCCGGCAGATGCGCCCCCGCCCCGCCCGAACGCGCCAGCATCGCCCGCTGCGACGCCAGCACCTGCGCCATCGGCCGACGCATCAGCACCACCCGGTACGCCGGGCCCGCCGGCAGCGACCGCAGCAGCGCATGAACCACCTTCACCGCCTTGCCCTCCGCGCCCGACACCCACCCCGCGTCCTGCCCCGTCCGCTTGACCGCCTCCAGCTCCAGATACCCCCGCGGGTTGTCCTCGTCCGGCCCCCGCACTCCGTCGCTAAGCACCCCCATGCCCCCCGGCGCCAGCATCTGCATCATCATCGACGTGCCCGTCCGCGGCAGGCCC